>JBBQWJ010000009.1:0-27519 GCA_038210685.1 Chitinophagales bacterium | reverse complement strand
AAATTTTATTCCATCCACATTTGGAAAAAGCCGTTGCTTCTTTATCTCTTCTTCGCGGACGCTTATATCCGCATTCAATATCTCATCAATATTTTTACCACTTTTATAAATATCAATCAGCCTTGATACTTCCGCTTTTTTGTTTTGATTTCTTCCGTAACCCAATTCATTTACGAGGGCCTCACGTAATACTTCAAGGTTGCGGTTTTCGCAAAATACCAGTGGGATTACCAGCCAGTAATTCGCCGTACCAACTTTTCCATCAGGCCGGTAGAAACCCATAAAAGTTTTATTGATGAATTTCGAAACATCAGGCTTATGCCAATCTAATTTTCTATCTCCTACCTCAAAACTGTTGGCGGCATGCTTTACGTTTACTGTTGAAATAATTGAACCACGCGGAATAAAGCTTTGCGCTTTACCTACCAATACACCATACATAAATAGCTCGTCGCCCGGCTGCATATCTTTTACCACAAACTTGTGTTTAGCCGGCACATTGCCTATGATCACATATGGCTCGCCGTTATATAATACTTCCTCGCCTTCCTCCAGGTCATTTAATGCAACTAAGACATTATCTGCCGGATGTACTTTGGTCACTTTATGATTCATTGTTCGCCAGGTTTAAATGATGAACAACTTTTAATGTATGCTCCATCCCTTTGCTCATAATATTTTTTAAATTTTCTGAAACTGAATTTTGAAACCCGGGAAGATTAGTAAGATCTTTGCCCCACAGATCGACATCTTTTAATACTTCATGTACAACATCCATCGCAGGCCTTGTTTGCCATAGCGTATTGAATTTACCAGCCTGTTCGTCTTCGATTAAATAGTATGCACCATCCCGCTCGCCGTAAAACTGCTTTCCATCTTGCTTAGCCGGCTTCATGAAATAAATATACGCAGCAAAACCCAAGGCAATAAATCCCGGGGACTTGTGATATTTTTCATAAAAAGTATGTAACACCGGCACGCAACGCAGCCTGATTTTACCACTATAGTTAAGCGTTATATTTTGCCAGAGGTGATTTATATGTGGGTTTCTGAACCTGTCAAGTACCCGATCAGAATAATCAGCAACGACATCCGGGTCAATTTCATAAGGAATTGCCCGACCTATTTCTTCTTTCATTAAACTGGAAATATAGGAAGACATGAATTCATCTTGCATCGCTTCCCGCACCAGTTTGATGTCTGCAAGGAAAGCTATTCCACAACTCATAATATGAGTTGCATTTAATAACCGGAGTTTTAACTCACGGTATAATGCAATGTCGGGAGCTATTATCATTCCTTCGTCAGCGCCTGCAAATGACAAAACTTTTTTCACTGGTTCACCCCCCTCAATTGCCCAAAGCCGGTAAACTTCGCAAACGGTCAGGAGATCATCTTCATAGCCCAATTGGTTTTCTATTTCATCTTTAACTTGCTGAGATGGTGTACCGGTAACTATCCTGTCTACGAGCGAATCACAAAAATGATTATCGTGAGCAAGCCACTCCATGAATGGTTGTTCAAGCCTGTTTAATTTTGCAAGTTCCATAAGAATTGATTCCAGCTTTTTGCCATTGTCAGGAATTAGTTCTGTTGGAATAATCACCAGGCCGCTTTCCTTGCGTCCCTTGAAAGCCTTAAATCTTTCGTATAAAAAAGCCAGCAATTTCCCTGGGTAAGAAATGGGTGGATCATTGGTTATGCCATCACCCTCTACCAGTTTAATTCCAACCTCGGTTGTGTTCGAAATGACGATTTGAAAATTCGGATCATGAGCACAATCTAAAATTTGCCGCCAATCAGTTGAGGCATTCAAGACCCTGCTGATAGAAGAATTGATCATATTTTCTTCAATCTTTTTTCCATTTCCTAAACCCCGGATACATAATGTGTATAACCCATTTTGCTCCTCAAAGGCAGACGTATCTCCTTTGGAAGTAGATTTAACGACAACAATACGCCCATTAAAAATTCCTCTTCTATTTGCCTTATCGATAAAATAATCAGGCAGGCCGCGAAGTAATATGCCCGTACCAAATTGCAAAACCTTTTCTGGTAATTGCAATAACTCCTGCCCGGGAATCATCACCTTCCCGGCATCTATTTTTTGCAAGGTATTAGCTGACAATTTCATAGTTCTACGATACAATTTGTTTGATTGCTTTTATAAGCAGCTTCAATTATTTTAATCACATCCAGTGCTTCTTCTGCCGTTACAGGTAAGGGTTTGCCTTCCCTTATGGCGGCGGCAATACCCGCATAATATTCGGCATAATTACCTTGTTCTGATATTATATATTCTCTTACAACTTTTCCATCTATCTCCGTATGCAATAATCCCTTTTCGGTGTCCGGCTCAGTGCCCCAACCTGGTTGTCCCGGCGCCTGGCCTGCGGTTAGCATATCTTCCTGCACGTTTGTTTTCGATTTAATAAACGAACCTTTCAATCCATGAAAAATATAACCAGGCAATGGCTCTCTTACAGCATAGCTCGACTTAACATGCACCCTGAATGTCTTATAAAAAAATATGAGATTAAAGTAATCATCCACTTTGGATACGGGCCGCATCGGCTTTACATCGGCAAAAAGCTTGTCAGGCTTCCCGAAAAGTTGCAGTGCCTGGTCAATTAAGTGCGAACCGAGATCGTACAAGGAACCAGTGCCGGGGCCGGGAATCTCTTTATGTACCTTAGGGCTTAGATCTTCCTTGAACCTGTCAAAATGCATCTCAACATCGACAATATCTCCCAACACATCTTGCTTAAGAATTTTCTGTATGGTTTTATAATCGCTGTCGTAGCGCCTGTTTTGATAAACAGATAATTTTCTATCCTGCTTTTTTGCAATGTCAATTAGTTCTTTTCCTTCTTCAACTGTAACGGTGAAAGGTTTTTCAACAACCACATGCTTGCCGGCTTCCAATGCTTTTTTTGTATAATCGTAATGAGTATAGTTCGGCGTATTTACGATAACCAACTCTACAGTCTCGTCGGCAAGCATATCTTCGAGCGTTCGGTAAGTTATTATTCTCGGGTATTTTTCTTCTGCCAGGTTTTTAGTTCGTTCCCACACTGCATACAATTTAAATGCAGGGTTTGCATATATAAATGGTGCGTGAAAAACCCATCCGCTCATTCCAAAAGAACATAAAGCTGTATTGATTGGAGCCATTTTACAAGTATTTTTTGAGGCCGAAGTTTACAAATTATATCCGGACAAAAGTATATTCTTTTATAATAGGGATTTTAACCCGGCACGAAATTCTTCAGCCAGGTTTCAAACGAAGAAATTTGCGAAGAATACTAGAAGTGAAAGTGCGCAATTAAAAATCAAATCGCATCTTTCAGGAGAGATAAGTTTTAATATTTATTATATTCATGTGAGCTTTCTCTCTCCGCAATGTCCTTTTCAATTTTTTTTGCATTCGAGGCTATCTCGCGGATTTGACCGGTAGGGCTGATCCAAAAGCCGCAGAAATACAAACCGTCTTTTCCAAAATACTTTTGTCTGCGCACACTTACTTTCAAATCATCAAATCTTGATTTGTCGACATCAGTGACCGATGAATGATTTGGGTTATACCTAATGGCAGCAATTATTGCATCAAAATCCTGATCGCTACCATTTTAGCGATGATGAACTTATGTTCCACTATTTTATTAATACTTACTCTTCATAGCTTCGCCAATGCGCAAGTCACATATCCTTATCCTCTACACAACATTGGGCTTCACATAAAGAAGCAAAATATAAAGATGGCTTATATGGATATTACAGCTGCAAATCCAAATGGAAAGTGTGCCGTACCTTTTCATGGAAAAATTTTAATGGATATTACTGGAAAGATGTTATTAAAGCATTGAACGAAAACGGTATCGCGTCATAGTTCCCGACCAGGCAGAATACTCCGTGAAAGGGTGCGCATCACCCTCATATCATAAACTTACATGAAGTATTAAAATAGCTGCGGGCGAGGGTGGCTATCTCAAACTAAGCGGTGTGTCTCCTGTAACTGTCCCAGGAGCAGGAAGGATTCCTCCATACTATTCTGAAGGTTAACATGCATTGACTTACTTATTCAAATTGCCTGTCCACTCCCTCATAGCGTCAAGATACTCAGCCGCGCTAAAATTTCATTAGTTCTCCGATTAGTTTTGATATTAAAAACAAAATGATCAACTAAATATTAGAACAATGAAACACATAGCCCAAAATATTTTAGCCGTAGTCCTCGCCCTCGTTTCATTTACTGACATTTCAAATGCCCAGTTAAGAATTCACAAATCAAAGGCTGGTTCGTCATTTATTTATGGTGATATGTTGGCAAATCCCTCTGGTGACGGATCGCTTGCTGAAATGCGTGTAAGCCAGGATGCACTACAAGCCTTTTCTCATTCATTCCAGGATGCATCTAATGCAAAATGGTACAGGCTGGAAAAATTCTACCTGGTATACTTTACTAAAAACGAGCAGGAAAATAAAGCCCTGTATGATATAAAGGGAAACCTTAAGTACAGCATTTCATATGGCACGGTAAAAGATCTACCCAACGACATAAGAAAAATGGTAAAAAGACAATATATAGAGTACAACATTCTGCAGGTGATTGAGGTAAATGAAGACAGTAGAAACATATGGATAATTAACCTGGACGATGACTATGACCTGATTACCGCCAGGGTCGAAAATGTTGATATTGAAGAAATGGCCCGTTACCAAAAATCAAAAGCACAAGAATAAAATATTTTCGCATAGCCTTTTAACAGAATCGTTTTATGCGAATTAAACAAATGCCAAAAGAAAGAAATTTTTTTTGGCATTGTTGTTTTCAGCATTGGGATTCTCTGGCATGGATATAGTATTTCCTGTTTTTACCTCTAATGAAATTATTGCTATGGATCAAAAGACTTATGCGTTGGCGTTTATTCGGGACGTCTCAACCTTGTCGATATATTTTTCCTATTTGCATTTTTACCTATGCGGGAAGCGCTCCTAAACATGATGTTCTGTTTTTTATTAGAGCCTGTTGCATTTTACTAATAAATTCGGGGCAGAAAAAAAATTTAAACCTAAATGATGAAATCGAAAACACTGTCCAATGTAGTGTGGAGCGATGTTTCGTTATGCCAGACCTTCAATAATTTTCTATTACAATTTTTCTTCATTAGATTCAGTGTATGAAAATGCAATCGTTGATAAATATGATGTAAAATATATAAATTAATATTGGCCAACACATCATTATAAAGCTACCTACAAATCGTATAAAAAATACCAGCAGAGTTATTATCCTGTATGGAAGCCGGAATATGAACAATATGTAAAAGCACAAGCGGAGCCCCTATACAAACCTCACTTTGAAAAAACTGGATGGGCAAATGCGCTTACTTACCAAATGATATATGAGCAGCCGGTTGTGTATGAATTTAAAGATATCAGCGTTCCGATCTTATTAATCATTGGTCAGGCAGATAGAACCATCGTGGGAAAAAATATGCTGACTGAAGAACAGAAAAAAGAACACGGACAGTATCCTGAATTGGGCAAAAAAATAAACATCGAAATAAAAGGCTCGAAGTTAGTAGAACTCGAAAATGTCGGCCACATTCCACATGTGCAGGAGTTTGATAAGTTTATGCAAGCGCTGTTTGGTTTTTTGTAAATAACTTAATCTTGACTTTACTATCCTGGAAGATTGGTACCTGCAAAAAAGATTATATTGAGGAACAGTCACTTTCCTGCAGGAATTTCAGTGTAGCACTTTTTATAATTTACAGCGTATGCTCTGAAAACACCGGCGTGGCGGTAATTTTTTTGTAAGTTTGAAATAAAAAATTTTGACTATGACGGAAATAGTAATTGATAAAAAGAAATATGTTTTAATACCTGAAAAAAATTATCAGGCGCTACAGAAAAAAGCAGCATTGAAATCTAAATCTGAAAAAACACTTACCCTTGACGAGGCCCGGGCTTACAGTAAAAAAATGATAAGGCAATGGGCCGGAGAAAAATAATTGTAAAGGAAACCGCCGCTGATAATATTGCATCAATCTCCTGGTACATTGAGTCCAAAGGGTTGGTTGCTACAGCTGAAAAGTTTGCAGATGATATTTATGATTATTTTATAACGATTGCTGATGACCGAAAATCTTATCATGTTTGCAGAGAGCCGCAAAGAGCATTGTTAGGATACAAATGCATTCCATACAAAAAGAAATACACAGTAGTATTTATTGAGACTGAAAATGAAATACTGATTTGTGAATTTATTTCATCAAAGCTCATAAAGTGGTAAAAATTGTGTCCGGTCTATACGCTTGCGCCTATCATGCTCCGACATTAGCAGAACTGCAACATGTGCAGGAGTTTGAGAAGTTTAAGAAGGCGTTGTTTGAGTTTTTGTAAAAAGAAATTAAAATTCATTTAATGATTTGATGTTAAGAATACATCAATTTATTTATCGCCATTCACAGAATTCAAAATCACTAAAAGCTTCAATAAAATTATTTTTATTGTTATTACCTTTCCAGCCTCACCCGCTCGGGGATGTCCACTCCTTCTGCCAAAAAATAGGAAATTGCAGAAGCTAAGCCAGATTTTATTACGACGACAAGAAGGGGTTTTTCCAACCGATAATATTATGCGTTTAATGAATTGTATTTGAGTTTAAATATTTTAATTTGAACTCATATTCTGTGTTTTATTGTTTACTATTTTAGAATGATTAGGGTTTACGCGATAGTAATATATACCGATACCTCAAACAAGGGCATCAAAGCCATAGCCCGGAGCTATTAGATGTATTTGAATCATTGAAAGACAAAATGCTTTTTCCCTCTCATAAATATTTATAAAGCCGCTTCCAAAAGTTCCGATCCAAATATTTCCTTCCCAGTCTTTGCTTAGGGTTGAAGCATAGTTATTGCCGAGAGAATTAATATCAGCAGGATCATATAGAAAACGTACTACCCTTGGTACCATCGTAACGAAATAGCCCGCTCAAAGTACCGATCCATAAAAAACCCTCATCATCCTGTGGTACGCTGGAGAAATAGCTATCATCCGGGAGGTCTTTAAGGCTAATTTTTTTATTAAGAATTTACTTTGAGAAGTAGCTGATTGAATTTGGGAGAAACAATAAAGACCTGGAAACAATACTAATATGAAAACTAAAAAAATAATTGCTTTTATTCTTTTAAAAAAAAGAGTTCTGTACATAAGTATAGTTTAAGGCAATGTAGATGGTAGTTAATTTTCCTTTATGTAATTTAAAAAAAAATTAGAAGCAGAATATAACCAGCAAGACGGTCATTCTTTTTCATGGAAAAAATTTTAATGGTTAGTATCGGAAGGATGTCATAAAAGCGCTTGCTGAAAAAGGCTACCGGGTAATAGTGCCGGACCGGTTAGGATGGGGCCTCTCGGATAAGCCTAAAATACATTACAGCTTTCATATGCTTGCCGATAAGCTTTTACCAAAGGGTGAATATGCATTTACGATGATGGGAATAGGAAGGTAGCTATAGATGGCAGTACCCAATTTTTGCATTTGGAGTGGATTGATTATTTCATACTGTCTTTTATTACAGAAATTCAGATTAAGCAAAATCTCTGCTGTTGCCGGATCGCTGCCTTCAACGTTTATAAAATATCTTTACGTTAGGAAACTATAAATTCTAATGCAGATCAATTATGATTAGGTTTCCATCTTAATCTACGATGCGCACACCGTCATAAATTTCGGAGAGAATAATTGTTTCATCAATAGCTTTAATGATCACAGTATCAGTAAGCGAATTATATTCCTCCAGTTCCCAGTGACCATTTTTATTTAGTCTGAATATTTCTATGTGGATACTTTCAGAATCTACCAGTATATATTCTTTGAGTGTTGCAATATCACGGTATAATTTAAAATTTTCACCCCGGTCATAATTCTTCGTTGACTTTGAAAGCACTTCTATAATTACGGTTGGGTTCAGTATGTTGTAATCATCATTATTGAGTGTGCTTATTTCTCCGCAAATGATGGAAATATCAGGATAGGTAAAAAGGGTATTGGCTTCCATATGAATACGGGCATCACTGCCATAAGGCTTACATTTTTTCCCTTTTAATTTATTAAATAGTGTTCCCAAAAAATTTGTTGCAATAGTATTGTGGGGGACCTTAGCGCCTGACATTGCAAATATTTCTCCCTTGTAATATTCATGTTTTTCATCAGCGGCATTTTCCATTTCAAGGTATTCTTCAATGGACATTTTTTGTTTGCTGTACGCTATAGCTGGTTCTCCTACTTCCATAAAATAAAGATACAAAATATAATGTGCCGTGACTTAATGCTGCTGTTGGCAATCCCCGCCCACAGGCCCAACAATTATTCGCAAATGAAAGCCACTTATACTTCTTATAAAAAATACCAGGATTATTATCCCGTTTGAAAATCCGAATATCAACAATATGTAAAAGCGCAGACAGAGCCGCTGTATAAACCACATTTCGAAAAAACTGCGTGGGCCAATGCGCTTACTTATAAGATGATTTACGAACAACCTGTGGTGTATGAATTTAAGGATATTACCGTGCCAACACTATTGATCATCGGGCAGGAAGACCGGACAGTCGCCGGAAAAAAAATGTTGACTGATGAACAAAAGAAAGAACACGGTCAATATCCTGAGCTTGGCAAAGAAATTCACAATGAAATACAAGGCTCAAAGTTAGTTGAACTCGAAGGTGTGGGACACATTCCGCATGTGCAGGAGTTTGAAAAGTTTAAGGAGGTGTTGTTTGGGGTTTTATAAAGTGGTGTAAATTTCCTTTTTTAAATATTAAAAAACAAAATGAAATAAAAGAATAATTAGGTGGGCTAATAAATATGCGATAATTAAGGCAGGAACTAAACGCAGAAGAATATACAGCAGCGATGCCAGAGATTATTATTACGGAAAGCATTCCGGACTTGTGAAAAAAAAGAGTTCTTTTTTAGTGCGAAGTTTATACATCGAATCACAAACGTTTTCAAACTCAGGATGGATGCTTCTGTTGCCTGCAGCCCAATTCATTCCGAAGGTGCAAGTATCCCATAATATTATCGCAATTTGGAAATGTGATTTTAAGCTTTTTGTCCAACATTTTAATTATTAAATTGTCGCTGGAAAATTGTAAATTTCGTAAACTAAGCCACTATAATTATGACAGGGGACAATTGATTTGATCAGTAACTTCTCATCATGATAATCTAAATACTTAAATAAGATAAATAATTTTATGATTACCAAAGCAATTCTGAGGTTTTATAAAAGAAATCAGTATGTTTCATTGAAACAGGAAAAGAACTTAAAACCATTATTCGTAGAAAAGGAATTTGCCAAATTTATTAATTTCCATAAAAACGGCATTCTTACAATTAGACCACATGAAACCATTCTTAACTAACGGAGCTAAAATTAAACTGACACCAGACCCGGGATGGGAATGGGTTGGTTGGGATGGTGAACTTACAGTTTCTCCGGCTAAAAGTCATTTGAAAATTTCAGAATCTGAAATTATACATGAAAATGATGTTCCGATGTTTAAGTTATTGCAGGATAGACCGTACAAAGCAACTGCATTTCCTGATGTTGTAGGAATTATAAAAGGTGAATCATTTATGGCTTCTGTTGAAAAATCAACGCTATCGGATATAATAGAAGTGAAAAGATTTTCGCCCTTGCTTTTATCAACTATAGGCAAGTTTACATGTATTGTAATGTCTCCATCTATAAAAGCAGGAGCTCCACCAGTGCCTGATCCTTTATTGGCTAAAACCGGAACTTGGAAAGTTATTGATGCTAAGCAGAACATTATATTTAGGAATGACAGATAAATGAAACAATTTTAATTTAGTTTATTTTAACTCTTGTGAAAAAACTTTTAGTGAATAAAACGAACATAATACCAATTCAAAAATAAATTCTGTAATTCATTCACATGGCAGATCTTCTTATTGCAATAGACGGTACAGATGCTAAAGAATATTACAGGTCCTGGATAAAATTATTATATAAAAATTTCCAGGGGAGTGAAAAGCAAAAGGTTTATAATGATGATATAACAACACTGGGTCGTGAAGTAGAGGATGTAATTAAAAAGCTAAAGATTAAGATAGATGCGATGATAAAAGAATTTGGTGCAGATTCCCGGCTTTGCATCATTGGACACAGCCGTGGAGGATATGTAGCAATTCAATTGGCTAATCATTTTAAGACTTACTACTTGGGCTTGCTTGATCCGGTAAATATGAAACTCAATTTTACAGATGGGTTGCATCATACATCTGATATCCCAAAAGCAGAACATATTTTTTATGCCAAGCGTGATGATTCATTTACTATTGATTCTGCACTGGCACATGGCAGTTTAGTAACCACTTTGTACAGCGATACAAGAATTTATTTTGGTTATGCCTTAAATGCCTCAGTAGTTCCAAGAAAGTATAAAACATCTCATGGAGGAATAGGTGGTGATCCTTTTCCTAAAGAAGAAAATTTTAACTGGTTTAAAAACACAACGGGTTATTTTAATGATGTGACCTGCAAAGCAACTGTATTAAGAAAGCCTATTTACTCAGGTAAGCTAACGATACAAGAGGCTCTTAAACTCTGCGAAGATGAGAGTGATCGCGTTTGGTTAGATTTTAAAAGAAGTGCTGAGGAAAGTGGATTGTCACTTGGAGCAAGTTGGATCAAGGACAAGAGTAACACTTCTGGAAAAAATGAAAAAATACTAAAAGATAACCTAGGCGAATTGTTTGCCAATGGAAGAAAAGCTAATGCGAGCGAACTAATCAAATATGGAAAAAGTCAAGGATGGAAGGCAGAACAAAGTACGACTGGTCCTTTAACATTTTTTGATAAAAACGGAGTTAAAAGAATGGCTATTAAACAAGGAAGTGAAAGAACACCCGGAAGTGAAGTGCCACACGTTGCATTAAAAAATGGAATGGGAAAACGAATCGATCCTTTAGGTAATATAGTATCAAAAAGGAGTCAAGGGAACCATACACCAATTAATTATGATATTAAAAAATAATCTATGGCGGAAATAAATTATTACAAGCTAACTCCTGAATTTTCTGAGATATACATTGAAGATAGCTATGTTTTAGGAATAAATGAATATAGTGATGTTATGGAATTCTTGATGTTAATAGTCTTGAGAGAAAACCATCCGCTTTATTCTCTTCCAAAAACAGGTGAACAGTATTGTTATAGAAGGGGCAAAATCATTTTCCCCGATACCAAGAAGGTAAATTGGTCAAAAAAATCATTTAATCCTACTGAAGATATTGACGGTGAAATTGATTACGGAAATATTGATTCATTCGTTTTTGAAAATGGAAAATATCATTTAGTTGGAGAGTGGGGAGATGTATTAGTGGAATCAGGAACTCCCCAAATTATTTTGATATAATTCTTTAAAAATCATTAACATAATTTGGGAATTAAATTCATCTCCTGTATTAAAATTATTAGTGCATTAATGGAAAAATAGTTTCGCAATTTAAAGGTTTGCATATTCTAATTTCTTATCCAATATGAATTTGTTTGAAGCATTTGAAAACAACAACCCAAGCCACCAAACCGTCTATGGTTTGCTTATGTTCCTATATTACGAGAAGGGTTACTACGAAGACTTAGAATTCTATTTAGAAAAAATAAAAATTTCTTATTCAGCACTCAAAACTTTCACTCAAGATCATAAAAGCAGCTTATCCGATGAAAAACAATATGCCGAATCAAAGCATTACTATGATGTAACAACAAACGGTGCAGACCCCTCCGAGCGCATTTTCGGAAAGAATTTAAATAATTATATGCAGGTTATTAACCGGGTTAAAAGTCAAAGAAATAAATACTTACCGGATTATCAATACTGGGATTTATTTCCATTGCTTTTAATGAAAGGCTTTATAAATGTTCCTTTTGATCAGGTCGGTCTGACTTTTGGAGGGCAGTTTTATAAAGAAAAAGGAAACAGAATTGTAAAGGATACTGACTCTTCTAAAATGTTCTCTCAATACACGATCAATAAACTCGAAGAGTTTCAAAACAGGGCAGGTGATGATGAAAGCACAATAGAAATTGATAACCCCCCTGGTCGAGAAGTTGAATTAAACAACATCCTTCAAAGCTTTAATAGAAAAAACCTTAATAATGTATTATTAACAGGGGAACCGGGTGTTGGTAAAACAAAAATTATAGAAAAATTAATTCTTGAACTTCAAGAAGATACTGATACCGGTGTAGTCAATAAAGAGCTGCAAATTCTTGAATTGAGACTGAATAAAATACTGATAGGTGCAGGCAATAAAGGCGATGCGGAAGAACGTTTGATTAAACTAACGGAAGCTTTAGAACAACTTCCGGATTTAATTTTAATTCTTGAAAATCTCGATATTTTATGTGATAAGAATCTCGGAATTGCAGGGGCTTCTCATATTCTAAAACCAATTCTAAAAAACGGCAATATTAAAGTGATAGCTACTACTACTCCAAAAGGATTTCAAAAAACCATTTCACTGGACGAAAACTTTGCTAACCTGTTTGATATAGTAGAGGTAGAACCACCTATCGAAAAAGAATGTTACCAGATGATCAAGTTTTCTATTGAGGAGATGTATAAAGAGGAGAAACTGATCGTCAGTGGATCCATCATCGCTGAAGCTTACAATGCCTCAAAAAGATATTTAAAGGAAACGGCATTGCCTGGTAGCGCCATCAGTTTAATTGACAGGGCAGTTTCAGCAAAAAAAGTTAACGCTAAAAACAATGCTGTTCTTAATGGTGAAGAATTGACGAAGAATGACTTATATGTTGCAGTTTCAGCACTCACAGGCATTCCCGCAGGAAAACTGGGAGAAGACGACCTGGAGAAATTAAAAAATATAAAAAAAGAACTGCAAAAGAAAGTAGTTGGACAGGATCACGCAATAGATATAATAACCAACAAGCTAAAAGCATGGCGGCTCAAAATCAGCCAGACAAAAACAATTGGTGCCTTTTTTCTTTTAGGCCCTACCGGAACAGGCAAGACAGAACTTTCAAAAGCATTGGCTGCAACATTGTTTGATGATGAAAAGGCATTTATCCGCTTTGATATGTCTGAGTTTATGGAAGAGCACTCTGCTGCTTTACTTATTGGGGCACCCCCTGGATACGTTGGTTATGAGGCAGGCGGATTGCTCGTGAATAAAATTAGGCAAAAGCCTTATTCAGTAGTTTTATTTGATGAAATTGAAAAAGCGCATCACACTGTATTTGATCTATTCCTGCAGATAATGGATGAAGGGCAGTTGCATGATAAACTCGGCAGGGTGGGTGATTTTTCAAATGCACTTATCATCTTCACATCCAATATTGCGGCAGAATTCATTGAAAAATGTTATTTTAAAAATAACAATATTGGAGATATTGATCTGAAAGGATTAATTGAAAACCTGAAGCAGGACTATTGGATTAAAAAAGAAAAACAGCTTAAGCCGGAATTTATTGCCCGTCTTTCTGCCATTGTTCCTTTTTGTCCTTTAACAGACGAAATGAAAATTAATATTTTTCTAATGTCTCTCAGTACATTAAAAAATTCTTTATATTTAAACTATACAATAAATCTTTCAATTTCCAAAGAGTCCATTTTGGAATTGATTTCACAGACAGAAAATAGCTTAGGAGCAAGAGCAATAAAGAATATAATAGATGTAGAAATTGCAAACATAATCGCAGATTTTCTGATCTCAAAATCACAAAATAATATTAAGGAAATTGAAATAGTTTTTATTGATAACAAGCTACAAATAAAAAGCACCATAAATACTATTTAAACTAAATATTCAACAAAATGGAAGTCCCAAGATTACAACATAATAAGACCCTTGTTATACTTGGGTTAACTGACCCTGACGAGGATGTCAACACGATTGATTTTAGTAAATTAACCCCTGTAACTAATAGCAATATTACGCCAAGCAAAACTGTAGATAGCCTGATAAATGAAATTAAGCCAAAAAAAAAGATTGCTCTTAAAAAAATGGATTATTCATTTAATGAAAATGACGAAATAGAAACAAAAGAAGAGGTTCAAACTTTTGTTTTCGAATCGATGAAAGATTTTGACTATTCGAACTTGAGCAATCCGGCAATAAATAGCAAAAATATTTTTTTTAAAGAGCAGGTTGCTATTGTAAAATGCTTAAAAGAAATTACAGAAGGCATGGGTAAGAAAAAATTTATTGCAGATTTAACATCAGGAAATTTAGAAAGATTTTTAAATAATTTAATATAGATTATGAGTGAGAATACTGGACATAAGGCGGAACAGGAAAAAATAATTTCCCAAAAAGAAAGTGCTCAAAATATCAAGCAGGACAAAATTGCTATAGACGCACTTTCACCTGAATCAAAAAAAATATTGAGCAATATTTTTGGCGTAGATATTAACGAAAATAGCAACCGTACTGCAGAAATAAAACAAAAAGCCCTGTTATTTAAATCCCTTATTAATAAAATTAATAAAGTGGGTAGCACATCAGAGGCTGAAATAACCAAAATTGCCAAAGATACATTTGATGAAGCGGAAAAAATTTATACCAAGAACCTTGAAGATTATGCTGATGGCATTAAATTATTAGAAAGCAACTGGCGCACTTTACAAATGTTCCAGGAACGAAGGGTAGGTGATGAAAATAAAAATTTAGGAAATCTTACCGTAATTAATTTTGACTTAAACAAGTTAGACAAAATGGAGCCCACAGCCATTCAAAGTTTATTTGAAGAAGTTAAAGAAATTTATTTGGATAAAAATACAGTTGTAAGTAAAAAAGAAAAGGTATCATACATTTTACTGCCTGCCCAAAATCTTACAGCTACCACTTACAAAAATTATAAAGACTTTTATGAACTGATTTTACAGGAAGTGAATACTCAATCTAAAGTAGCAGATGTAAAGCCAAAGCATCACCGCTTTAGTAACTATAATTCCAATGGCTGTTTGGTGGTTACAGATTTACCGGGGGTTGAGAGGCTTCCAGGAGAAAAACAAATAGATTATCTCAATCGTGTGAGGGATTTTATAAATACAATGGATCGAGCAAAAGAAGAATATAAGTTTTCTGTTGTTTATTTTAATCAGGTGATATTTAATCAAACAGATTGGAATAAAGCCGATAGTTGGATTAAAGAAAGTGTAAATAAAAAATTAAACCTTGCAGGCAGTGCATTTGCTCTTTCTTATGCAGTTGCTGATAATTACGATTATTTTCAAACTGTAATAGGAGTTGTGAATGCAGAAACAACTTTAGAAAGTCCTGAACTTAGATACCCTAAATCCTTGCATGATCAAAGCAGAAGAGGATTAGAACATTTAAACATTTCCGTATTAAATAAATTTGATGAAAAAACTTATGTAGAAAGTGCAAAGATTGGTTATTATAAGGATGTAGAACCAGGCAAAGAAGACTTAAACATTTCTTTGTCCTCAGCCAACGCATCTATGATGGTTACCAAAACATTAAGTCACCTTCAAAATGAAACATTGAAAGGAAACAAAGATTTTAATGACCAAAAATTCAGATACGATTTACAGCGCACTTTAACTGATTTTTTGAAAAGATTGAAAAAACAAAATATACTATCCCAGGATGCTGAACCTCTTTGCACTAATGTAGACCCTCCAAAGAGAGGTGAGGTTGTAATTGGATTTGAATATGAGATTGGAAGTAAAGCCGAAAAAATTAAATTTGATATAAAAAAAGAGGCCCCAGAATTGAACGTAAAAGTTTAAATTACCTTTTTTTTAAATTAACTTATTATATCTCACAATTTAAAACCAAAAAAATGATTACTAAATTTGACATTAACGGAATCAAAATGGATGTCATTTCGTTTTCTGGGAAATATCAAAAAAACGAAGTGAACAAAAATTTTTCAACGGTCGAAAACACAGAATTCAAAATGAGGCTTGCCGCTTTCGGAAGTAAAGCAAAGGAAAATTACGGTAAATTAATTGAAATTTTTGATAAAAAAGATGTGGATGAAGGTGTAGATGCTACAATTGAATTGATTGACGATGCAACAAAAAAAACCATTACGACTATTAGTTTATCCAATACACATATTGTAGATTTTTCACTCTGTCAGCCTGAGTTGAATCAACAAACTACAAACATACAGAACTTGAGCATTGAAAGGTTGTTTATTGATTTAACTATTAAAGCTAGTCAACATACTTTATTTGGAACTCAAATAATAGAATCCTGATTCAATTCTTGCTAGTAGGGATAAACATTTATTGTCGCCAAGTTGAATCAATAATTTTTAATAATAATTTTCGAAAAATTGTGGTTGCATCTCATTCATGGCAAATGATAATTATATTGAAAATGATTTAGGGTTGTATATAAAAACTTTCTCGTGCCAGGAAAGAATATACGATCATGCCACTTTTACAATTAGTTGTGAAAACGATAAAAAATTAAAAAGTGTAATAACCAAATCGAGTAAGGACTTAATGGGTAAGGTAATTAACATAACCATTAATTACAATAAAAAGTCTTTTAAATTCAGCGGTGTTATTCTTGGTTTTTATATTGAGCATAGACGAAATAACAATGTGCCTGCATTAGTTATTACAGGTAAATCACTTTCTGTCATAATGGAAAATGGCAACCAATACCAATCGTTTGAAAAAAAATCGCTGAAAGAAATTTTTACTGCTGTTAAACCTCCCGGTCTTAATCTGAAATATGTTGGTTCAGATAATGCCCTTGGGACTAAGATTACTGTTCAGCAGTGGGACGAGTCTGATTTTAACTTTACAAAAAGAATTGCGGGTAATTATGGAAACCATTGGGTGTATTACAAAAGTGATACGCTTTATGTCAATGTTAGCCCTCCCGCTGAAAAAAATATTGAATTGGACAATATTTTAGATTTACAGATTAACCTGAATTATCTTACCAATCAGCACCAGGTAATTCAGCAATACAATTCGGATAATAACAGGAACAAAGTTTCTAAACAAGAATACAAGGATAGAACCAAACTATTGAGTTTTCTTGATAATTCAATCGGTAATAAAAAATCAACTCTTTTTCTGCATGAAAGCAGCCCTGATCTTGATAAAACCGATGCTGCCAGTAAGGATATTTATAAATCCATTACAAGCACGGCTTTTACCTTAACAGGAAATTCCGATACACCAATGTATCTCGGCAACAGGTTTGTAGGAAAATATTTAAATGACCTGGATGTAAACAAAAAAGATCTTTCCGAAAAAACAGAAACTTTTATTGTAACCGGAATTCAACATCACTACAATGTAAAAACAGAACTATATTCTAATTCATTTGAAGCCATACCCGATGCTTTGGGTACTCCCATGCGACATGTGATGCAATTTGTTACCCCGCTTGCTTTCCCTTCGGATGCAGTCGTAGTTGACATAGGCAGTAAAGAAAATGCTGGCAAGGTTAAAGTGAGATATATGGTAAATTGGGATATTCAACCTTATAAAAGTTCATGGATAAGAGTATTGTCCAATTATGCAGGCAAAGGCAGAGGCATGATTATGATGCCTGAGAAAGAGGATAGTGTAGTGGTTTGTTTTAAAGACGGGCACCCCGATCGGCCTTTTATCATCGGGAGCCATTATCATGGCAAAGCCCTGCCAGGCATTACAGGAGAAAATGATACCAAGCAGTTCAAAACAAGGAACGGTAATGAAATAACGCTCCTTGATAAAAAGGATAATGAACAGATTATCATCGCCAATAAGATTATTATCGCTAATAAAGAGCTCAAAAATACCATTACGCTTAATATTTCCAAAAGTGGCAACCGCATCGAAATACTTTCTGATGGGGGAAATTTGAAATTAAAAGGAAAAACGATAGAAATTGACGCAGATGACCAGATTACTCTGAAGTCAAAGAAAATTGACGTTAGCTGAAAAATTCATTCTCCACATTCCTTTATAGAAATCCTTTTATATTTGTCCGATACTTTTAAATTAGCAATTATTAATTCCTGGCAAATCTTATAATAAAGTTTATGCAATTCAATTTGAACGAAAATATTCAGCATAAAATTTATTGTGCTTTATTAGAATACAAAGGTAAAGATTCAATCATGACGGGTGATAAATCTTTTAAATTGAACTCTGAAAATTTTTTTTCTTCAATTGCTGACTTTAATTGTCAAAATACAAGTGTTGAAAACAAAGGGAACAATTTTGCTGAATTTGATGTGAAGTGTTCTGAAGGTGGACTACCCAAACTGATTGTTCATCATAATTTATTTTCTCAAATATTTAAAGGTGAAATTGAGGATATAGCCTTTGAAATAAATAATGAACCGGGCTTACCATCGCTTAAAGGAAAATTAAATTTAGGGCATTCCCTTCGGTTTAACTCATCAATAGAAGAAGCTGTTGTAAAAAATAAGACTATCCGCAATATTTGCAATTTGTGTCTTGAAGAATGCGACAGAGATTTTTTTAACATTGAAATTCCGGATGATATTACCCTATCTGAAAATTTTACTTTAAAAATTTATCCTCCGCCTGACAATAATTTCAATGGTGCCAATGACATCATGCTAAAAATTAATAGCGTGATTCCTGTTGTCAATATTGTCCTAATTAACGATGAAAAAGATTTTGAGAGCGATCAGGAACATTTATGCTTCTATAAAGAAAATATAGACGATGACTTTATTGACGTATCAAAACTATCCTTTCTTATTGCTCCGAGTACAAAACAACATGAGCTTTACCCAATAATAAATTTAATAAACGCTGCTGAAGGATATTTTATTTACAATTCTAACGATCCGCTTTTCAGTCAGCACAGCAAAAAATTGCTTCTGGAATTTCAATCAACAGATAATGAACCTGAGCAGGATTTTTCAGAATTGATTAATTTAGAGGGACAAAACTTACAACGAAATCCTTTGCTATGCATTATCTTCAAATCCAATCTCAAAATTTCTGCCTTCGAAATAGATTTTTGGAAGTTCGTCAGTAAAGAAAGTATCGAGAAAAAAATTAAAGAAAATAAATCAAAACTTGATTTTGATGATTATCTTAAATGTGATTTTATGAAAGAGATCAAAATTGATTATTCGTCTGGTCAGCAAGTGCAGGAATTTTTAGGAACAACGCATGAAATTAAAATGTTTATTATGGATAATTTCGGCATTACACATTCATTAACGGATGTTGAAATTAACTCCGATCCCGGTTTTGAAAATGATTACCGTTTTTATAAGAAATTAAATATCCAGGTAAAATCTACCAAAGTATTGGGGTATAAGGCTAAGATGGACATCAAAATAAAGGTAATGAACCGCCTGTTGCTGACTGGTTTAAAATGCGAATTTACTTTTATATAACAAATATGAGCACGGCTATTAAAAGATATGTTGAGTTTGATTTTGGAAAATCTCATAAAACTGCATTCACTCCTGATTTTTTTTTGTTTCTTTTAGAAAATTGCCCTGTTAAAGACAAAGACAAACTAACTTATAAAAATGCAGACGTGGTATTTACTCCTCACAAGGAAGTAGAAAACCATTGCGAATATGAGAATTCTGATATCTTGACAAAAATTGAATATTTCGGTGGCAGAGGTTTTAATACAACTTTAGAAAATTATCTTGATGATGCGATTGTTTTAAAAAGCGTTTTTGAAAAATTAGAAGTTCTACATGAAGAGGAGTTTAAACAATTCAAAAGAAAGTTAAATTATAAACTTGAAAAAGTTCCGGAGGATGATGAAACTGTAGTTAAAATCTTATTTTCTTTCTATCTGGTATGGGATTCATTGAAAAACAATCCTCAAACATTAAAACATATTCTTTATGAAGCATTTCACATTAGAACGGAACCGGTTTTGCAGATAAAACAGAGGCAATATACCAATAGGGGATTGGGGGATAATCAATATCAAATTGGAAAGATAATTATCGGTGGTAAGCGGTCTTATTATTCACCGCTTTTAGAAATTGATTTTTATTATAAGGATAATCTCAAAATAGAATTTCGGGAGGAACAATTCAGGTTCTATTTCGATAATTCAGATAATATACAAAAGAAACTGTTCGATATAACAGGCAGAAAACGACAGCATATATTACACATGCAGGATGAAAAGGAATACCAAAACCATCTTTTTAAAAATAACTTTTTATTATTTGAAGTTGAATCTGCAGTTAGTTCTTATGGTATCATGTCGTTCGGTAAAAATATTAGTTTGTACTTATTCGGGGCTGAGTCCATTTTTGGTCCTGGTTTTCGGCACGAGATAGCGACATTTGACAAGGACGCGGGGCTTAAAGAGGAAAGCATTGTTTTTGAAGACAATCGCTTTATAACTATACAAAATCATAAGACCTTGCAAGGTTCAAACTCGGAAAATATTCACTTGCATATAAGGTTACAATTTGATTTATCTTATACCGAAACAGAATTAAAAATAATTAAACGGGAGGAAGTGATAACCGTTAATTCAAAAGAATATGCATTGAAAAATCATGACACAAATAAAGCAAAGATTAACTGGCTCACTGATTTATTGATTACTTACGATATTGAGCAGGAGAAATCATTTTTTATTGAAAACACATTGATTGAAACTATAAATCTGTGATTAAATAATTTAGCAAATGAATAAACTTGTGCCGGCAATTATTTCCGGGGCCGTTTTTTTAGCTGCAATAGCCTTTATCAATACGCAGGTAGCAGACTTAGGCAATTGGGGTATGATTATTATGTGTATGTTTTTTTTAGCCCTTGGAATCTTTTTTCATTATAAATTACTTCGCTATTTTGCTTCTCGTGTTAAAGATGACGATAAGGGTAAGTACCTTAATGAAAGTATAGTTAGCTTAATACGAATTGAATTTGAAAAAGATTGCTTTAAAACAAATAGTAAAATCATTGGTTATACTTTTCTCTTCTGGCTTTTGCTTTTGATCTTGATTTATATATTTCCTCATGTAATGTTGTTGATTAAACAACCAGATCCGAATTTTGATTCTGTAAAATGGAACTGGCTTGTGGCTTCCTCGTTTTTCTTTATGCCAATATTATTTCATTACATTTGGAATAGTGCAGTTAAGATTCCTTTTTCCGTAACAGGGTGGCACATTTCTCAAAATAAAGATGAATCCCTGCAAATAGCTGGAAATGATAATCTAATATTTAGTGCAATAGAGCTTTATCCAAACATTAATGATCCTGATAAAAACCTAACTTATTATAATGTAAGTGTAAATAAGTTAACCGATATTAACTCCATTATTTCTAAATACGTTTCGCAATTTATTGAGGAACAGGACAAAAAATATGGTGCTTATTGGAATAAATCTTTCTGGAAATCTAAGATAAATACCGGCGCAAATAATGGGTTCGACTTGCATGGAAATTATTCGGTTGCCATAGGAGAATTTATTATGCGTTTAACAAAATCAGGTAAAGAAGTCTTCCGGCAATCTGTTAATGAATATGTGGCTGAAAGGGCTAATGCCGGTATAGGAACTGTTTTAAAACTGGAGATAACCAGGGATGACAGAAATGATCACCTTGCAGTTCGTTCACTATGATTATTTAAAATTTTATTATTGCTATGATGAAAATTGAAAAAACAGATTGGGAAGACGGAATGGTGCTGGAAAAAAGACACCTAAATGACTTTAATGAATTTGTATTACGCAGCGTTGCCAATGTTAATACAAATGTTGTTTTTGGGATAGACCCATTTAGTGATAAACTATGTGAAAGAAGCGACAATATTATTTCCATTTATCCTTTTTTCGCAATTTTTAAATCGGGCTATCAGGTTGTATCCAATAGGCCCGTTTTATTCTCTATAGATGAGAAAATTGCGGATAAAGCTAATTATGTTTACCTTGTACTTACTCAATCAAGTGAGAAACCAAACTCCGGTTCATTTAAATTAGTACCTGTTCAGGATTTTAAATCCACGGCTGATAATTTAGTGTTTTCCAAATGGGAATTATCTAAGAAGTCTTCAAATTCTTCAACTATTTATATTGGCAAAGCGAGGGAATTTATTTATCCTATCATTAATCTTTTCAAAAATGATCATCTGGACCAATTACATAAATTTTTTTTAGAAAGCCTTAGTAAAATATTAAAAAATATTGCGCCGGTAAAATTTGATAATAAATATTTTTTCTTTTATAATCAACTATATGCTTCAATTGCAAACGTGATTGGAAATTTAAAAAAAGCGGAACTTATTAAAATGTGCACTCCGACTGAATTTTATTTTCAATTAATGCAAATTGTTTTTTTAGTAGATTCATTCCCTGGACAGGCTACTGAATATAGTACTATAGAAATCATAAATAACAGTTTCAACTTTAATGATTCTTATATATCATTTGAAAAAATAAAACACTGGATAAAAAAAATTGAAACAAAAAGAGTATAGAATTAGAAAATATGCCAGGCAACAATATATTTTTCAAAATAGCCAAGTGGTTCATCCCACCTTCAAATTATCATGAGATAGCTGGGTCATTTTTCAAGTTTTTTCTTTGCTTTTTAAC
This sequence comes from Chitinophagales bacterium, assembly GCA_038210685.1. Lineage (GTDB taxonomy): Bacteria > Bacteroidota > Bacteroidia > Chitinophagales > Chitinophagaceae > Ginsengibacter. Next base: position 4,906 of record JBBQWJ010000009.1, on the reverse strand, counting down.
AGCAATTTTAATCTCTTTGGCAATCGGTTTTTTTTATAGTAAGACCTCAATAGCAAATCTTCATTCAATAGTAAAAGTGCTTGAAAATCGTATTGATTCACTCAAAAGTGATTCAATAATGAATAAAAAAAACCTATCCTTATTAAGTGAGATAACAAATTCAGATATTGATATACTAAGTAATAAACTGAAAGAAGTAGACTTTAAAGATTCCGCAATAAGGGCAATACAAAGGAATCTACTTACAGTAATTATAAATTATCAAACTGATCGTGACACCGCCAAAAACCAACTACAAAGAATTAGGGAAGAGAAGAGCCAAGAGTCTATGGATAAAAGCCTTGAGGAAAAAAAGAAAGATTTGGAGACGAGGGAGAAGACTTTGGAGGGTAAGGAGACTGCTTTAGATGATAAAAAAAAGAATAATGACGAAATTAAAAACTGGCAAGATTTAAATCGGAAATTAAACTATACCAATGATACTTTAAATAAGCGAAATGATGAATTAAGAGCGGAAAATGAACAATTGCGAAATGCTTCAAAAGGACAATCAACTGAAGAAAGCAAAAAAAATAAAAAAAAAATAAAAAAGCCAATAATTCCAAATCCATTTAAAAAAAGAGGATAATGTCAAAAGCGTTTATTACATTTTATCTTACCATTATTTTTTTACTTTTCTTTTACCTCTATTTCACACATTCCGATAAAAACCAATCTGAAATATCACATAAACCTGTGGCCTCTGAAGCAAAGGTGAGTGTACTCAAATCAATTGATACTTTGAAACACCATAAATAGCTTTCAAAATCTTAGGAAGTCTATGTAAAAAAATTTTTATTCGTTTCTGACACAATCAAGAATTTTAAAGAAAAAATATTGTATTGGGGAGGGATGGAGATAGCAGCATATATCAAAAAGAGGAAACAAATAAAAGTTACTCTTATTCAAAGAGTGGTTGATCATTTTTCAAGATATAAGTGTGAACGTATATTTTTGTTGATCAGACGTTAGGCAGGGAATTATTTCTTTGCTGTCACTACAATTAATATTGTTTAAACCAACCAAAATAAAATCTCTACCTTCGCGACCGAATGATCGTTCAATCGGAAATAGCGGGTAAGAAAAATGCCATTTTAAAAAGTACATTAAAGCTTATAAAAACGAATGGCTTGCATGGAACTACCGTGAACCTCATATCAAAAGATGCGGGAGTGGCCGCAGGGACTATCTATCATTATTTTTCCAGCAAAGACAATATTATCCTGGATCTTAATTGCCAGATAAAAGATGAAATGGTGAAAGCCATGTTTAGCACTAGTGTAGACAAGAAAGATTACAGGCAACAGTTTTTTGAAGGTTGGGTTAATCTATGCAAGTACTTTATTGACAACCCGGGCGCACTAATATTCATAGAGCAGTTCAATAGCTCACCCTACGCAAAAACTGCGTCGGCAAAAAGATTAAAGAATTCAGTCAACAAGTTCCATGAATTTTTCCAGGAAGGCATGGATTTGGGCTATCTGAAAAGAATGGAATACAAGTTGATAGCTTCTGCTGTGTTTGGATGTATTACGGCAACAGCAAAGTATCACATCAGCGGCCGTTTCGGGTTTAAGGATAATGACCTTTGCAAGGTTGCCAACATTTTGTGGGATGGTATTAAAATTCAATAAAAGCAAACCATTTGCGGGATCTATCTGTAATACTTTTTTGCATAACGATTGCCTGTAATGAGAAAAGAGTCTAAAAAAATAATATGCAAATTTGGAATCTAAAGAACAATTGCAGGCGGGGCAAAGGTTATAAAATAATATTCATCGTTTTATTATTACCAGTCATTCTTCATGCGCAGGCACAAAGAGTTGACACGCTGCAAAAGGCTACCCTGCAGGATTGCATTAGCTATGCTATTGAGCACAATCCTGATTTAAAAAATGCACACATCAATGAAGACATCACGGAAGCAATCATCAAAAGCAAATTGGCCGATTGGTTTCCGCAGGTAACTTTTAATTATAATGTGCAGCATAATTTTCAACTGCAAACATTGAATTTTAATGGAATGCTTATTCACACCGGTACGGTAAATACTTCGGGTGTGCAATTAGGCGCTACGCAAAATATTTTCAACAGGGATGTGCTGCTTGCCTCACGCACCTCAACGGATGTGCGGCTGCAGGCAAAGCAAAATACCAAAGAGCAAAACATTGATATTGCCGTGATGGTGAGCAAGGCTTTTTATGATGCCATACTTACCCTGCAACAACTCAATGTAACCATACAGGATATTGAAAGAATAAATGTAAGCCTGAAAGATGCCTATTACCAATACCAGGCGGGCATTACAGATAAAACAGATTATAAGCGGGCAACTATTTCCCTGAACAATGCAAAGGCACAAAAGAAATTCGGCGAAGAATCTTTTGTTTCAAAAACAGCCTACCTAAAGCAATTGATGGGATATCCTTTTGAAAGAAAACTTGATCTCGTTTACGATACTGCGCAAATGGCCAATGAAATTTTTCTTGACACTTTGCAGGATGTAAATTATTCATCAAGAATAGAGGTACAGTTGCTGGAAACGCAAAAGAAATTACAGCAATACAATCTTCAATATTACAAATGGAGCTTTTTGCCTGATGTATCTGCCTTTGGAAATTACAACCTCAATTTTCTCAACAATAAATTTACAAAACTGTACAACCAGAGTTATCCAAACTCTTACGCAGGGCTGCTATTATCTATTCCTATTTTCCAGGGAGGTAAAAGATTACAACAGATAAAGCAGGCGCAGTTAGAAATAAAACAGGTGGATAATTCTATCATTAGCCTTCAAAATAATATCAATACGCAATATGTGCAGGCATTGGCAAATTACAAAAGCGACCTGTACAATTTTTATAGCCTGAAAGAAAATCTTGACCTGGCAAATGAAGTGTATGATGTGATTACGCTGCAATACAAGTCAGGCATAAAAACCTATCTCGAAGTGATTAATGCAGAAACAGATCTGCGGACAGCCCAGATAAATTATTATAACGCCTTGTATCAGTTGCTTTCAAGCAAAGTAGATGTAGCGCAATCATTAGGCAACATTAATTATTAAAACTCAGCGTATGATTTATAAACAGCATTATTTATTTCCTCTCATTGCAGGCATCGCATTACTTACGTCCTGCGGAAATAAAAAAGATGCACAGCAACAACAAGGCCCGCCGCCTGCTACGCCTGTAACCGTTGCAGAAGTAAAAACAACCACAGCTACTTATACTGATGATTATCCAGGTTCCGTTGCAGCCCTTAATGAAATAACCATTACCTCGCAGGTAAGCGGATATGTTACCGGCATATTTTTTAAAGATGGACAGAAGGTGAAGAAGGGGCAAAGGCTTTATTCTTTAGATGCTGAAGTCTATCGTGCAAATTATCAGCAGGCTGAAGCGAACTTTCAACTGCAGGAAGCAAATTTATTAAAGGCGCAAAAAGATGCGGACCGCTATCACGAACTTGATAAGCACGATGCTATAGCAAAGCAGCAGGTTGATTATGCTGATGCTGCATTGCAGGTTGCACAAAAGCAAGTAGCTGCCGCCAAAGCGAATGTTGCCGGAGTAAGGTCCAATGTAAATTTTGCAAGTATTGAATCGCCCTTAACCGGTACCATAGGAATATCTCAGGTAAAAAAAGGAACCGCTGTGGTGGCAGGGCAAACGGTATTGAATACGGTTTCAACAGATAACCCAATAGCCGTGGACTTTACAGTTGATCAGAAAGAAATTTACCGGTTTGTGCAGATGGACCAGGATGGAAAGAAAGCAGCAGATTCTGTATTTACAATTTCCTTTGGTGATGACGTGTATCCTTATCCCGGGAAGATAAGCCTGATAGACCGTGCGGTTGACCCACAGACCGGAACCATTAAAGTGCGCCTTGTTTTTCCAAATGATAAGGCTATGCTTAAGCCCGGCATGAACACAACAGTGAGGGTTAAAAACAATGCATCAGAACAGGCAACCGTCATTCCCTATAAAGCAGTAACAGAGCAGCTCGGGGAATTCTTTGTTTATGTAGTGACGGATAGCTCAAAAGTTACTCAGCAAAAAGTGGTGTTAGGAAAACAGATAGGTGAAAATATTATCGTAAAGCAGGGCTTGAAGGATGGACAAAAAATAGCTGTGGAAGGTGTTCAAAATTTACATGAAGGCTCAGTGATAAAAGCCACAGCGGATACTACTAATCAATAACTATTTATCGGAAGCATTACATTTTCAATTTTTAATTTTCAAGTAAAGAGATGATCGCTGAAACATTTATACGACGCCCGGTTACTGCTATTGTCATCTCAGTTGTAATTGTGCTGGTAGGTATTATTTCGCTACAAAATTTGCCGATTGCGCAGTACCCTGATATTTCACCACCAACGGTTGCAGTTAATGCAAATTTTACCGGCGCTGATGCGCAAACGGTAGAGCAAACAACCACTACGCCGATAGAGACGCAAATTAACGGATCGCCGGGCATGACTTACATTACCGGTAACAGTTCTTCAAGCGGTCAAAGCTCAGTAAGCGTAACTTTTGAAGTAGGCACCGACATTGATATTGCAGCGCTGGATGTACAAAACAGGGTAAGCGTAGCCGTACCCACCTTGCCGGATATTGTAAAGCGGCTGGGCGTTACAGTTAGAAAGCGTAACCCAAGCATCATGGTGGCGCTAGCCTTTTATTCCCCGAAGGGAACGCATGATCCGAAATTTATAGGCAATTATGTAAATATTTATGTGCAGGATGCATTGAAGCGAGTACAGGGTGTGGGTGATATTACCTCTCTTGGAAATGATTTTGGAATGCGTGTATGGCTGGATCCGGGAAAGCTTGCGGCGCTGAATATTTCCCCAGCCGACGTA
>JBBQWJ010000008.1:0-28005 GCA_038210685.1 Chitinophagales bacterium | reverse complement strand
GATAACCGTAATTATGAAGATGATTGGGGAGAGCGTTACATAGGTCTTTTAAAAACAGGGCCGAACGGCATTTCAAATTATGAGCCGCAGGCAAACGAGATTTATGCTAAAAACCTAAAAGGCAAATTAATGCTGGCTTATGGCACGATGGATGACAATGTTCCGCCTTCCAACACCCTGCTGGTAGTAGAAGCGCTTGAAAAGGCTAACAAGGATTATGATCTCGTAATTTTCCCGAATAGCCATCACGGTTATGGCCAGTATTATTTTTATATGATGCGGCGGCGCTGGGATTATTTTGTAAAAAATCTGCTGAAAGCTACGCCTCCAAAAGAATATGAATTTCATTATTCATTCAGGCGCAGAAATGGATAGTGCATATCCCTTGAAAAGTAAGAGCAGGCAGTAAACGAACAATTAAAACGAATTTTTATTTTGGTTCTGATTTTTTAGGGGGAGGAGGGAAACGCGGTTTCATTTTTTCGTATTTTTATAAAAAAAATACCATGCGTTTACTATCCGTTTTTCCAATTATTGCCCCAATTATTTTGTCTGCTTTCTCTTGCAGCACTTCATTAAAAATTACCAGTTCCGCATTTTCTGAAAATGGTAATATTCCAATGAAATATACGTGTGAAGGGGAACAGGTAAGTCCGCCATTGTCCATTTCAGGAATACCTCCAGGAACGAGGTCACTTGCTCTTATTGTTCACGATCCGGACGCGCCCATGAAAGGAGGTTTTACTCATTGGGTAATGTGGAATATTGATCCTTCAACCACAAATATTCCAGAAGGTTTTGACGGTGCCGAGCAGGGATTAAACGGTGCGCAAAAACCAGGATATATTGGCATGTGCCCACCGACAGGCACTCATCATTACCATTTTATGATTTATGCGCTTGATTCGAAGCTTGATATAAGTAAACAAACGGATAAAGATGGCCTTGAAAAAAGTATGCAGGGCCATATTCTTGCAAAGAGTGATCTTGTAGGTTTGTATAAAAAAATAAAATAAAAAAAAGCATCTCCGCAGAAAATTTAATATTTTTTTTACCAGATACGTAAGGTCATTCAATTACCCGAAAAAATAAAAGAGAAGCAAGAAGGATAATGGGAAAAATAATTTGCAGGACTTCTAAACAGCAGATTTTTGTTGATTTTTATTGAGTAAACGATTCTACAATTTGTCTTATATATTCCAGCCTTTTGCAGGTCATGAAATTAAAATTGCTTAATGGAAATGATGAACAATAAAAAAAATATCCTGCATTTACTCAAATACAGGATATTTTGTAAAGTTGAACTTAGCTATATTGCTATGTAGAACTAACAGGCAGGTTATCATCCGAAAACCTTTCCGCCAAATATTAGTGTTAATACAAACAATACTAGGAAAATCCAAAATAATACTTTTGCAATTGATGCAGCACCAGCTGCAATTCCACCGAAGCCGAATATAGCTGCGATGATTGCAATTACTACGAAAATAACGGCCCACTTAAGCATAATAATATATTTTTAGTTCATACAAAAAACATAAAAACACGTGCCAAACTTTTGGTTGAAGCACCAGGAACCGTAACAAAAACCAAATGAGACAAGTGTTAATATTAATTTTTTTACTGATTTAATTCTTAATAATTTTATACCATATAACAGCTAACTTATCGATTGAAATTAAGAAACGCCAAGTTTTAAAAATCAATACATGACTAAAAAAAACCTGGTGGCTTCCATAAGTAACAAAACAATTTCAAAGGAGTCTTTAGTTCAAAATTCTATTAATAATAAGAGAAGGATTGAGTCCATTGATATTTTGCGGGGAATAGTAATGGTAATAATGGCACTCGACCATGCCCGTGATTATTTTCATACTGCCGATGCCCCTCTTGATCTTCAAACTACCACCACGTTTTTATTTTTTACAAGATGGATAACTCATTATTGCGCACCTATTTTTGTATTTCTTTCGGGCACTTCCATTTATTTGCAAGGGGCAAGAAAAACAAAAAAAGCACTTCAATCTTTTTTAATAAAGCGTGGGTTGTGGTTGGTTTTTGTAGAAGCAGTTATTATTACATTCGCCTGGACTTTCAATCCTCATTACAATCTCATTATTTTCCAGGTGATCTGGGCCATTGGTATCAGCATGGTGTTTCTCGGTTTATTGATAAGGCTGCCTTACAATATTATTCTTGGCCTAGGATTACTTATCGTTTTTGGCCATAATCTTCTTGATTTTGCCGAAGCGGCTCCAGGTTTTAAAGCCGGCTTTTGGTGGGATCTTTTTCATCATGGTTTTTTTGCAATCTATCCTATTACTTCTAATCATGCGTTGGTGATACTTTATCCTTTCGTGCCCTGGGCAGGCCTCATGATGCTTGGCTATTGTACCGGGGTTTTCTTTTCATCAAAATATTCAGTACAAAAAAGAAGAAAAATTTTGAACCGGCTTGGAATTGTAGTTATCTTGTTTTTTATAATATTGAGGTTTATAAATGTTTATGGAAATCCTGAACCGTGGACTATTCAAAAAAATGCCTGGTTCACCGTGCTTTCTTTTATAAATGTACACAAATACCCTCCATCTCTTTTATTTATGTGCATGACGATAGGTCCGGCGTTTTTACTTTTATCATTTTTTGAAAAGGTGCAAAATGGGTTTACTAAAAAGATCCTGATTTACGGGAGGGTACCGTTCTTTTATTATGTGCTTCATCTTTATTTACTTCACCTGGTATCGGCAGTTGTTTATATGGCTCATGGCCATACAATTGCAGAAGCAACAACTTTAGGAGCGAGCATTCCTTTTTATTTTTTAGCCGCCAATGATGGGTACAGTTTGTTAATTGTTTACCTGGTGTGGATTTCAGTCATTATTGCTTTGTATCCTTTATGCAATTGGTATAATGATTATAAAACCAATCACAGGGAAAAATGGTGGTTGAGCTATTTATAAAATTTTTTTTATCCGCAGTAAACCAACAAAGAACAATAATTCCCATTCTGTATATGGAAATTATTGCCGGTTATTTCCTTTCAGTAATTTATCAATCGTAATGGGATAATATTGGTGTTCCAGTTTATGAATTTTATGCGCGAGGCTTTCAGCAGTTTCGTTTCCTTCTATCAGGCATTTGGCCTGGAAGATAATCTTGCCATGATCATATATGTCATCAACAAAATGAATAGTGATGCCACTTTCTTTTTCTTTTGCATTGATTACGGCAGTATGCACTGCACTTCCATACATGCCCTTTCCTCCATAAGTGGGCAATAAAGCAGGGTGTATGTTTATTATTTTTTCAGGAAAATGACGGATCAGGATTTCGGGGATCTTCCATAAAAAACCGGCAAGTACGATTAAATCAGGTTTGTATTTTTCGATTTTTTCCAGGTAACCTGTTTCCTTAAACTGGTCTTTCTGAATCAATAAAACAGGAATTTGTTCGTTTGCTGCAATTTCCAAAACGCCGGCTTTCGGGTTGTTACAAACGATAAGTACCACGTTGGTTTTTTTATCGTTTTTGAAATGATTTAAGATCTTTTGAGCATTACTTCCTGCTCCGGAGGCAAAGATGATGATATTATTTTCAGGCATTTCTATCATGAAGCAATTAAATTTTTTTTGTAATTTTTTTGCAATCTTTTAATGGATACGTTATTGGATATTTGTTTGTTCAATTCTGCAAATATGGATGTTTTTAAAACCGTATTTATTAATTTATGAATTGAAAGAAAAAAGTTAAGTAGAGAAATCTGCTCTCCAAAAAAACAAACTTTTTCAAAAAAAAGGAAATATTTTTATCGCTGGCCTAATTACAGAATTTTGTTTTTTACGACTAAAAAAAGCTTTTATTTTTTTTCTTAAATCCTTGCCCATAGAAGGATTTACAAAATATGCTGCATTTTGTTTATTCCTTTTTAATAAAACTTGTTGCTTTTCTCTTTCATTAAATATTAGTCAAAGATGAACTTTTTAAAATAATGTCGGAATCATTTTAAGAGAAAAAAATAATCGCCATCATCTTAATAATATCTAAATACGAATAACTTCAAGTGAATAAGCGTTTGATCAAATTTTAGGGTAAATAAATTACTAATGATTAAAAAAAAAATTTAAGAATGTTAAGAATTTATCAACATGCTTTGTTACTTTTGCCGCCAACAATGTAATTATTCCATAATTCAAGATAGGTAAATAAGTGTATGAACCAAGTCAAAAGGCTTTTTACTAAAACATTCGCAGTTTTCATTTTTCTAACTCTAATTTCTTCCCAAGGATTTTTGTATGCACAATCATCAAATGGGGAGGCTTTATTTAAAGCGAACTGCTCAAGTTGCCACAAACCAGATGTAAAATATGTAGGACCAGCGCTTAAAGGCGCGCGTGAAAGGGAACCTTCAAAAGATTGGGTGTATAAATGGATCCACAATACCACTTCCATGGTGATGACTGATCCATACGCCAAGAAATTGAAGGATGAAATGGGTGGAGTTGTTATGACTGAATTTCCTGATTTGTCCAATTCAGACATTGATGCAATTTTAGAGTACGCTAATAATTACAAGCCTGCTGGTAGTGGCCCTGCCACTGGTGCTCCCGGCGCTGTAAGTGCTGCTTCAACTCCTTCTTCTGATAATACTGTATTATATGGTATTCTTACCTTAATATTAGCGGTTGTAGGTCTGATACTTTTACAGGTTAACAGCAACCTGAAAAAGCTTACCGATGAAAAGGATGGAATAAAATCTCCACAACCGGTTCCTTTTTATAGAAATAAGGCTTATTTACTGTTGATTACTATTGTTCTTTTTGTATTTGCGGGTTACTTTCTTGTGGAAGGCGCCATGGGCTTAGGTCGTCAACAGGGATACCAACCTAATCAACCCATCTATTTTGTTCATAAAGTTCATGCGGGAGTAAACCAAATAAGTTGTTTATACTGCCATGGGGGAGCACAGGATAGCAAACACGCTACCATCCCTGCGGTAAATGTTTGTATGAATTGTCATAAAGCGATTAAAGAATATGCGGGAGCTCCTATAATAAAGGATGATGGAACCACGCTGGATGCCAATGCAGAAATTCAAAAATTATATAAATATGCCGGCTGGAATCCTGATACTAAAACTTATGATAAGCCCGGTAAACCAATTGAATGGATAAAAATTCATAATCTTCCTGACTTCGTATATTTCAACCACTCGCAACACGTGAAAGTTGGCCAGGTTGCTTGTCAAACCTGCCATGGGGAAATTCAAAACATGATACAGGTAAAACAATTCGCAGACTTGAGTATGGGATGGTGCGTCAATTGCCACAGAACTACAAATGTTCAATTTAATGACGGAAAGGGAAATGGAAATAAATTTTACAGCATTTACGCAAAATTCCACCAGGATATCAAGGATAAAAAATATGATAGTGTAACTGTGCAGATGATTGGTGGAACTGAATGTGGAAAATGTCATTATTAAATATAAAGTACAGGCTCACAAAGAGGTTGGCAAACAAAGAAACAATATTGTTCATTTCTTAGATCTTTAGATTTAAGGTAATAGTCCGCCGGGGCGGATTGGATTAATATGAGTGAAAAAAAATACTGGCAGAATTTTGGAGAACTTAACCAATCGGAAGCCAATAAAAAAGCATTAAAAGATGAATTCAGGAAAGAACTTCCCTTTGAAGAATTAGCTGATGAAAACATTTTCAATGCTAAAACTCCAAGGAGGGATTTTCTGAAATATATGGGCTTTAGCACTGCTGCGGCTGCTATTGCTGCAAGTTGTGAAATGCCGGTTCGTAAGAGTATTCCCTTTCTTAATAAGCCTGATGATATTATTGCAGGTATTCCTAATTATTATGCTTCTACCTATTTAAGCGATGGAGATGCGGTGCCGGTTGTAGTAAAACAAAGAGAAGGGCGTCCTATTAAAATAGAAGGCAACGATCTTTCTACATTAAGCGAAGGTGGTACATCGGCGCAGATCCAGGCTTCTGTTTTGGATTTATATGATACAAGCCGTCTTCGTTACCCGATGGTAAATAAAAAAGAAGCCACTTTTGAAGCAATAGATAAAATGGTAGCGGATGGATTAGCTGCGAATGCAGGTAAACCATTGGTGCTATTGACAAGTTCCTATACTTCTATTACAGGTAAACAAATTATAAGCGAAGTATTAGCAAAATATCCGGGCAGCCGGCATGTACAGTATGATGCAGTTTCTTGTAGCGGAATGATTGAAGCTAACATGGCCTCTCATGGAAAAAAGATGATTCCTGCCCATCATTTTGATAAGGCTAAAGTGATTGTTAGTCTTGATGCAGATTTTTTGGGTAACTGGCTTAGCCCTGTTGTTTTTGCAAAGCAATACGCAGTAGGTAGAAGGATTAATGAAAAAAATCCTTCTATGAGCAGGCACATCCAGTTTGAAGGATTTTACAGTATGACAGGAGCTAATGCGGATGAAAGATATCTGCATAAGCCGTCTGAAACCGGTGCTATAGCACTTGCACTGTTAGGTGCTTTAGGTGGAGGAACTTCTGCTTCATTATCTGCAGATCTTGCAACAGCCGTTAAAAAAACTGCTGCAGAATTGATGGCTAACAAAGGCGCTGCCTTAGTAGTTTGCGGAAGTAACGATAAAAATATACAGATTGTAGTTAATGCTATAAATGAAGCCATTGGTGCCAATGGCACTACCATTGACTGGAATTCGAAGGTAAATTATCGCCAGGGAATTGATGCCGATATGGTAACACTTACGCAGGACTTAAACTCCGGCAATGTAGGTGCTTTGATCGTTTATGGCGCTAATCCTGTTTACAACTATTTTGATGCCGCAAAATTTACTGCCGGATTAAAAAAATGTCCATTCACACTTTCTTATAGTGAAAAAATGGATGAAACTACTGAGTTGTGCAAATATGTTATTCCTTCACACCACTGGCTTGAAAGCTGGGGCGATTCTGAACAACAAACAAGTTACATAAGTGCTTTACAACCGTTGATTCATCCCTTATTTAAAACAAGGCAATTTGAATCTTCACTGTTAAAGCTAACTGGTAATACCAATGATTATGAGGGCTATTTCAGAGCTTATTGGATGCAGAAGCTTGGTGGCCTTGATAAATATGAAACTTTCCTTCAGGATGGAGTAATGGAGAATTCAAAACTGAAAACAGAATCTATAATTGTTGATCCTTCTGATCTTACATCTGGTGTAGCTACTGCACTGGCTGCTGTTGGAACTGCAGATTCTCTCGGTTCTGTTGCACCGCCACCTCTTGTTGACAAGGCGATAACTGATTCTACAATATCAAGAGGTTCGAATGCCGGCAATACTGCAACAATTGCTGCAACTTCTTTTTCCGGAAATGTAACTGATGCTGCATCCAAAATTGGAAGCGTAAAAGGTGCAGAGGTGGAGATGGTTTTGTATCAAAAAATTACTATGGGCACAGGCGCCAGGGCTGGTAATGCCTGGTTACAGGAAGCCAGCGATCCTATGTCTAAGGCCACCTGGGACAATTATGTGATGGTGTCTCCTGATATGGGAAAGAAACTTTTTGATATTGACATTTTTAATCCTCGTCAATCTGACAATTACGAAGTTCACCCTGTTAAGCCGGTAGTAAAACTTACTTCAAATGGTAAAACCATTGAACTACCCGCATTGATAACCCCTGGCATGCACCCTAATGTGATAGCAGTAGCTGTAGGATATGGCCGTGAGAGCAATGATAAAAATAAAACCGCTGAATATCTTGGGCCTGCAGCAGTAGGATCAGGAAAAAATATATATCCTTTTGCAGTTTTTAATGGCTCTAATGTTGTTTACAGCGCCCCGGTGCAAATCGAAAAAACAGGTAAAGAATATAAGGTTGCTACTACTCAGACACATAGTATTACAGAAGGCCGTCCGGTGGTAAGAGAAGCCAGGCTTACTGATTTTATAGCTGATCCCGGAGCAATGAATAAGGCGGAAGAGGAAGAATTTAAAGCATATGGAGAAAACTTCACCAGGGATGCTACCCTTTATCCAACATATGACAGGCCTGGAATTAAGTGGGGAATGAGTATTGATCTGAATACTTGTATTGGCTGTAGTGCTTGTACAATAGCCTGCGTTGCTGAAAATAATATTTCTACGGTTGGTAAAGCTGAAGTGGCTAGATTCCAGGATATGCAATGGATTCGGATAGATCGCTACTATACTGGTGATCCTCAAAAACCGGATGTGGTTTTCCAACCCATGCTTTGTCAGCAGTGCGATAATGCGCCTTGCGAAAATGTTTGTCCTGTTTCTGCTACCAACCATAGCAGCGAAGGGCTTAACCAAATGATTTATAACCGCTGTATCGGTACAAAATATTGTGCTAACAACTGTCCTTATAAAGTGCGTCGATTTAACTGGGCTGACTGGAACGGTGCAGATAGTTTCCCTGATAACCAAAAGGGTATCATTTCAGATGCTACCATGAATTTGCAGGATGATCTTACAAGAATGGTATTAAATCCTGACGTAACTGTACGCTCCAGGGGTGTTATGGAAAAATGTACTTTCTGTATTCAACGTTTGCAGTTGGCCAAATTGAATGCTAAAAAAGAAGATCGGGTAATGAAAGACCAGGAGGCAAAAACTGCATGTATGCAGGCTTGCCCTACGCATGCTATTCAATTCGGTAACGTAAACGATCCGGAAAGTAAAATTGCCAAACTAAGGTATGAAGAACAAAAGAACAGGAAGTTTTATGTATTGGAACAGTTGCATACACTACCGAATCTTAATTATCTTACACTGGTAAGAAATACGGAAAGGAAAGTGGGAAGTACAAAAGAAAAAGTTTAAGAACCGATAAAATTAATAAGCTTACAGAACAACCTGTAGCAAAAAGCTAATAAAAGAGTATGTCATTATTAAAATATGAATCGCAACTCCGGGAGCCATTGATTGATGGTGATAAAAATTATCACCAGCTAACAGAAGATATTATTGGTCCTGTAGAAACAAAGCCAGGCCGACTTTGGTGGATTGGTTTTTCAATTGCTATTGTATTATTGCTTTTTGGTGTTTATTCTGTTTACAGAGAAGTAGATTATGGAATAGGCCAATGGAATCTTAATCGTACCGTAGGTTGGGGTTGGGATATTACCAACTTTGTTTGGTGGATTGGTATTGGTCATGCTGGTACATTAATCTCTGCAATCCTATTGTTGTTTGGACAAAAATGGAGAACAGGTGTTAACAGGGCTGCTGAAGCAATGACAATTTTTGCGGTAATGTGCGCAGGTCAGTTTCCGATATTCCATATGGGACGTGTTTGGATGGGTTTCTTCGTACTTCCTTATCCTAACTCCCGCGGCCCCGTTTGGCCCAATTTTAACTCTGCTCTTCTCTGGGATGTGTTTGCGGTATCAACTTATTTCACCGTTTCCTTACTCTTTTGGTACAGTGGACTTTTACCGGATTTGGCTACCGTGCGCGACAGGGCAAAAACCAAGTTCAGGAAAATGTTTTATGGCTTTGCGTCTTTTGGCTGGACAGGTAGTACCAAACACTGGCAACGGCAGGAGAGTCTTGCTTTGGTTTTGGCAGGTTTAGCTACACCCTTGGTTCTGTCAGTACATACGATAGTATCCATGGACTTCGCCACTTCTGTAATTCCCGGCTGGCACACTACCATCTTCCCTCCTTATTTTGTTGCAGGAGCCGTATTCTCAGGATTTGCGATGGTGCAATCATTGTTGCTTATTACAAGAAAAGTTTTACATCTTGAAGATTATATCACAATCGGACATATTGAAGCGATGAATAAAGTTATCGTTTTAACAGGATCAATAGTAGGATGTGCTTATATTTCAGAATTATTTATTGCATGGTATAGCCAAAACACTTATGAATGGTGGGCTTTCCGTGAAAACAGGGTGAATATTTTCAGTCCTTATGGTTGGGCTTATTTTGGAATGATGTTTTGTAACGTAGTATCGCCGCAACTTTTCTGGTCAAGAAAATTAAGAAGAAACGTAATGTTTACTTTCTTCCTTGCTGTACTGGTAAATGTAGGAATGTGGTTTGAGCGTTTTGTAATCATTGTTACTTCTATTTATAGAGATTATCTGCCTTCTTCCTGGACAACTTATTACAGCCCTACTATTTGGGAAATCGGATTTTATCTTGGCACCTTTGGATTGTTCTTTGTTTGTTATTTCTTATTCGCTAAATACTTCCCTGTTATTGCGCTAGCCGAAGTAAAAGCGATTTTAAAATTAAGTGGAGAAAGCTATAAAGATAAAATGTCTGGTATGGAAGAGATGACTGCTGATGAATTTTATGCTGAAGAAGTAGAAGCTCATGCTCATTAATTTCTTTTAGTTAACGACAAACGAAAAGACATTATTAATTAAAAAAGCCCGGAAAGGGCAACAGAATATGATTAAAAAATTTGTTGTTGGTTCCTTCGAAGATGAAAAAGATTTATTTCCTGCCGTAAAAAATGTACGAAACGCAGGTTATAAAATCCATGATGTATATACGCCTTTTCCTATCCATGGCCTTGATAAAGCTATGGGTTTAAGAGAAACCAGTTTGCATACCATGGGCTTTATCTTCGGGATTACTGGAACTTCTATCGCTGTTGGCGGCATGGGATACATCTTTACTACCGACTGGCCTTTGAATATTGGTGGTAAACCTCACTTTCCATTACCGGCTTTTATCCCGATTACTTTTGAACTTACCGTTTTAATGTCGGCAGTTGGTATGGTTTATACATTCTGCTGGTTATGCAAAATGATGCCTGGTGTTAAAAAACATCATTTTAATTTAAGATCAACAGATGATGTTATGACGATGGTGATTGAATGCACTCCTAATTCTAACCCTGCAGAAATTGAAAACTTTTTACAGCAAAACGGGGCGATAGAAATCAATACCCAGGATGCAGAAGAAGGTTGGTGGTTTGGCAGATATGATAAAGAACAAAAATTATACAGGGCAGAAGAGATAGCAATCGAGGAGTAAAACAAAATCTGAGTAATTTGTTGGTTTACTGGGTTTGACATTTTAAACTGATTAAAAAAAATTCGAAATAAGAATTTTAGATATGAAAAAAATAAGAATTCTTTTATCTTTTGTGATAATAATAGCAGTAGCTACTTTAATGAATAGCTGCGGTGACAAGCGAGAGCCCGGTAGAACTTATATGCCGGATATGGCTTACAGCCGTGCTTATGAGGCGTATGCTCCTAATAACCTGGCTAAAGAAAATATCAATTATGTTGATTACCCGGTAGAAGGTACTATCAGAAGAGGCGATTTGTTCCCTTATCCTTTGCCTAATGACAGCACAGGTTACCGTATGAGCGCGCAAATAAAAGATCCTTTACCTCCGCTTGATTCTAACCAAATGAAAGAAGCAGCACGTCTTTTTAATATAAATTGTGCTATTTGTCACGGACCAAATATGGATGCGCAAGGCCCTTTGTCTACCGGCGGAAAAATTCCGGCTGTCGCCAATCTTACTTTAGCTCAATATGTAAAGATGCCTGTAGGAACCATGTTTCATTCTGTAACTTATGGTAAAAATAATATGGGAAGTTATGCTTCACAGTTAACAAGAAAGCAAAGATGGATGGTGATACAATATGTAAAACAACACCAGTTGGGTGGTTCCGCTGGCAGTGCCACCAAAAGCGGAAGTGATTCAACATCAACCGGAGGAAGCGATTCAACAGGAACTAAATAAAGTTTAATACAACAAAAATTTCTTTTTAAATGAACAATCAGTATGTAGCACCGGCGGGATTTAAAAAGTGGTCAGCTGGATTAATGATAGTCGGCTTACTTACCCTCATTCTTGGTATTATTTTTTTAAATCCTTTAGCGGGCGCGCATGGAGATAATTTGAATAGTACGCGCTTTTGGGCAGTATTACTCCAGAACAGTGTTTTTTTCTTACTCATTACTAATGTGGCCACATTTTTTATTGTGATCAATACCCTTGCTATGAGTGGCTGGCAAACGGCATTTCGCAGGGTAACAGAAGCGATTTCTTCTGTAGTTCCGATAATGGGCGGTATTACAATGGTTATTTTTCTTTGTATTGTTTTAGGCCATCGTGGAGATGTTTACGAGTGGCTTGATAAAAATGCAATGGCTCATGATGTAGTCCTGAAAGGAAAAAAAGGATTTTTGAACCCTGCTTTTTATTTGATCTATTCCTTGCTAACTATTTTTCTTTGGTCTTACTGGGGCAAAAAATTAAGAGATTTGAGTTTGAAGTCTGATGAGGCAGGAACAATGGACTACGAAACGTCGAAGAAATGGTATAGAAAAACCTTGGGTGTTTCAGCTTATTACGTAGTTTTTTATGTGGTTACTATCGGATCTATTATTCCCTGGCTTTGGATAATGAGTATTGATGCACATTGGTTTAGTACCATGTTTAGCTGGTATACCTTTGGAAGTACCTTTGTAGCCGGGATCGCATTACTTACCTTATTTGTAATTTATTTTAAAAACCGTGGTCAACTGGAATATGTAACCAATGAGCATCTGCAGGACCTGGGAAAATATATGTTTGCGTTTTCTATCTTCTGGACTTACCTGTGGTTTGATCAGTTTATGTTGCAATGGTATGGAAACATCCCTGAAGAAACCATCTATTTTAAAATCCGTTTACAGGGTCCATATGAAGGGTTATTTTATCTGAACCTGATATTAAATTTTGTAGCTCCCATTTTAATCTTAATGAAAAGAGCTGCCAAAAGAAATTATTTTGTAGTAAGCTTTATGTGTATTCTTATCATATTTGGCCATTGGATAGATTTTTACCAGATGGTGATGCCCGGAACAGTAAGAATGCATCCGCACTTAAGCTGGTACGAAATAGGCATTCCATTAGGATTTGTAGGAATAATAATGTGGGGAGTAAGCAGATTTGCATCGAAGGTATCGATGACACCAAAGAATAATCCTTTCATTAAGGAAAGTCTTATTCACTTTGTCTAATTGAAAAAATAGATAACTAGTTAGGCAAGATGGTTAAAATTGAGAGATTTTGAATAAATCTTAAACTTACCTTTGCTTTTCTTAATAGGCAGGAGCAGAGTATTTAAATATTATTTAGAGTTGAATCCGCAACTAATTGACAGTATATATAAAAAATCCGTTCAGCGGATGAGGAAAAAAATAAAGTAACATGAATACCTTTTTTTTAATAGCGATTATTGTACTTGTTTTTTTAGTGATTTTTCAGATTTCTAAAGCCAGTGAATACGTAAGTGTTTTGAAAGGCGAAGAAAAGTCACGAAAACAGAATAATAAGATCAACGGATTTTTAATGATTCTTTTTTTGATCTTAGGATTAATAGGTGTTTGGTGGTGTAATAAACTCTTTTATCATAAGACGCTGTTATACGTTGGGTCTGCATCTTCTCAGGGTGAAAAAATTGATGAGATGATGTGGATTACGCTCGCCATTACAGGCGTTGTATTCTTTATTACCCAGATTTTATTGTTCTGGTTTTCTTTCAAATACCAGGAAAGTAATAAGAGAAAATCACTTTATTTCACTCACAGCAATAAACTCGAGTTGATCTGGACAGGAATTCCAGCTATAACAATGACAGTCCTGGTGGTTTTTGGATTAAAATACTGGTTTAAGTTCACCGCTAATGCACCTAAAAATGCACAGGTAATTGAAGTTACTGGCCATCAGTTTGGATGGGAATTCAGGTATCCGGGAAGAGATGGTATTCTTGGAAGAAAGAATTATAAATTAGTAGATCCTGCAAAATCAAATCCTCTCGGTGTAGATTGGTCAGATGCTGCAAGTCATGATGATATCCATGTTCCTACAACAGTACATGTCGTAGTTAACAGGCCCGTTAAATTTGTTATCAACTCAATGGATGTAATTCACGATGTGGGTTTACCACAGTTTCGTATGAAAATGGATGCTGTTCCGGGTACACCTACAACAGAATGGTTTACTCCTATTTATACGACAGAGCAAATGAAGAAAAAAACAGGGAATCCTGATTTTACTTATGAAATAGCGTGCGACCAGATGTGTGGGAAAGGACATTTTACCATGCGCGGTGTAATCATAGTTGAAACCCAAAAAGAATTTAATGCGTGGATGATAAAGCAAAGGCCGGAATATTTAAGGGCTAAAAAATTCCTTACTGATGCTTCCACAGATTCAACTAAAACAGTAGCTCTCAATAATCATCCGGGTAAATAATAAAAAAGTAATTTCCGAAAGGATTTTAAAAAAATATCATTATGAACAACGAAGAAGTTTTGCATGAAAAGCCGTTGGTGGTGCATGAATCGGACCACGCCTCTCATGAACATCATAAGCAAAGTTTTATTACTAAATATATTTTCAGCCAGGATCATAAAATGATCTCCCGGCAGTTTTTGGTTACCGGAATTATCTGGGCTGTTATTGGTGGACTATTTTCAGTCATTTTCCGTTTACAGCTTGGGTTTCCTGATCAGACTTTTCCTTTTCTTGAAGATATCTTTGGTCATTGGGCTCAGGGTGGAAAACTGGATCCTGAATTTTACTATGCTCTTGTTACCATGCATGGAACCATCCTGGTGTTTTTTGTATTAACAGCCGGATTAAGCGGAACTTTCTCAAACTACCTGATCCCACTGCAAATAGGAGCAAGAGATATGGCTTCACCGTTCCTGAACATGTTGTCATATTGGTTTTTCTTCGCTGCTTCAATAGTTATGTTTTCATCTTTATTTTTAACTACTGGACCTGCAAGCGGAGGATGGACTATTTATCCACCATTAAGTGCTTTAGGCGATGCAATGGATGGCTCTAAAAGTGGGATGGATTTTTGGTTGGCAAGTATCGCCTTATTCATCATCTCCACTCTTTTGGGAGGATTGAATTATATTACTACCATCTTAAATATGCGTACAAAGGGAATGTTTATGACCAGGCTTCCCCTTACCATCTGGTCCTTCCTTTTCACTGCAATTTTAGGGGTACTTACTTTCCCTGTATTATTATCTGCCGTTGTTCTTTTGTTATTTGACCGCCATCTTGGAACCAGTTTCTACTTGAGCGATATCGTAATAAATGGAAAAATATTACCAAACCAGGGAGGAAGCCCGATCTTGTTCCAGCATTTGTTCTGGTTCCTTGGCCACCCCGAGGTTTATATAATTGCCCTCCCGGCCATGGGGATTACTTCAGAAGTAATTTCTACTAATTCACGTAAACCCATTTTCGGTTATATGGCTATGGTGGGATCTTTCTTTGCCATTGGTATATTATCATTTTTAGTTTGGGCGCATCACATGTTCGTTTCAGGCTTAAACCCATTCCTCGGTTCCTTCTTTGTTTTGTTCACCTTATTGATTGCTGTTCCGTCGGCCATTAAAGTGTTCAACTGGCTTACCACACTTTGGAAAGGAAATATACATTTTACTCCGGCTATGCTATTTGCTATTGGTTTTGTAAGCTTATTTATTTCCGGTGGATTAACAGGAATCTGGCTGGGTAACTCAACCCTCGATCTGCATTTGCATGATACTTATTTTGTAATTGCCCACTTTCATCTTGTTATGGGTGTGGCTTCCATGTTTGGTATGTTTGCAGGAATCTATCATTGGTATCCTAAGATGTTTGGAAGGCTTATGAATAATACACTGGCATATATTCATTTCTGGGCCACCTTTGTTGGAGCTTACTTAATTTTCTGGCCTATGCATTATGAAGGATTGGCAGGGATGCCTCGCCGGTATTATGATTTCAGCAACTGGGAATCATTCAAAATGTTTAGTGGCCTTAATACCTTTATCAGTATTGTAGCTATTATTGTTTTTGCAGCTCAGTTTTTATTTATATTCAATTTCTTTTACTCAATTTATAAAGGAAGAAAACTTACTGAAAGAAATAAAAACCCATGGGGTTCTAATACAATGGAGTGGACAACTCCTATTCATGCACCACATGGTAACTGGGTTGGTGAAATTCCGGAAGTGTATCGCTGGCCTTACGATTATGGTAAAGATGGAAGGGATCATATTCCACAAACAGAACCGATAGGTGCAGAAGAGACAAATCATTAAGGGGCTAGAAAATTATTTAATTATAATAATATTTAACTGAATTCAATAGCCCTGTTAATTCAGGGCTTTTTTAAAAAGGATTTTTTTAATGAGTAAAACGATCACCATTATTCCTCAATCAGCTACTTATACCATTTCAAGTAAAGTGAAAGATTATTTTATCTTAATCAAATTCACTTTAAGCTTTATGGTGGTATTTAGCTCTGTGGTTTGTTATCTTCTTGCTCCCAATATTGAATACAATTTAGCTTCTGTATTACTTTTGTTTTTTGCCGGATTGTGCATTACAGGTTCTGCCAATGCTATCAATCAAACAGAAGAAAGAAAAACAGACGCGTTGATGAAAAGAACTGCCGACCGGCCTGTTGCCGCAGGCAGAATGAGCGTTAAAGAAGCATATACTTTTTCGGTTATTGCGGGTGCGGTTGGCGTTAGCATCATGTGGTACTGGTTCAATTTTGAAAGCGCCATGCTTTCGTTATTCAGTTTATTTCTTTATGCATATGTATACACACCATTAAAAAGAGTAAACGCAGTATCTGTGATCGTGGGGGCTTTCCCGGGGGCCTTGCCTTGTCTTATTGGCTGGGTGGCTGGCACCGGTTATATTAATCCTTTTGCATCGTTCCAGGGTGTTTTATCAAACGGCGAAGTAATTCATTTTATGAATTACGGCGGGTATATTTTATTCGCTATCCAATTTTTGTGGCAGTTTCCACATTTTTGGGCGATTGCCTGGTTAGCTCATAAAGATTATGATAAAGCAGGATTTAAATTGTTGCCGAGCAGGGAAGGAACAACTAAGTTTTCGGCAATGCAGACTGTAATTTATTCAATGATGATGGTGCCTGTAGGCATGCTGCCTTATTACTTTCATATAGGGGGAATGTTAGCTTTTTGGGTATTGTTGGTTTGTAATTTATGGATGGTCTTTGTAAGTATTTTATTGGTAATAAAAATGAATGCTGCGGCAGCAAGAAGAGTGATGTTCAGTTCTTACTTTTACCTGATGATTGTTTTTCTTACATTATTATTTGATAAAATTTAATTAAGAGGAATAAATTATTTATTATGATAGCCACGATGAAGCAAGAGAAGAAAATAATACATCCGCTTAAGTTTGTAATGTATGCTGCATGCGCAAGTATTGTTATGATCTTTGCCGGATTAAGCAGCGCTTATTTAGTAAAACGAAACCAGGGAAATTGGATCACTTACGACATTCCGGCTATATTTTATTATTCAACGGCTGTAATTGTTTTGAGCAGCGTAACCTTATTGCTTAGCCGTAGAGCCTTTATTAACAGGGAAATGAAGCAATACAAAATGTGGCTTTTATTTACAGTAGTTCTCGGTTCTGCTTTTGTTCTTTTGCAATATATAGGCTTCAAACAATTGTGGGCGAGTGGCATTACCGTTACCCGCAATGTTTCTTTTTCTTTTTTGTATGTAATTGTTGGAGTGCATGCGCTGCATGTACTGGGTGGGGTGATCGCATTGCTCGTTATGTATCTGAAATCTTACAGCAGGAAAAGAAAAAACTATAACCCGATTTACATTGACCTTATGAATACTTATTGGCATTTTGTAGATTTCCTTTGGATCTACCTTTTGATCTTTTTAGTATACATCGGATAAAGTAAAATAAGAATTAAAATAAAAAGTTGGTTTACTGTGTAAGACTTTATAAATGAAACTGAACCAACTAAATAAACCTGTGACAATAAACAATTAATTTTATTTTTGTAATAACCTTTTAACGAATAAATAAATGGAAACTGCGATAGCACAAACAAAAACTAAAATGTGGGGCGGTGGTAAAAGTCCTTTCAATGTAAGCTACGGCAAATTGATGATGTGGTATTTTTTGATAAGCGACTCATTTACCTTTGGCGCTTTTTTGATTTCCTACGGATCCATTCGTTTTAGTTTGAATCATTGGGTTGATCATAACTATGTATTTAATAAGTTTCCTTTTACTGAAGCAAATCTTCCGCTTGCTTTTGTAAGCCTTATGACTTTTATCCTCATCATGAGTTCCGTAACTATGGTGCTTGGTGTACATGCTGGCCACAAAATGGATCAGAAAGGTGTTGAAAAATGGTTGGCACTAACGATCCTTGGCGGACTTGCTTTTTTAGGTTGCCAGGCATGGGAGTGGACACATTTAATCACTCATCAACATGAAGTATTGGTTGACGGAATGATACAACATTGGGGAACAACAGTAAGCCATAATCCATGGGGACCAGAAGTTATGTACAAGGGCCATATGGTGGCAACCCCGGGCCCTGTTGCCTTTGGTGGTTATTTCTTTGGGATTACCGGTTTCCACGGATTCCATGTGTTTAGCGGAGTTGTAATAAACAGTATAATGCTCATTAAAACAAAAAGAGGTGATTTTGCAAAACGTGGCCATTATGAAATGGTTGAAAAAGCAGGTCTATACTGGCACTTTGTAGATCTCGTTTGGGTATTTGTGTTCCTTTGTTTTTATCTTATCTAAGTACTAATAAAAATATTTTTATCAAAAGAAATTAAAGAAAATATATGACTGCAGAATCAACACATTTAGGAACAACTGAGGCAGATAAAGCACAAGTAAAACGAATATGGAAGGCTTTCTGGATTTTATTGGTACTTACCATTTTAGAACTGGCTTTAGGCTTAACCATCTATAAAATCGATCTGGGTGCAAATCCCAATGAGTCACTGGTATTAGTTATAAAAGGAGTGATCTGTATTTTAACTCTGGCAAAAGCATTTTATATTATTTCAATTTTCATGCACCTTGGTGATGAGGTAAGATCAATGGTGATGACTATAGGAATGCCTGCACTATTATTTATATGGTTTATTATTGCATTCATTGCTGAAGGTTCTTCCTATAGACATTTGAGAAATACAGACGCGGGTATTCGCCAATACAAAGAGCAGCCGCAAGAATTTCATCATTCGACAGCTGAACCGGCTGCAAGTAGTGACAAGAAATTAGATTAAAAATTAGGTTAAAATCCGGATTATAAATTTTTAAATTAGCTGTTGCCCTTCGCAATGGCTAATTTTGTTTACACTATTATGAACAAGAAAGCTTTTATCGCCTTACTCGTTGCTATCACATTACCATTAAGTGGTTATTTGCTTGTGAGTTATTATAGTGGCCGCGATGTACAAATGCCAAATCGTTATTTTTATGATAGCGTGCAAGTATCACAAAATAATGGAAAACTAACTTACGATACTGCCTGGCACCAGGTCAAAAATCTCCATTTTACCAATCAATTAGGGCAACAAGTTTCTCTTGATGATTTGAAAGGAAAAATTATTGTAATGGATTTCTTCTTTACTCATTGTCCTACAATTTGTCCGCGACTTGCCGTGTCAATGAAAAAGTTACAAAACTCTTTTCCGAACAATGATTCTATCGTTCAGTTTGTTTCTATCTCCATTGATCCGGAACATGATTCTCTTGCACAATTAAGAAGTTGGGCAAAAAGATTTGATATTAATCCGGATAGCTGGTGGTTAGGTACCGGCAACAGGGACAGTATTTATAATTTTGCCCTCAACGAATTGAAGGCAAGCGTGGTTGACAAGGATATTGACACCTCTTTTATTCATAGCGATAAGTTTTTTTTGCTGGATAAAAATCGGGTGGTAAGAGGATGGTTTAGTGGTGAGGATTCTGTGGAACAATCAAAACTTGTTCGTGACATTCCATTGCTCATGCTAGAAAAAGATAAAAAAAGATCATTTGCAGAATTTATGAAGGGTCTGTTGAAAACAGGTTAAATTAATGAATACAAAGATCCAACGCAAATTTCCCCGACCTGTAATAAAAAAAGATGATAAGCGCGCGCGTATTTTAATATGGTCCGTTTCAATCATTGTGTTTGTAGCAGTTGCCTTTCTTTCAGGAATTAAATTGAATTTCAACCTTAGTTTTGATCCGCATATTTTTGCTGAATTTAATGCAGTTGTCAATTCGTGCGTAGCTATTTTATTAGTTGCAGCATTAGTTGCGGTAAAAAAGAAAAGGTACATTCTTCATGAAAAAATAATGATCACGGCGATCATTCTGTCTGTACTTTTTTTGGTCTCTTATATTTGTCATCACCTTCTTAGTGGCGAAACAAAATTTGGTGATTTAAATCATGATGGCATTTTAAGCCCTGATGAAAAGTTGCTTGCGGGTTCACTTCGTTATGTGTATTATGCTATCCTGATTACTCACATTCCTCTTGCAGGAATTATTCTACCTTTTATTTTATTTACGGCTTATCGGGCCTTGTCGGGCGATTATAAAAAACATAGAAAGATCGCAAGATATACATGGCCTATATGGTTTTATGTTGCAGTAAGTGGTGTGGTCGTTTATTTATTGATAAGCCCTTATTATTCGTAAAGTTTAAATATCCAATTCTTTAGCAGGATCCCAAAAGAGTTTTTCAAAATCAACAACGGTTTCATTTTTTACTTTTACTTTTTCTTTTGCCAGCATTTCTTCCATTTTTGTCGGAGTAGAAAAATGAGCTTTTCCTGTAAGCATTCCATTTCGGTTCACCACTCTTTGTGCAGGCACAACAGGATTTGCATCATGTGCTCCATTCATGGCCCAGCCTACCATTCGCGCTGAAAGTTTGGTTCCTAAAAAATTCGCGATGGCTCCATAAGAGGTTACACGCCCCTTTGGAATTTGCCTCACCACATCATATACATCTTCAAAAAAACTGTACTGTTTACCCACGGCGCGTGCACTTTCTTTTTTTGCAATCTTTACTTTTTTTATCTTCTGCATTTTTTTCTGTTATTTTCAGACTCAAAGTCATTCTAAAAATAGTAAAAATTAAAATGAGAATCGGATGAATTTATGCGTTTACTGGTAAACGTTATATTCTTTAAAAAATCATTGATTGGGATTGAGTAAAGTAACCGGTTGATACCTGTACGCAGTTACATAATGCCCGTTTTGCATTGCAGGAATCCATTTCGGCCCTTTGCTGATCGTATTTACAGATATTTCTGCAAGCTTGCTTCCATTCATTGTTGTCGCTTCTACATTACTTACATTTCCGTTAACATCTACCTGGAATTTTACAACACATGTTCCATAATCTGCATTTGAAAACTCATCTGACTGCCGTTGTATTGCTTTTTGAATATATCTCTGCCATGCCTGCTCACCTCCGGGAAATACAGCTTCCTTTTCTATTGGGATGAATGTCTTTTTATCTGAGCCTGTGTTTACAGGCTTTACCACTACATTGGTTCCCATAATTTCTGTTGGAGGATTAATTATTCCGATACCAGGTTTTGGGCCGTCGATGGTTTTCACATCAATCACTGCAGCTTCTATTTGATGAATATTTGGTGGCGGCGTAACAACAAGGTGATCTTTTACGATCTCTGGTCGTGTTACTTGTAGAGTGGCAACGTGAACAGGAGTTGGCAATTTGGGAAGTTCTTTCGGTTTATCTGGTTCTATTTTTTGCAAAACCAAACCTGGCGTAGTCACCTGGATAACACTTTTGTTTTTTACAAAACTTTTGCTGATAATAAAGGAAATTACTAAAACCGTCATGAACAGCAGCGTTGCGAGGAGCGCTTTAGTAATTCTTTGATTATAAGTTTTGCGTAAGTCGTATGCGCCATATAATTTATTTCTTCCTTCAAACAGGATATCAAGGAATCCTGTTTGTAAAATTTGGTTCGCTTCCATAATCTTATTTTTTTTAATAAGATTCAAGAATCAAATAATTTCCATAAATATTTTTTAGAAATCGAGGCAAGAATAGGAATCTCGATTTTTTATTTGTTTACTGGCAGAATTATTTTTGCTTGTTGAATTAAGTCTGAAAACATCCTAACATTAAAAGAAAAAGCCCCCCTGGGTCCTATAAAATTTATAGTAGGTTACTATGATTTAAAATTGACTTTTGACTTATTTATTATCAGGCTGGTCTACAATCTGCCAGCCATTTGCTTTCCTTTCGAGGTAAATATATCGTGTGAGCGCGCTTTCGTTGTTGGTTTTTGTGAGCGCTGTGGCAGCAATCACAATTTGTTTTTCAAAAACCGAAACATCATCAAAAATAAAATGATAAAAATTATTACCGGATAAAATAATCTCTTTAATATTTTTTGGATCGTTCTGATCTAAATTGTCAAGGTCGTTAAATTGATAAATAACATAACGATTTATCAGGTCGTTTTTTACTGTATCCCGGAAATATAAATCGATTGATGTAGTAAAAAAAGTAGGTTTGGAACTATCGTAAGATAAAACCGGCGGCAGTGGTTTTGCAGAATCTATCCATGTCATCGGTGGAATTATTGACGGGTATTTGTAATAATTATTTCTGAGCGTATCGCTCCATCCGTTTGGATTACTGTAGAAAGTATTACTGCTGAAAAAAACACTTCCTTCTATCTGTGGGTATTGCCTTAAAAACTGGATTTGATCAGGCAATTCATTTTTATTGTGCCATGCATAGGAATGTGGCTCAAGAGCACGGTAAATTCCTTGTCCGATGTATAATTGCCTTCCATAAGCATGCCTTGCCCACCAATCTGTAAGCACTTTAAATCCTACTACTTTCTGATTCACTTCCCAATACAATTGCGGCACCACATAATCAATCCATTTATTTTTAAGCCACAATAATATATCGGCATAGAGGTCATCATAATTGGTTACACCTGCTGTTGTATTACTCCCTTCCGGATCCTTATCAATATTTCTCCAAACGCCAAAAGGACTGATACCGAATTTACAATATTCATTTTCCTCTTTAATAGCGACACTAAGCTTTTTAATAATGGAATCAACATTACTTCTTCGCCAATCTTCAAGGCTCATACCGTTTCCATATTTCCTGAACGAAGCCGTGTCGGGAAATTCTTTGCCTGTTATATGATACGGATAAAAATAGTCGTCAAAATGAATGGCGTCAATGTTATATCTTTTTACCACGTCTCTTACCACGTTCACCACAAAATTTTGTGCGTCTTTGTTTCCGGGATCAAAATATTTTGTACTCCCGTAATTAAGGAACCATTCAGGATGCAATTTAGTGATGTGATTAGGGGAGACAGATGATTTATAAATATTAAACACGGCACGATATGGATTCATCCATGCATGAAATTCCATCCCGCGTTTATGCGTCTCCGTTATCATGAATTTTAACGGATCATAATAAGGGTTAGGAGGCGTTCCCTGCTTGCCTGTAAGAAATTCACTCCACGGTTCATATTGCGAAGGATAAAAAGCATCTGAAGCAGGCCTTATCTGAACTACAAGCGCGTTCATTCCATTTCTTTTATTCATTTCAACCAGCTTGATAAATTCTTCTTTTTGTGCTTCGGTACTTAAAAATTTGGAAGAAGGAAAGTCTATATTAGCCACTGTTGCCACCCACACTCCACGGAATTCATACTTATACTGGGCGATGGATTTTTGCAGGAAAGAAAGAATAAAAAAAGATAAAAGGAAGAATATTTTTTTCATAGGAAAAATCAATTTTAAAGAGCGCAAATGTAATAAGATCTGATTTGTCATTAAAAAAACAGTAGAGAAGGTTTGCACAAACGCAAAAATTAAACCCGGCTCCAGCTTATGCTTCCATCTTTTTCATCTTTCATTTCGATGCCAAGTTCAGTAAGTTGTTTTCGTATTTTATCTGAAGTGAAAAAATCTTTTTTAGATTTGGCTTCTTTACGAATTTCAACCAGGAGATCTATAACACCACTAAGTTGTGCCGAACTTTCTGATGGATCTTTCAATCCCAATATTTGTTCAAGAAAAATTGAAAAGGATTTTTTCAGTTTTTTAAAAGTAGCTGTCGAGATTGCGCCGGGCTTTATCAATCCATCTTTAATTGAATTAATTACCGGAGCTATTTCAAACATATTGGCAAGCACTTTTGCCGTGTTAAAGTCATCATTAATAAATTCTTCAAACTCATCAACCAGCTTATTTATTTTTGTATCCAATTCTTTATCCGATGGTTCTTCTGCATCAGCTATTTCAAGTTTTTTCAAAACTTCAAAAGCTTCAAATAATCTTTTCATTCCTTTTTCCGCAGCAGTTAATGCTTCGCTGCTAAAGTCAAGCGTACTGCGGTAATGAGTTTGTAAAATAAAAAACCGGATTACCATCGGTGAGAAACCTTGGGTAAGTAAAGGATGATCACCACTGAACATTTGTGTAAGTGTGATCTGGTTGTTATAACTTTTTCCCATTTTTTTGCCGTTCACGGTAATCATGTTGTTGTGCATCCAATATTTTGCAGGAGAAGTATGATTGCAAATAGTGCTTTGCGCAATTTCACTTTCATGATGTGGAAACATAAGGTCCATTCCTCCGCCGTGAATATCAAATCTTGCACCCAGGTATTTTGTTGCCATTGCTGAACATTCTATGTGCCATCCGGGGAAACCTTCTCCCCAAGGGCTTTTCCAACGCATGATGTGTTGAGGAGGAGCGAATTTCCACAAGGCGAAATCAGCTTTGTTTCTTTTTTCAGCCTGGCCTTCCAATTGGCGGGTAGTTTCTAAAAGATCATCTACCACGCGACCACTTAATTTGCCATAATCGTGGCCTGCTGCATATTTTTTCACATCAAAATAAACTGATCCGTTCACAACATAAGCATACCCAGCTTCGATTAATTGTTCAATCATCCCTATTTGCTCTACGATATGTCCTGTTGCTGTAGGTTCTATACTTGGATCGAGTGTGTTTAACTGCCTGAATGCCCAATGAAAAAGATTGGTATATTTATGAACCAACTCCATCGGCTCTACTTTTTCGAGTAAAGCTTTTGAAGAAATCTTATCTTCAGCCTGGCGGCCTTCTTCCTCGAAATGCCCGGCATCAGTGATGTTGCGAACGTAACGAACCTTGTATCCAAGATATAACAGGTATCTATACACGACATCAAATGTAATATAGGGGCGCGCATGGCCGAGATGGCTTTCTCCACTTACGGTAGGGCCGCACACATACATTCCTACGTGTGGTGGATTTATTGGAATAAATTCTTCTTTTTCTTTGCTTAATGAATTATAAACTCTAAGGGCCATATAACTTTATATTTAATAATTGTCTTCAATTCTAATGACAATGCCACATGTTTTAAGCGTGTAAAGATATTCTACCTTTTACAAACTTTATTTTAATAAAAAAAGACAGGTTATTTAAGGAGAATATTTTACGTCTGCAATAATTGGAAAATGATCGCTGTAGCTTTTTTTAATTCTGGTAAATTGTGTGATCTTGAATTTTTTATCTGTAAAAATATTATCAATCCGCAGTGTGGGAGAGATTGAGCTGAAGGTACGGGAAATCCCTGAACCCTTTACCACGAAAGCGTTTTGAAGCCCTTTCCCAATTGTTTCGTATGCATACGAAACCGGTACATCATTAAAATCGCCACAAACAATAGCCGGGTAAGGGCTATGATTAAGTTCGTCTTTGATGAAATTTGCCTGTGACGCTCTTTTCAAAACTCCCATTTTTATTTTTGAAATTATATTTTTTGATTCTGAGAAATTACCCTCTTCGGGAACGGTGCCTTTATCTAAATAATTTAAATTGGTTTGCGAAAACTTTAGTGACTGAAGATGAATATTGAATACCCTGAAAGTGTCTGCTGCTGATACAATGTCTACAAACTGAAAAGTTGAATTGTAGCTATCCGGATTATTTACCAATGTTTGTTTCCTTATAATCGGAAATTTAGAAAATATAATTATCCCGTAATGGTGGTATTTGTCAAAATCATTTTTTACTCCATAGGAATAAAAATAATCAGAAAACTTAAGTGCGTTTTTAATAGAAGGAAAATAATTAATTGCTTTTTTAGTATCTCCGGCAACCATTTCCTGGAAACAGGCAATGTCCGGATCATATTTATTAATTAGGTCAATGATCTCCTGTTTTTTTTCAGGATGATCTTTGTAATGAAGTATATTAAATAATTCAACATTCCAGCTCATGATGCGGATATTTCCATTCTTTTTATGAATAGGAAAATCAGAATTCATATTTAATGGAAAAATATTTTCAATTGCATGTAGGGAAAATAAAATGATCACCAATGAAATTATGCTCCAGCCTGGTTTTACAAATAGCCAAAACAGAACAAATAAAACTAACAGTAGAAGCAGATATGGCAATACCAGGGTGAACAAACTAATAAACCACCAGTTCTGCGGGTTGAAATATTTTACATTTGCGCCGGCAAGGAAAAGTACGCCAACCAAAATATTTGACAGGATAAGAGCTTTTTTTGTAAATGATCGCAGAAAGGGTTTTTCCATTTAAGGCAATCCTTTTAGATGGTGAATAACGTATTTAGAATTTAAAATTAAAAATCAGTTTCGCGTGCTTTCTTTAAGATGGCTTTCTCTTCTTCAGATAAATGATTGTATCCTTTTTGATTGATCTTATCGAGGATCTCATCTATCCTTTGTTGCGTAATAACAGGCCTTTTTATAAAAGGTTTTTGTCCGCCGGTATTGTAGAATATTTTTTCTTTGATCTTGCTTTCGGGACGAACGGGCTTATCAGGATTAAAAAGGTTGGTAAACCAATTAAAAATATTATTCATCCATAAACTCCAGTCGTACCCTTGTCTTAAACTAACAATAAATAAAAAACCAATTAGGCCTCCGCCAAGGTGAGCGAGGTGTTGGGCTGCATTTCCACTTCCTGTAAAATCAATGACAACATACAGGATCGTAAGAATCCATAACGGAATTCCACCATTCAGCATTTTAAACAAACGATAATCAGGTGAAAGAGTGGTGGTTGCTAAAGCCACAGCCATTATGCCTGCGTTTCCACCAAACATAAATGAATAGTCAACCTGGTCTCTCAAAATAGGAAAAGCATAACTGGTGGCAACAAAAAATACTGCGCCTGCAATACCTCCATAAATATAAACAGGAATTATTTTTGAATTTCCTGAAAGATCCTGGAAAATCGAACCAAAAACCCAAAGCCAAACAAGGTTAATAAGTGTATAAATAAAACCGATATGAATAAACATATAACTCAACACTGTCCATGGTTTGGTGGCAAGTGAAGAAAGCTTGGCAGGAACAACGAACCATCTTAAAATTTCATACTGAAATGCAGTGTCAGTTGATTGTGATATATAATAGATAACCTGGATGAGCCCAAAACTAACAAAGAGTAAAGCATTGATTGCAATGAGAGCCATCAGCGCATTATTGTCATCGCCGAGGCGAATTTTTCTTAAACGAAGATCCATATATCTTTCTGATTCGCCCATTTTCTGTTTCTTAAATTACAAGGTAAAATTACCAAATTACCTGCATTATTAAAGAGATAAATTCTCCTTTTAGTAATTTCTTCTTTCGGTTTTTTTCCATATAATACATAAAAATAATCCCATGGCCAGGCCGCCGAGATGCGCAAAGTGGGCAATATTTCCACCAAAACCTGAGAACTGTCCAAACAGGTCAAAAGCTGCGTAGCCGATTGCTAAATACTTCGCTTTAATTGGAAATGGAATCGGTAAAATATAAAATTGAATATTAGGAAATGTATAAGCAAAAGCACCAAGAAGCCCCATCACAGCGCCTGATGCCCCGATTGCAAAACCAATCGGCACAAGAAACATTTCTGCAACGCCTGCTGCTAATCCACAAAGAAAATAAAAGATAAGAAATTTTTTAGGCCCCCATAATCTTTCCAAGGCCGCACCAAACAACCATAAGGCATACATATTAAAAAGTATGTGAAAAAAGCCGCCATGCGCAAACATGTGAGTTACCAATTGGTACGGTTTGAACAATCCTGTATCAACTGACCAAAGTCCGATTCTGCTGGTAAGCCAGCCAATATTAGTTGTTCCCGTAACGTC
>JBBQWJ010000007.1:0-28550 GCA_038210685.1 Chitinophagales bacterium | reverse complement strand
GCAGATTTCAAATCGGCAAACTTACTTTTGGCGTCTTTAATTTGTTTGGTAATGTCCGTTAATACTTTATTGAGATCAGTATTCAGTTGATTCAAAGAGGCTACATTTGTTTTAATTGAACTATTGGTTTGCAACAGTTCCGTTCCCGCGCATATTTCTAAATTTCTATATCGCCGGTAGTTTTCTTCTGTGTGAAGAAACATACATTTCTTTTCTTTAAATACTTCGTTCTCACCATCAAACTTTGTTTGCTGTTGTTCTACATTACCTTCCGTTTCATATAAAAGAGTGCAAATGGCCATGCGCTCTGAAGTGATGCTTTTTTGTGTGGCGTTGTCTTTGTCTTTGCAATCGGTGGAGCCGTTGTCCGGTGGTGGGCAATCGCCATTTCTTTTTTGAATGCTCATGATAATATTTTTTAAATGGATTATTTATTTTTTTAATTAAGATTCCTGCAACATTTTGTGCATAAACCTGAGTATGATAAACTCTGCAGGCCTTACCACTGCTAAACCAATTTCCACTATCATGCGCCCTTCAAAAATATCCTGCTCCGTCATGGTTTCGCCCAGGCCCACATGCACGAAATAGGCTTCTTTAGTGGATGCGCCCATTAGTGCGCCTGACTTCCATTGCTGCGTGAGGTAATTGCCCACCATAGATTTTACACGCACCCAGGTGTTGATATCATTAGGTTCAAAAACAAATTGCTCGGTAGCGTTTTTGGTGGATTCTTCTACCATATTAAAATACCTGCGCACAGAAATATACCTCCATTCATTGTCGTTCCCCGCAAGCGTGCGCGCCCCCCAAATAATAGCCGGGCCACGGCCTTCAAATTTTCTTATAACATTTACTGATTTTCCTGCAACAGCATCTACATTTAAATTCTGCTGTTCATCATTCGTTATTAAATATTGCGGAGCAATAGCGTTTTCAATATTCACATTGGCGGGCGCTTTCCACACACCGCGCGCATTATCCACAGCAGCATATACACCTACCACAGCGGGCGAGGGCGGAAGCAACATCTGGATATTGGTGATGGCATTTTTTGCCTGGAAATATTGAGCATTATTAATATTTTTAAGATCCGCAAGATTTGAAGCGGCAGTGCCTGTAACAATTATAGATGCGTCATTGTCTTTGGTTTGATCGCCGGGCATTTTATAATTGTAATCAACGCCGGTGTAGATTTGAGGGAAATACGCTGCGGCATATTTCAGTTCATCTGTAGTGCCGGATATGATATTTCTTAAACCGCCTGATCCTCCGTTTCCGTTTATGTCAAGATTCCACTCATTTCCGTTGGCCACGTCATGATATACATCCATTACGACAAAACGGTCCTGGAGTTTCACTGCCTGTGTAATTGCGGTGGAATACACATCATAATAATCTGATTCTGTTGCCAGGTTGATAGCATCCGGAAATAATAATAAGGTCACTTCATTTATTTTAGCCACCTCCGCCAGGCCGTCTTTTAAATCCTGGACAACTAATTGTCCTCCCGTTGAAGTATAATCTCCCACAGACGTAATCCAGCACGGGCCTCCGCCGTTGGCAAAAAACATCTGCATGGAATAATGCATTAAAAATTTGGATCGGAGCGTTTCATCCACCTTTCCATTTACATCGATTCTTGAACCCGAATTGGTAAAGGCCACCGTTATACTTCCGTTTTCGGGACTTGGATAACCAAAATACTGCTCATATTCAAGTAGCGACTCTATTCGCCAAGGCTTCTTTATTAAATCCTTATCTGCTTTCCATTGCGCTTTTTCAGTGTAACCAATAAAGGCAGGAATGGCGGTTTCAACGGATGCGATACTAGGCGGAAGATGCGGGATTTCTTCGATATAGACTCCCGGGGTTTTATAATCTGCTGGCATGGGGATTATTATTTAGGGGTTAAAAATTATTTTTTTTTCGCATCGCAGATGTAGATTTTAATGTAGATACAGGTTGCAACCTTTCTCTACACCAATGGAAACAAATCCGACACGGGCACCATGATATCAAAACAAATTCTTTCCTTTTCATCTTTTGCAATCTGAAAATTTACCGGGCCTGGGAAATATTTTGTATCCGTACTTCCCTGCTTGGGTAATTTGTAATAAAAATTTGAAATGGAATTAGGCTGAAGGCTTAATAAATTAAAGCCTTCTTTAAAGAGATAATCCGTCAATGAAGGATCCAATTTTAATTCTTTTCCATTTACATTTCTGAACCTCCAATAGGCAAACCTGCTTTTAACAGGTATTTCAAAAATTGGCGCTTCGGTCCACACACCTGCAGGGCTTCTTTTTTTAATTAAATATCCATCAGTGCCAAATAAGTTGAAAGCGGCATTAGTAACTTTGGGCCTGATATTAATAATGCCCCAGTTTTGCCTGCTGTAAAAGTTGTTATTGAATATTAGCGAATGCGTTTTTGCATAACCATTACTTCCGCTTACTATGAGAGAATAGATGATATCGGGATAGGCAAAACTTTGGGGAATAGAAATCAAATCCGTTTTGCCAGAAAAATCAAGAAGCGCTTTTTGAATAAAATCAGCATTGTGAACAGAAATGGTTTTAATGACGTTACTGTCTTTATCTCTCAATTCAAATGTAGCATCGGTTATATTAGACCCAGCCTCAAAAGAATAAAAGAATTTTACCGGCACAAGCAGTTGGTCATTTTCATTGGCAAAAGAATTGCCTGTAACTTGAAGCCATTGGTCGGCTGCGCCATCGTTATAAAACTCACGAATATCATTTGCGCCAAAAGAGGCCAGTTCGCCCTGCTGATATGCCTTTCCGCTATCCAAAGCCGAAATATCATTCGTTAAAAATGGAAACGTTTTTGGGCTTAATGAAGTTTCATTGGTGAAGAAATACATAGAAGAAACAGGACGGTATAATATTGAATTGGAATATTCTTCTATCAAATTATTTTTCTTTGAAACAAGAATATTAATATCAAAATTATCGGGCAATGGCTCAAAGGTTTCGTAAACTAAAGTATTGTCCGCAAGTGTTTTTTGATTTACGCGGATGGCCACTTTACAACCTGAATATCCGGGAATTATTTTTAAATGAAAATTTTTATACTGCGCTGAAAGATCTTCAGGAAACTCAAAACTCACATCGTCATTGACAGAACTTCTGTCGCCGCTAAATTCATCGAACAAAAAATTCATGCGTGCATCCTGAGTTGGCTTCATAAATATGGTATCCCCGTTTTTATCTGTAAAGAAATACTCGTGGAGCAATTTTACTTCGAATAATATTTTATAAATCAATGCCATATTAACTGCCAGTTGTTTTATTAATAAAGGTTTCTATTTCTTCTATCAGCGGCACTTCTCTTATTTTGGCGCGTTCTGTAATGCTTACCAGTCTTAGCTTATACATTACGAAAGGTATTTGCCTGCCACCCAGCGATCCCCACAAGTGATTGATTTGTTCAAAGGTTAGCGTATATAATTCCATTGTAAATTTTAGTTTTACCAGATCATTATCATCCAGGTTAATTGCGCCACCTGATACAGATGAAGAAGCTGAAAAAACATTTTTACTTTGTAGGAAAGAAATAATATAGGAGAGCCTTTTTAAAGCGAGCACATAATCATTGCCCGAATAATTGCAGGTGAATAAAACATAGAGATTCAAATACACAGGCGCATTTTCATAAATTGCGTTATTCAAAAATGGCCTTTTGAGGGATGGTTGATTTTTTAAAGTGCTTTCTTCTTCAATATTTACGAGCGTAATTACAATATTATCCGTTAACGTGCTTCCAGTAGTCGTTTCAAGCATTCCGATGTTGTCTATTACAACAGTAGCTGTATCTTTTGTGGAAAGATAATTCGTCAGCTCGTCCCTGAGCAATATGAGCGCTGCATCGACCATGGGGGTTCAATTTTAATGTTACAGAGCCTATTTTTAATCAAGAATGAAAAAGCCAGAAATCAATAGCAATACGATTGAAAAGTTCAATTAAGAAAAATAAAATTGAACAGACGATAAAAGCAACGACGCAATAGGGATAACCCTGTCGACCGGTAGCATTTTATCATGCCAATTGAAATCTTTATTTAAGCGTGTCTAGTGTGTAGGATAAAATCAGAAATGAAGGTAAAAAGATTATTTGGGAATTTCAAAATAAATATTTTTAAAACTAATATTTTAACGAATAGGGATTTTTAAAGAGGGATAACCTTGCGCGTTTGCGCTGCAAGGAATAAAGTTTTATATAGCCACTTTTTAATTTTTGGAATGAAAAAATAAAATTTAAAATTTTTATTATCCAATCGTCGCTATTTTCTTTTCATTGATATAATCATCCTCAATCACGCCATCTTTTAAACGAATGATGCGGTGTGCATGCTCGGCAATATCTTCTTCATGTGTTACTAAAATAACGGTATTGCCTTCTTTCTGAATTTTGCCAAAAATATCCATGATCTCTGAAGAAGTCTTTGAATCAAGGTTTCCTGTAGGTTCATCTGCAAGAATGATAGATGGGTTATTTACCAGGGCGCGGGCAATGGCAACACGCTGATTTTGCCCCCCGGAAAGTTCATTAGGTTTATGTTGGCTTCTGTCGGCAAGGCCAACCCTGTCAAGCATTTCAAGCGCTAATTCTGTTCTTATTTTTTTTGAAGTACCGTTATAAATTAAAGGAAGTGCCACATTTTCTTCAGCAGTTAAGCGTGGCAATAGGTTGAACTGTTGAAATACAAATCCGATTTCTTTATTGCGAACATCCGCCAGGTCATCATCTTCCATCTTACTGACGTCTTTCCCGTTTAAAATATACATGCCGGCAGTGGGAGAGTCAAGGCAGCCAAGAATATTCATCAATGTTGATTTGCCGCTTCCGCTCGGCCCCATTAAAGCCACATACTCTTCTTTAAAAATTTCTAGTGAAATACCCCTAAGCACTTTTAATTCCTGTTTGCCGAGGTAATAACTTTTTTGAATATTTTCTAACTTTATTATTGAAGACATATTTTATTTTTAATCGGCTAATTAGCTAATCACTTTTTAATCACCTTTGGTACTTTAAAAAATTCTTCATTGTGTAATGGTGCGTTTCTAAAAACTTCTTCCCTGTTAATTTCGTTTTTCACCTCATCTTTTCTAGAAACATTCACATTATCACTCATGTGCAGTAAAGGGTCAACACCTGTTGTATCCAGTTCATTTAATTTATCAATAAAACCGATCATCTTTTCAAGATCACTTTTTATTTCCTCTTTTTCTGTTTCATCAAATTCGAGTCTCGAAAGATTAGCCAATTTTTCAACTAAAGCATCATTTACAATCATTCAGCAAATATAATAGGTTTATTCTTTTGTGCTTTGTCGTTGATAGCGCGCAATATCCCGCTTATCATTATTTTATAATAATGTGAGGTTTAATTAGCCTAAAACCTGAGAGGCTTAATAGCACGGCTAAAATTAAAAAGAAATTCTCCTTCAAAAACCTCACAGGTTTATGCATTGAATGGGGAGGCTAAAATTTAAAAAATCTCTTTAAAAACCTCACAGGTCTATAAAAAAACAAAATCTGTTTATCTTCGCCAACTTATGAAAAAGGAGAAAGAAATAGTAATGAGTGGCATAAGGCCAACAGGTTTTTTGCACCTTGGAAATTATTTTGGCGCCATCCGCAATTATGTAAAAATGCAGGAAGATTATGAATGCTATTTTATGGTGGCCGATCTTCATTCTCTTACAACACATCCTGATACCAAAGGACTGAAAGCTAATGTGCAAAGGGTTTTGGCTGAAAATATCGCCTGCGGTCTTGATCCTGAAAAAGTGGCTTTATATTGCCAGAGCCATTTGTACCAAACGGCTGAATTATATCTTTATTTAAATATGCTTGCTTACAAAGGCGAACTCGAAAAGACACCGACCTTTAAAGATAAAGTTCGCCAGCATCCTGATAACATTAATGCAGGATTACTAACTTATCCCGTTTTAATGGCGGCTGATATTTTAATTCATCGTGCGAAATACGTGCCTGTTGGAAAAGACCAGGAGCAACATCTTGAAATCACGAGAAACTATGCCAACAGATTTAATCACCGTTATGAAGAAGTTTTCCCTGAACCATTTGCTTTTAATTTTAATAATGAACTGGTAAAAGTTCCTTCATTGGACGGTAGTGGAAAAATGAGCAAAAGCGAAAATCAAATGGCAACAATTTTTCTCGCTGATGAAGATGACGCGATAAGGAAAAAAATAATGAAAGCCAAGACAGACAGTGGTCCTACGGAAAAAAATTCTGTAAAACCGGATTTCATTGAAAATCTTTTTTTGCTAATGAAACTGGTAAGCAGTGAAGAGACTACCGAACAATTTGAACAAAAATTTAATGATTGTTCTATCAGGTATGGCGATATGAAAAAACAACTGGCGGAAGATATGGTTCAATTTGTTTCACCCATTCGTCAAAAAGTAAATGCTATATTAAATGACGAAGCTTATTTGCAAAAAGTAATGAAGCAAGGCGCAGAAAAAGCAATCACCAGTGCAGAAGCAACGATGCAAAAAGTGAGAAACTCCATGGGCCTGAATTATTTTTAATCGACTGAAGAATCCAAATATCAATTACTTTCTGATCTCCCAAAAATTACGATGCTGTATGGTTTGCAGTTTAAATTTTTTAAATAAAAATCTATCATATTGATTTTATATTTACTTTTAAAGACCTGCCAAAGAAGGTGAAAAATTTAGAATCAGAATAAAAAAATATTGAACGAATGGCCAAATCAAAAAAACCAAAGCACATTGCGGTTGCCGGAAATATCGGGGCAGGAAAAACCACATTGACTGAATTATTGAGCAAACATTATAAATGGATTCCGCAATTTGAAGACGTAGATCACAACCCATATCTCAATGATTTTTATGAAGAAATGCCGCGTTGGAGTTTCAATTTGCAGATATTTTTTTTAAACAGCAGGCTTAATCAATTATTGGAAATTCAACGGGGAACAGAAACCATAATCCAGGATAGAACAATCTATGAAGACGCCAATATTTTTGCGCCCAATCTTCATGATATGGGTTTGATGACTAAAAGAGACTTTACCAATTATTATTCATTTTTCGAAACCTTAAAATCCATGGTGCAGCCGCCTGACCTGTTGATTTACCTGAATGCATCTGTTCCAACCCTTGTGGCACAAATTCAAAAGCGTGGCCGGGAATATGAAGAAAATATTCGCCTCGATTATTTAAAAAAGCTGAATGATTATTATAATAAATGGATTGAGGGATATAAAGAAGGGCCTTTGCTAATCGTAGATGCAGATAAAAATAAATTTTCGGAAAGCGAAGAAGACCTTGGCATCATCATCAACCAGATCGATGCGCAATTGTATGGATTGTTTTAAAGGGGTTGTCTAAAACTATTTTTCCTGTTCAGTGAACAAACAAATTAGCTGGATTTTTATTTTCGGATTAATTTTAAATTCCAAATTTTTATTAAATGGTTGGTGTACGCTTATCATTTTCAAAAAACTAAAATGTTTTATTCATGTATATTGCAAAACAATTTATAAGATAGGTTTTGCTATTCACGCAGAATAAATAAAAAATAAAAAAGATGAAATATCTACCGTTAAATCCAAAAATATTTATTGAAAACAGGAAAAGGTTTATAGGTAAGATGGACAAGAATTCCATCGCGATCTTTAACAGTAACGATGAGTTGCCGATGAATGGAGATGCATTGCTTCCTTTTGTTCAGAATTCAGACCTGTTTTGGCTTTCAGGCATCGAACAGGAAGACACTATGGTGATATTATATCCTGATAATCCTGATCCTAAATATAGGGAAGTGTTGGTTTTGGTTCGACCTAACGAATTAAAAGAAAAATGGAACGGGCACCTGTTACGAAAAAATGAAGGAGAAGCCATTTCAGGAATAAAAAAAATAGTTTGGCTGGATGACCTTGAAGGTTTGCTGCAACAATGGATTCATTTGTCAGATACGATTTACCTGAACACCAATGAAAATGACCGTAAGGCGAATGAAGTTCCGGTGCGTGATTACAGGTATGCAGCGTATATGCGTGAACGTTATCCTTTGCATAATTATAAACGCAGTGCAAGGGTTATGAAAGAATTGCGTGCGATAAAAACGCCTTTGGAAATTGAAGTAATGCAAAAGGCAATTGATATTACTGACAATACTTTTCGCAGGTTATTAAAATTTATAAAACCGGGCGTAATGGAATATGAAATAGATGCAGAAATTTGGCATTCATTTCTTTCGCAACGTGCTTCCGGAACAGCTTACGGCAGCATTATTGCCAGTGGCGATCGTGCAAGAACGCTGCATTATATTGAGAATAACCAGGAATGCAAAGATGGAGAATTAATATTGATGGATTTTGGTGCGCGCTACGGAAATTATTCTGCAGATCTTACCAGGACCATCCCTGTGAATGGCAAGTTTTCGAAAAGACAAAAAGTGGTTTACAATGCTTGTCTCGATATTCATTATTACTGTGCTTCTATTTTAAAACCCGGAATAAGTATTAATGATTATACAGAAAAAGTGGGAGATAAGGCAAGTGAACTTTTTCAAAAAATAGGATTATTAAAGAAGTCGGATATAAAAAATGAAGATCCGGATAACAGGGCTTACAGGAAATATTTGTATCATGGGATTTCTCATCATCTTGGAATTGACGTTCATGATCTTGGTACAAAAAATGAACCTATAAAAGCGGGAATGGTCTTCACCATCGAACCGGGAATTTATATTGAAGAAGAGCAAATGGGAGTGAGGATTGAGGATAATTATTGGATCACAAAAAACGGTAATAAAGATCTGATGAAAAATATTCCAATTACGGTTGAAGAGATTGAATCGCTCATGAAACAGAATAAATAATTAACGCTCGTCCATGAAACAAATTCCCAACGTCTTTACTCTTCTCAATCTCTTTGCAGGTTGTTTGGCTGTTGTGTTTGCGCTCCAAACGAATAATGTAATTTTTTACATAAATGATCAGTACAATAGTAGCTTTAATATTCCTGAAAGGATAAGCTGGGCGGCTATTTGCATTATCATTGCTGCGGTTATAGACTTTCTCGATGGATTTGTTGCACGTATGTTTAAAGCAACTAGCGAATTGGGAAAGCAACTTGATTCACTCAGCGACCTGGTAAGTTTTGGTGTGGCTCCGGCGGTAATTCTCTACCAATTGTTGCGGTTTAGTTTTGCGCGTGAAGAAAATGGGTTGGATGTTTCTATTATCTGGATAATACCTGCATTTATACTTGCATGTGCTGCAGCTTACCGGCTTGCTAAATTTAATTTAGATAATTCGCAGCAATTTTCTTTTAAAGGTGTACCCGTGCCTGCAGTTGGATTGTTGATCGCTTCTTTTCCACTTATTTTGCATTTTAATTACATCAGCAGTGTGAACGGTATCATTATTAATAAATGGTTTTTGTATCCATTAATAATTGTTCTTAGTTATTTGATGCTGAGCCAACATAGGATGATGGCTTTAAAATTCTCAGACTTTACATTAAAAAATAATTTGCCAAAAATTATTTTATTGCTAATTGCAATTATTGCTGCATTATTTTTGCACTGGATTGCAGTGCCTGTTGTTTTTATAATTTATGTTCTAATGTCTTTAACCATTCCGAAAGAAATCGGAGCCAAAAATAATATTGAATGAATTTTGTTGCAGAAATAAAAATAATGCCGTTGAAAGAATTGCTGGATCCGCAAGGAAAAGCTGTATTGGGTGGACTTGCCAATCTTGGAATGAAAAGTATCAATGATGTGAGGATTGGAAAACATGTTCAACTTCAGATTGAAGCAGCTTCGCAAGAAGAAGCAAAGTCAATAGCACAGGAAGCTGCGCAAAAATTATTGGCGAACCCGGTAATGGAAGAATTTACCATAGCAATAAGTAATTAGCAAAGGTGAAAATTTGAAAATTGGAAAATGAACGCCATTCCATAAATACTTTCAAATAATTTTCACATTTACTAATTTTCACATTTTCAAATTAAGATGCTCTACATCGTTCCATCTCCAATTGGCAATCTTGCTGATATTACCTTCAGGGCTATTGAAGTTTTGAAATCAGTTGATCTGATCCTTGCAGAGGATACAAGAACTTCGGGTAAACTCCTCCGTCATTATAATATTGAAAAACCCACTTCTGCATATCACCAGCATAATGAACATAAAATAGTAGCTCATCTTACCGAACAACTGATGTCAGGCAAAACGATGGCGTTAATTACTGATGCAGGAACACCCGGGGTAAGCGATCCGGCTTTTTTATTGGTACGTGAATGTGTAAAAAATGATATTAAAGTGGAATGCCTTCCCGGTGCAACCGCGTTTGTTCCGGCTTTGGTGAACAGCGGTTTGCCAATGAACAGCTTTTGTTTTGAAGGCTTTTTACCATTGAAAAAAGGAAGGCAAACTTTCCTCAAAAAAATGGCTGAAGAAGAGCGAACAATGGTTTTTTATGAAAGCCCAATGCGTTTGTTGAAAACTTTAAAAGATTTTATAGAATATTATGGAGCTGAACGTGAATGCAGTGTCAGCAGAGAACTCACAAAAATTTATGAAGAAAACAAACGCGGCACTTTGCAGGAAGTGTATAATTATTTTGAGGCAAAAAATGTAAAAGGA
This sequence comes from Chitinophagales bacterium, assembly GCA_038210685.1. Taxonomy (GTDB): domain Bacteria; phylum Bacteroidota; class Bacteroidia; order Chitinophagales; family Chitinophagaceae; genus Ginsengibacter. Next base: position 17,871 of record JBBQWJ010000007.1, on the reverse strand, counting down.
GAGATTGTTATTGTGGTAGGAGGGAGGAAGCAGTAAACGAACTTTTATCAAGGATTTTCATTATTTTTCACTTCTTTTTTTGCGATGTTTGCAACCATTATTTTTAAATTGAAAATATGAATAAAAAATTTTTTCTTCTTCTCGTTGTCAATTTTTTCTTTTTAGTTTTTGTAAACGCTCAACCAGGTCGTTGGCAACAAAAAGTAAAATATAATATGAATGTGGATCTTAATGTAAATACCAATATTGTAAATGGAACTGAAAAATTAGAATACACCAATAATTCTCCTGATAAATTAGACAAAGTTTATTTTCATCTTTACTGGAACGCCTTTCAGCCAGGAAGCCAGATGGATGTAAGAAGCCGTGAACTTGGAAAAATATTGATCAATGAAAGGCCTGATTGGGATCCCCGGGTAAAAGACCGTATTTCAAAATTAACTCCTTCAGAAATCGGTTATGAAAAAATAAAATCTTTAAAAATGAACGGCGTTGCACAGCCGATGCAGGTTCACGGAACTATACTTGAAGTTGATCTTACTAAACCTATTTCAGGAAAAAGTACAGTAACATTTGATTTGGTTTTTGAAGTTCAGGTACCGGTGCAGGTCAGGAGAAGTGGCCGCGATAATGCAGAAGGTATACGTTACAGTATGAGCCAATGGTATCCTAAATTATGCGAGTATGATTATGAAGGATGGCACACTGAGCAATATGTGGCACGTGAATTTTATGGAGTGTGGGGTGATTATGATGTGACTATTAAATTAGATAAATCTTATAAGATAGGCGCGACGGGTGTTTTGGCCAATGCAAATGAAATCGGCTGGGGCTACGACAAAGACGGCACTTCATTAAAAAATATTTCTTCATCAGAACGTACATGGCATTTTATAGGAAAGAATGTGCATGATTTTGTGTGGGCTGCCGATCCCGATTATGAACATATTGTAAGACATGTAGATGGAGTTGCCATTAACGTGATCTATAAAAAAGTAGATTCATTGGAAGACAAGTGGCATAATGTTGCGGATGCTGCTGTTACTGTTTTGCCCTACATGGAAAAGCGTTTTGGTAAATATGCCTATCCTCAATATTCTTTTATACAAGGCGGCGATGGTGGGATGGAATATGCAATGGCAACGCTCATAAAAGGCCCTGGCCTTGGCACTGTTTTTCATGAATGGATGCACAGCTGGTATCAAATGATGCTGGGCTCAAATGAAAATGAACACCCATGGATGGACGAAGGTTACGCGAGTTATGCCGAAGGCGAAGTTTCTGCTTATTATCGAAAAGTAAAAGGCTTGCAGGAGCCAACTGCACTTCCGTTGAATCATGCAGGTGCTTACCGCAATTATTATTTTTTGATGAAAACGAATTATGCCGAACCGATGACCACCAATTCAGATCATTACAATACCAACCTGGCTTATGAAATCAATGCCTATTCGAAAGGAGAAATATTGTTAGAGCAATTAGGATATGTTGTAAGTGATTCTGTTCGTGATAAAATATTATTGGAATATTATAAACTGTGGAGATTTAAACATCCAAATCCAAACGACTTTTTTAAAGTAGCGCAGGATGTAAGCGGTATACAATTAGGTTGGTATAAAGAATATTGGCTCAATACGATCAAGACGATAGATTATAGTATTGATAGCCTTTGGGAAGACGGAGGTGTAACAAAAATAAGATTAAGGAGAATCGGCGAAATGCCTATGCCTATTGATCTTGAGCTTACTTTTAAAGACAGTACCAAAGAATTACATTACATTCCGTTAGACATGATGCTTGCCAATAAACCGGCAGAAAGTAATGAAAAAAGATTTGTTCATAAAGAATGGAACTGGACCAATCCGACTTATGTTGTTGAATTTAATCATCCGCTAAATCAATTAATAAAGGTAGAAATAGACCCAACAAAAAGAATGGCGGATGTGAATTTGGATAACAATGTTTTGAAGTTGAATTGGTAAGCTTGGCAAAGACCATTGACCACTGACGACCGATTACCTTACCTCGACTGTGGTCTGTTGCCGGTCATCACTAAACTTTATTCAATATATATTTCTCTTTAAAAAAATCTTCTTCAAATATTTTGCTAATCTCCCAAACCCTGGGATGAAGCCCGCTTTCGTGAATTTCTTTGGTAAGATCACCGCCTTTTAAACAGATAAGCCCGGAGATTTTTTTGGGTTGATCGACAGGCTTTTTCTTTAATAAAGGTTTGCTCCAGTACCAAAGATCTTTTAACGGCGCTACCGCTCTTGAAATCACTACATCAAATTTTTTATCCTTTATGTCTTCTGCGCGTGTATGCTGCACCGTTACATTTTTTAGATCAATTGCTTCTGCAACGGCTTCCACGACTTTTAATTTTTTATTGATGCTGTCAACCATGTGAAAATGAACATTTGGGAAAATAATGGCCAGTGGAATTCCTGGAAAACCGCCACCACAGCCGAGGTCCATTATTTGATAACCGTCGGGAAAATCAAATTGAGTAGCAATTGCCAAAGAGTGTAAAACATGGTGTTCATAAAAATGATCCATATCTTTCCTGGAGATCACATTTATTTTTTGATTCCAATCTTCATATAAATCTTTTAAAGCAGCATATTGCTGTAATTGCTTTTTAGTAAAATCGTTGAAATATTTTTGGAGAATTTGCATAAAGTAAAAGTGTAAAAATAGTTCTATTTGCAGAACAGGCGTTTCTTTTATATCAGTAAACAAACAAAAAAGCCTGATTTTTAATTTACTGTAAACAACCATCTTTTCTTCATCCAGTATTATTTCTAAGCTGGCCTTCACTTTTGCCCGGATATTTTGATATGTTGGAATGCCTCAAAATGTTTTTTAACTTTTGTATGGTATCGCAAAGACTGATCTGTTGAATACTTTTTTACTACATGTTGCGCAACAATAATTTACTATTTTTTAATGTAAATTGCAAATCTCTTCATCAAAGAAAAATCAGTAATTCTGAATATTAGAAGATGATTTTTTGAAATCTTAAAACTTAAAAAATTTCATCATGCCATCATTTGACATTGTAAGCAAAGTAGACCTCCAAACACTTGATAATGCAGTTAACACTGTTTCAAAAGAAATTAAAAACCGGTTTGATTTTAAAGGAAACCATGTTGTGATCGACTTGAATAAAAAGGATTTTAAACTAAACCTGGAAGCGGATAGTGAAATGAAATTGGGGCAGATCATTGATGTTATTATCAGCAAAAGTATGAAGCAGGCACTTGCCGCTGAGATTTATGATCTGAGCAAAGAACCCTTTCAAAGTGGAAAAATAGTAAAGAAGGAAATTCCTGTAAGAAATGGAATAGGCCAGGAAGATGCAAAAAAGATTGTGAAACTGATAAAAGACGAAAAGTTTAAGGTGCAGGCATCCATAATGGATGATATAGTAAGGGTTTCTGCCAAAAAGATAGATGATCTCCAGGCAGTTATACAGGCTTCTAAAAACTGGGACCTTGGGTTGGCTCTCCAATATGTAAATATGAAAAATTAGCTTTTTTCGTTTTGCCAATATATTTTATTGCCATAACTTTGCACACTCAAAAAATACATGGCCAAATCCATGTTTAAATTTAAAGAAATATGAAAAAAGACATACATCCATCAAACTACCGTTTTGTAGTTTTTCGTGATATGAGTAACAATACCATGTTTTTAAGCCGTTCAACCGCTTCTTCAAAAGAAATGGTTCAGTGGGAAGATGGTAAAGAATACCCTGTTATTAAACTGGAAATTTCAAATACTTCTCATCCTTTTTATACCGGCAAAAATATGTTGGTTGATACTGCAGGACGTATTGATAAGTTCAGGAAACGTTACGAGAAAAAGAAATAATTATTAATAGTTTAGATTTTTTGTCCCCCTTTGTTGGGGGATTTTTTTTAATTTCATCACCTGTTTTTACTAATAAGATTTGCGGATGAACATTTTGCTGGATGATATTTCATTTAAAAATTCCTTATTTCCCTTTGGGGTTGTTCGCTCAGCAGTTCACGCCAGGATAGGCATCCTTACTATCTTTGAAAAGTGGCAATTTTATTTTCCCGGCAAAGTTTTTATTGCTTCTGAAAAGTTGATACATGATTTTGATAAATCAGATTGTATTGAGTATCCCGCTAATTTTATTCCCTCTTTTGAATTTTTAAAAAAACTTTCTACCCAAAAGGAAAAAATTCCTTTTTCGCCTGATTGCAGGATACTTGAGCATCCGTGGCAAATATTTGAGTACAATACCTGGGCGATTAACGAGGATTTTCAAATGATCACCTATGGCAGAAAATCAGAAAAGATTTCTTCTTCCAGTCACGCAATTAATGCTGAAAAGATTTTTATAGAAGAAGGTGCTAGAATAGATTTTTCAATATTAAATGCGGAAGATGGTCCTATTTATGTGGGAAAAGATGCTGTGATACAGGAAGGTAGCTTATTGCGTGGGCCGTTATCAATTGGTGAAGGAAGCCGCATAAAAATGGGAACAAAAATTTATGGAGCTACAACCATCGGCCCTTATTGCCTTGCTGGAGGTGAAATAAAAAATTCAGTGGTAATGGGTTTTTCAAACAAAGGTCATGACGGATATTTGGGAGATTCTGTGATAGGCGAGTGGTGTAACCTCGGTGCAGGAACCAGCAATTCGAACTTAAAAAACAATGCTTCTTTTGTAAAGATCTGGAGTAAAAAGGATAATGATTTTGTACTGGCGGGAACGAAATGTGGTTTACTTATGGGTGATTACAGTCGTTGTGCAATCAATACTTCATTTAACACAGGAACAGTTGTGGGCGTGTGCTGCAGTATTTTTGGAAATTCTTTTCCGCCAAAATTTATTAATAGTTTTTCCTGGGGGGATAAAAAATATATTTTTGAAAAAGCAGTTACAGATATCAACAATTGGATGAAATTAAAAGGCCGGGAAATAACAGAAAACGAAATTCAATCATTAAAAAAAGTCTATTAAAATTTAAAAAGATGAGAAAACAAATAGCAGCAGCAAACTGGAAAATGAATTTAACCTTACAAGAGGCTAATGAATTGCTTGATGAAATCGCTGGTAAAAACATTCAACTTTCAGGAGACCAGGAGGCAGTTTTCGGCGTGCCTTTTCCTTATTTGCTTTTAGCAAAAGATAAATTAAAAAACAGTAAAAACTTTTTCATTGCTGCACAAAATTGTTACACAAAAGAATCAGGCGCTTATACAGGCGAAGTAAGCGCTCCTATACTTGCTTCCTGTAATATTGAGTATGTGATCATCGGACATAGTGAACGCAGGGAATATTTTACTGAGAACAATTTTACGCTTTCACAAAAAATAGATGTGTGTTTAAAAAATAATTTGAAACCCATTTTTTGTTGCGGCGAATCTTTGGCAATTAGGGAAGGAGGAACACAAAATGAATACGTTGAAACACAGTTAAAAGAAAGTTTGCTTCACCTGGATGCTACAGAAATTGCAAACTTCGTTATCGCGTACGAACCAATTTGGGCAATAGGTACAGGCAAAACTGCATCTTCAGAACAGGCACAGGAAATGCACGCACATATCAGGAATGTTTTATCTGAAAAGTATGGAAATGATGTGGCTCAAAGCATATCAATATTATATGGTGGAAGTGTAAAAGCTGCCAATGCAAAAGAAATTTTTGGCAAACCTGATGTTGACGGAGGTCTTGTAGGTGGTGCTTCGTTAGTCGCTTTAGAATTTGTTGAAATTATCAAAAGTCTAAAGAGTTGATTTTTAAAATTTAATGGGCCATCCGATCATCATGCAATTGTAAAATTGTAAGATGATTAGGCGATTTAACAAAATTATATGTGAGAGGAGACATTACATTTATATTTCAAATTTTAAAATAAAAAAATGAAAAAAATTGTAATCGCCATTCTCTTATTTGCAGCCTCTTTTAGTTATGCAAATGCTCAAACAACCCCGAAAAAATCAGGCAAAAAAGTTACTACTTCAGCAGTAGTTACCACACCTGCAAAAAGCAAAAAGGTTGAAAAAACAACTTCTGCAACACACGTGAAAGCTGATGGAACTGCTGACAAAAGGTATAAGGAAAACAAAACCACTGCCAAGGTAGCGGGGCCAGTGAAGAAAGATGGGACTCCGGATATGCGCTATAAAGCAAACAAAAAGAAATAATATTTCTTATTTGAAAATTTTGGCCCGGTTTATCCGGGCTTTTTATTTATAGTAAACGAAGGTTTTATCATCATTTTTATTTTCTCAGGAATTGAAATTTAGATCCGCTTGTGACACAGCATTCAATTTATCTAAATGCAACAAAGTTTTGTTTTCGTTTGGCGCACGGTGGTACATCGGATCGAATTTAGCGCCGAGGATCACTTCATTGAGTGTATAAGAAGTTCTTGCCACCACTATGTTTGAAAACATATCGTCGAAGGCTTTTATATAAACTAAAATTTCTCCCTGGGCATTTTTAAAATCTTCTTCTGTAAAATTATAGAAAGGGCTTGTTTTTGTGATAGGATGTACAACCGTCCAGTTTAAGGTGAGGGAATTTACTCTTTCATATTCTAAGGGAAGTTGAAAAAACTTGTTTACCATTTTGCCATTTTCTTCTACGACGAGTCCTAATGACACTTTCGCTTCAGCATCCGTTAAGGTTGTATTTTTGAAAGGCGCCAGTCGCAACATAATTGCATTACCATCCTGGAAAGGCGCCAGCAAGGCTTTTTCGCTGAACCGTATATACGCTTTTGGCCTCGAGAATCTTCCATAAAGCAAGCCGGTTACGACGGCAAAACTCGACCACCCAATCAAGGCTTCCAATGATGATAAAGAATCTGTAATAAAACTGTTTGGACTTACTTTTCCATAACCGACAGTGGTAAAGGTCTGGCAGCTAAAGAAAAAAGCCTGGGCAAATTCCTGCAACCGTGAATGTGTATTAATTCCTGTTAAATGATTTACTCCTACAAAAAAATAGAAAAGACCAAAAAACAGGTTGATGCAAAAATAAAAAAATAAAATAGTGCCGAAGAATTTCCAGCGAGGCATTTCAAGCAAAACATGGTACCAACTTATTCTTTCAAAATAACCCAGGCCTTTTTTTTCAATATTAGGCTTTCCATTTTTATTTAAAAATCTTCCGCCATAATCAGAGGAATTAACTCCAAAACCGGTGTTTATTTCTGATTTGATGCCTGGGTTTATCTTACGATTTTTAAACATGGGTTTTTTTAAAAAATGTTTTAAAATATTTCAAAAGTCCTGTTATTACAATTATTCCCGTAATCACAGTTGCTGTCAATAATTTCATTTCCAATCCGACACCTGATAGCATATAAAAGAGTGCAAAATAAAGAGCAAACAAAAGTAATAGCCTCACAGCAAGTTTTTGCAAAGGTAAAATTTGTAGGAAGTGTATATTTAAAATTTTGGCTGAATGCCATAAATAAAAAAATACCTGGCAATAAGTAGCAATTACAATTGCAAGCGCAATGCCGCGAGTTCCCATAATCGGGTAAAGTGCCAGCATTAATATTATTGCGATGGAGATGTCAATCACAGACCCAAGCAGTATTTTTTTTCCTTGGGAAAAGCATTGTAAGATCACGCTGTAATTATTGATTCGCAATGGCAAAATAAAGATGCTTATCAAAAAAATAGGTAACGATGCATTGTATTTATCATTAAAAAGTAAAGAAAAAAGTTCTTTCCGAAAGAAAAGCAGGAAAAAAAATAAAGGGAAAACAATAGAAGAAAGTGCGTTAAAACTTTCCCTGAAAAGTTTTTTTATTTTATCAGGCGGGACGATGCTGCCTGAAATTTCAATAGATAAAAAACTTCCCATAACGCTGATCAATAATCCGAATAATGGGATTTCAAAAGAACCATTAAAAAAGATGGCAAAGTCAGCTGAAGTAAGAAGGTATAATAAAAAAACTTTGTCAATCCATTTTGAAATTACTCCAAGTACTTCGTTCAGCCCAAGGAATTTCCAATGGTTTAAAAAGTTTTTTTCATCATAAGCGCTTTCATATTCTTCTCTTCTTTTTGGAACAAAAACGATGATTATCCATTTTACAATTGAAATAACCATAATGCCAGCAATTAAATTGTACAAAGAATAGCCTGATGTAAGGATATAAATGTGCCATCCAAAAAAGAGAAGTGAGTAAATGGAATTAATTACAAATGAAATTTTTTCTCCCTGCCTTTTGATCAATAATGTTTCTGATATTGTGGTGATATTTTGGATAATGATAAACCCAATCAATAAAAACTTTAAAGAGATAGAAAAGCTTTTGGCAAATAAAAAAAATACTGTTAATGCCGTAACCGATAGCAGGGAATAAAATAGACTTAATTTTTTTCGGTTATTTTTTATGAAAGAAAAAAGGAAATTTAAATTGGTGGATAATATGATTGTTGATAAACCAAAGCTTATAATTACGTTTAAAATATTAGTATACATCCATACACTTTGAAACTTCCCGTAATTATTGTAATCTAAATTTCTTGAAAAGATTATGCTTATTACAAACAATATTAACACGGGTAATATCCTGCCTAAGAACAACCAGAAAAATTTTCGGGTAGCAAGCGATTTATAATTTTGGCTAATGATAATATGGATATTTTTATCTGAATAAATTATTTCTTACTCAATTCAATAAGAAATCGTAATGGTTTTTTGAAAATTGAATTAATAAAGGAATCTTTAATTTTCCATAAGCCAAATGGAAGGAATGCCGTCAGCAAATTTAATCGCAATCTTACAATGTATTTATTTGAAAATGAGGATGTTTTATAGTCAGTAAATTCCACCGGAATAAAATCTGCTATATTTTTTTCGTTGAAAGAATGAAGATGAGCATTTTTGGGAGTTGGTTTATTACAATGCACGCATAAAAAGTATTCGATCTTTTCATTGTAAGGGGTTGTGACAATAAGTTTTCCTCCCGGTTTTAATACTTCTCCAAGTTTTGCAATAAATAATTTGGGATCATAAACATGCTCCATAATTTCTGAAGCAATAATTGCATCAATACTATTTTTTTTGAAAGGTAAATGATAAGCATCTGCAACAATTGCCACATGATTTTCATTCGGATTATCTTTTAAAACCCTAATTGGATTTTTGCTTGAAATGTCCATGGAGATCACTTTCTTTCCTTTTGACAAAAAGTGTTGAGCTACCCATCCATTGCCACAGCCTATATCAAGAATTAATTCAGCATTTTTCGGAATCCGGTTAACGATTGCCTGGTGCAGCCGCCGGGATTCTTCTTTACCCGCTGCGGATTCTTCCTCTTTAAAATAGTCAAAATGATGGGAATCTTCCTGGTAATGCACCTGGTAATCAAAATCTGAATTGAATTGTTTGTGAAGCTCAGAATTTGAATTTGTAATTTCCTGCTTCGGAAGTAAAATAGGAACTCCCTCAGAAATTTCGTAAAAAAAATCTCCGGAAGAAAGTAAATATTTCCCGGAACTCTTTTCTTCAATAATATTTTTGCCTGTTATTGGATCTGCTATTATTTCTTTCAGAAAAGGTATCATTTTTTTGACGGATAAAATTTAATAGGTTTAATTTCTCCAAATTAATGGTTTCTTTCAAAAACTAAATTTATTATTGGGAATTTATAAGTATTTGATTAAATAAAATACAAAAAAGCCCCTGGAAAGACCTTAGAATTAAAGGCTTCTTCCTTTTTCATATCTTCGCCGCCCAATTATGAAGAATATTAGAAATTTTTGCATTATTGCACATATTGATCACGGGAAAAGTACGCTGGCAGACCGGTTGCTTGAATTTACCCATACTGTTGACGATCGGGAAATGCAGGCGCAGGTTCTTGATAATATGGACCTGGAACGGGAAAAAGGAATTACCATTAAAAGTCATGCCATCCAGATCAATTATAAGTTTGAGGGAGAGGAGTATGTTTTAAATTTAATTGATACGCCGGGCCATGTGGATTTTAGTTATGAAGTGAGCCGCGCGCTTGCTGCCTGTGAAGGTGCATTACTTTTGATAGACGCTACACAAGGTATCCAGGCGCAAACCATTTCCAACTTATATCTTGCTATTGACAACGATCTTGAAATAATTCCGGTGTTGAATAAAATAGATATGGATGGTGCGATGATAGCCGAAGTGGAAGACCAGATAATCGAATTGATAGGCTGCAAACCAGAAGAAATTTTACATGCCAGCGCAAAGACGGGTGTTGGGATTGAAGCCATTCTTACTGCCATAATTAAAAAGATTCCTGCGCCTGAAGGTGATCCGAATGCGCCGCTTCGGGCTTTGATATTTGATAGTGTTTTCAATAGTTTCAGGGGAATTATAGTTTACTACCGCATCTTCAATGGCGTTTTGAAAAAGAATGATAAGATTAAATTTTCGAATACAGGAAAAGAATATAATGCAGATGAAGTGGGCATTTTGAAAATGGGAATGATGCCGAAGAACGAAGTAAAAGCCGGTGATGTTGGATATGTAATTACAGGAATTAAAAACGCGAAAGAAGTAAAGGTAGGAGATACGATCACTACTACTTTTAATCCATGTAAGGAATCGATAAAAGGTTTTGAGGATGTAAAACCCATGGTTTTTGCCGGGATATTTCCTGTAAATACAGATGAGTTTGAAGAGCTGAGAGATTGCATGGAAAAGCTTCAGTTGAACGATGCTTCGCTCACATTTGAGCTGGAAACTTCACAAGCATTGGGCTTTGGTTTTCGTTGCGGATTTCTCGGAATGTTGCACATGGAAATCATCCAGGAAAGATTAGAACGTGAATTTAATCAAACAGTAATCACCACCGTTCCCAACGTTAGTTTCTTTGCTTACACCACCAAAGGCGAAAAAATAACAGTGAATAATCCTTCTCAAATGCCTGACCCGAGCAGGATTGAAAAGATTGAGGAACCTTTTATTAAAGCTCAGATAATAACCAAACCCGATTATATCGGCAACATTATGTCGCTCTGTATTGGTAAAAGAGGCATTCTTACTAACCAAACTTATCTTACGCCTTCACGTGTTGAACTAAGTTTTGAAATGCCTTTAACTGAGATCGTTTTTGATTTTTACGACAGGCTAAAAAGTGTGACACGTGGTTATGCTTCTTTTGATTACCATCCAATTGGTTACCGTGAAAGTGACATTGTGAAAATGGATATTTTATTGAATGGCGATAAAGTGGACGCTCTTAGCTCTTTAATTCATCGTATCAGGGCGCAGGAATTTGGAAGAAAACTTTGTGAAAAATTAAAAGATCTTATTCCGCGCCAGCAATTTCAAATTGCGATCCAGGCAGCGATAGGAGCGAAAATAGTTTCCAGGGAAAATATCAGTGCGATAAGAAAAGATGTAACTGCAAAATGTTATGGCGGAGATATAAGCCGTAAAAGAAAGTTGCTTGAAAAGCAAAAAGAAGGTAAGAAAAGAATGAAGCAGATAGGCAATGTAGAAGTGCCACAGGAAGCCTTCCTGGCAGTTTTAAAGCTGGATGAGTAAAGATTATTCTCCTAATTTTTTTTAGAAAAGAAAAGTAGTAAACGAACAAATTATTGTTTTTTTTATTTTGGTAAATCAACCATGTTGGATGAATAAAGAAAAATCGTTACTTTTCAGAAAAGTTAATATTATGCCTTCAATTGCTTTGAATAAAGAAATGAATATTGAGGTTAAATTGCGCCTCATTCAGAAAGGAGATGATGAACCTCTGACAGGAAGTGAATACTCGGTTCGCCTTTATGACAAAGATATTTTTAATGATGATTTCCTTGGCGAAAGTGCTCCTAATGAGGAAGGGATTGCAAAATTTCTTTTTTCACAAGGTGATTTTTCAAAGCCTGCAAATCTTGATGAAAAGCCTGACTTTTATTTTGTAGTTTACAAAAATAAGCAAGAGGTTTTTAAAAGCAAAGTCATGTCTAACCTTGATCTTACTAATGTTGAAGAGTTTGTAATGAAAGAAGGAGAAGTTATCGACCTTGGCACTTTTTTAATTGGTACCAACTAACTTCCAATCTTTTTCATTACATCAGCCAGTAATTTATAGGAATGCAGTTTTGCCTGCTGATCATAAATATTTGAGATAACCATTAATTCATTCATCCCGGTTTTTTTATAAAAATCTTTCATTTTTGTTTTTATGGTATCGGGGCTGCCGATAAATGAAAGTTGTAGCATTTGCCTGGCGGCTTCTTCTTCATATTCGGTCCATAATTCCCTCATATTATCAACAGGTGGTTGTAAGCGTGTACGCTTCCCTGTTATTATGCCTATAAACATTTGGTATAGGGAGGTGGCTAATTTATTAGCTTCTTCATCGGTATCCGCGGCTATTACATTTACACAAGGCATGACATAGGGTTTTTCAAGAGCTGCGGAAGGCCTGAAATTTTGCCTGTATAATTCGATTGCATTAAAAAATTGCCCGGGCGCAAAATGACTCGCAAATGCATATGGTAATCCTAAAAAGGCGGCCAGTTGCGCACTGTCTGTACTCGATCCTAAGATCCAAATAGGAATATTTTGACCTTCACCTGGAATTGCCCTCACTTTAGCATTGCTGTTTTCTTTTGAAAAATAAGTTTGCAGTTTTAAAATATTTTGAGGAAAATCTTCAGCATTAACAGAGCGTGTTCCTCTTAATTCCATTGCAGTCAATTGGTCTGTTCCTGGTGCGCGTCCCAATCCCAAATCAATTCTTCCCGGGTAAATAGATTCTAATGTACCAAATTGCTCTGCCACAGCCAGAGGCGAATGATTGGGAAGCATTATACCTCCTGAACCCACGCGCATTACAGAAGTACCTCCGGCAATATATCCGATCAAAATAGAGGTTGCCGAACTTGCCACACTGATCATGTTGTGATGCTCCGAAAGCCAAAATCGTTCGTAATCAAGTTTCTCTGCATGCTGCGCCAATTCAAGACTTTTGGCAAATGTTTCTTTAAGTGAAGCATCTTCACTAACAGTAGCAAGATCTAAAACGGAATAAGGAATTGAGGGTATATTTTTATTCATTTTCTTAAATAAGATTTGAGGCAAAGTTCCTTAAAAGAAAACCAAATGAAAACCTAAAGCTGATACGATATTTTTCTATCCTGCCTGATAATAAAAAACGTTTGAGTAGAATGACCTGCTCAAACGTTTGTTAACTGAACCTTCACCTTGTACACAGGTTCTCCGGTTACGGTAAAACGGACAAACACCTTTAGTTTTCCTGAATTTAATATTAAATGTACTGCATAATTATTGTTCAATACTAATGATATTATCTATCTTTATATAGATTTTGTCTATATAAAAGTCTTTATGAACCTTCAGCAATTGGAATACGTGATAGCGGTAGATACTTACAGGCATTTTGTAAAGGCTGCCGAAAAATGTTATGTAACGCAGGCTACGCTTAGCATGATGATAAAAAAACTCGAAGAAGAACTGCAAGTAAAAATTTTCGACCGCAGTCGCCAACCGGTAGTGCCAACGGAAATCGGTAAAAAAATAATCGCTCAGGCAAAAAAAATTTTACATGAAAGTTCAAGGCTGAAAGAAATGGTACAGGACGAGCAGGCTGAATTGAAAGGTGAACTGAGGATTGGTGTTATTCCTACACTTGCGCCCTATTTGCTTCCTTTATTTATGAATTCTTTTTTAAAAAAATATCCTTCAGTAAAATTAAAGATCAGCGAATTTACTACTGACCAGATCATTCATAAGCTGGAGCAGCACGATCTGGATGCGGGGTTGCTTTCAACGCCATTAAATCAACCTTCACTCAAAGAGGAGGCCCTTTTTTATGAGCAGTTTGTTGTATACGCTTCTTCCGGTGAAAAAATTTTGAAGAAAAAATTTGTGCTGGCCAACGATATTGATATCAACAGGCTTTGCCTTTTGGGAGAAGGCCATTGTCTCAGATCTCAGGTTTTTAACTTGTGCGAATTAAGAAATAAAGAACAGGAATTTCGCCAATTGGATTTTGAAACAGGAAGTATAGAAACCTTGAAAAGGATAGTGGAAGTGAACCAGGGAATTACTATTCTTCCCATGCTGGCACTAAAAGCGATGACAGCAAAACAGAAGCAAAATATCCGTTTCTTTAAGGCACCGGTTCCTGTGCGGGAAATTGGGCTCGTTACTTACCGTTATTTTGTAAAAGAAAAATTAATTCAAAGCCTAAAGGAGGAAATTGTAAATCACATTCCTGAAGAAATGAGATCTCTTTCTAAAAAGGAAATAATCAACATTTAAAAAATAAGGGAATTAGTTGGTTTACTGTTTGTAACTTGGAAAACTCTTATCCGTATTTTGTTGGCACAATTTTTTAAGATAAAATGTTTAAAATAAAAAATCATGAAAAAACTTTTAGTAATTATTGCAGGAGCGTTTATGCTTAATGGTTGCGTGGCAAAAAGATATTTGGCGCAATCCCAACAAGAATCGGCCACTTTAAGGGAAGATAGTACACAATTGGCAAACCGTAATACCAAGCTTGCAGAAAATATATCTTCACTTAATGACCAGGTTGCGACTTTGCAAAAAAATATCGATGATCTTAATGCAAAAATTTCAGACCTTCAAAGCCAAAATAGTCAGCTTGGTCAACAAACAACAGCCCAGCAAAATAAACTGAGTGAAAGCCAGAAAAATTTACAGCAACAGCAACAAAAACTGGAGCAACTGCAAAATTTATTAAATCAGCAAAAGGAAGCTTCACAGGAATTAAAAAATAAAATGAGTGAAGCGTTGAAAGGATTTAATTCAAACGAACTTTCTGTTTATCAAAAAGACGGTAAAGTATATGTGAGCCTTTCTGAACAATTATTATTTCCTTCAGGAAGCGCAGTGGTAAACCCAAAAGGTGTTGATGCGTTGTCCAAACTCGCTGCAGTACTTAATTTGAATTCAGATGTAGCTGTGAATATTGAAGGTCATACTGATAGCATTCCCATTCGTGGCCGCTACCAGGACAACTGGGATTTAAGTACAGCACGTGCCAATGCGATTGTTCGTATCCTCGTAAATAATTATAAAGTAGATCCTACACGAGTGATTTCTTCAGGGCATAGTTATTATGAACCGGTAGCTACCAATTCCACTTCAGAAGGAAGAGCTAAAAACAGGCGTACGGAAATTATTCTTTCACCAAAGTTGGATGAGATGTATAAATTGTTAGGGAATTAAAAATATTCTAAATATTAAAATAAAAATCTTCCTTATTTATTAGTTTACTGTATTAAAAATGTCACCAGAAAAAGTGGCATTTTTTATTATTTTTACTTTTTAGAATGCACTATCCACATGGTGTGAATTATTTTTATTTTAATCTGAAACATTTAAGGATTAATATCGCGACTTATTTTAATCTTACGAAAACCCTTAAATGAAACTCTTATGAAAAAAATGTTCTTTGCGCTGCTAATTTTTCCGGCGCTTGCCGTTACTGCACAACCTCGAATTTCTTTAAAAAAAACTTCTAACACTTTGAAGCCGGTAATTGAAAAAGTGGCCCGGGATTATTATCAGAATTTTAATAACATCAAAGGCGATACTCTCAATGAAAGTGAGAGTACGATTGAGTTTACAAGCAAAGTTGCTCCTGCGGATGCGTTATCAACTTCTATAACTAAATATATTGATCCTTATTCTTACACATGGCAGGCTACCATGTTTCAATCGGAAGAGTATGCGGCTGCCGTTGAAAAATATAAAGAATATTACAAACAGTTGAATGGTTGTACGCTTACCTTTTATGATAAAACTTCTTACAAGTTGGTTGGAGGCTATGACACACCTGATGAAAGCCGGGCATTTGCCTCAAGTATTTTACAACTTGATGGACTTAATCATGATTTGCAACTTTTTAAAGTAGAGATTGCGCTTAATTATTCTTTGCCCGACTGGACAGTAAAAGTGATGATCTACGAAAAAGTTGCCGATGATAAAATAAGGCCAACGGTTGAAGTGCCCGTGAATTAAGGGATCAGGCTTACTTCTTCTTGACTTAAAAAAGTTGGTTTAAATTGCTGCCGTTTAAAAATAAATCTATGACTTCACGAAGGCAGTTTTTACAATCCACAGGAATAGTAACCACAGCTTTGATGGTTCAAAAATCAAAAGCTTTTGCATTTGCACCAAAAGAATTTATTTCGAAAAGGCCACCACTTTCTGAAAGAAAATTTACAAGTGACACAGTAGAAGAAGCGATCCAAAATATAAAAAAGCAAATCGCTGATCCGGAACTTGCGTGGTTGTTCGAGAATTGTTTCCCTAATACTTTGGACACAACAGTTGATTTTGAAATAATTGATGGTAAACCTGATACCTATGTTATTACTGGCGATATTGATGCAATGTGGCTTCGCGACAGCACCGCACAGGTTTGGCCTTATCTGCCTCTGATAAAAAATGATAAACATTTACAGCAACTGATTGCAGGTGTAATTAACCGGCAGGTAAAATGCATTCATCTTGACAGGTATGCAAATGCATTTTATAAAGATCCGAATAAGATTAGTGAATGGAAAAGTGATATCACCGACATGAAACCCGGTGTGCACGAGCGCAAATGGGAAATAGATTCGCTTTGCTACCCGGTAAGGTTGGCGCACCAATATTGGAAAGAAACCGGCGACAATACTCCCTTTGATAAAAAATGGGAAGAATCCATTGGTTTAATTCTTAAAACTTTTAGAGAACAACAAAGAAAAGACGGAAAGGGGCCATATTCTTTTGAAAGGACAACTGCGTGGGCTACTGATGGCGTTCCATTGGGCGGTTACGGTTATCCTGTAAAGCCTGTAGGCCTTATCTGTTCTATGTTTCGTCCGAGTGATGACGCTACCATTTTTCCTTTCTTAATTCCTTCCAATTTTTTTGCGGTTGTTAGTTTGCGCAACGCTGCTGAAATGGTAAAATCAATCTCAGCGAACTCTAAACTTTCAGAAGAATGTCTTTCACTTGCGAATGAAGTTGAAAATGCTTTGAAAAAATATGCCATTATCAATTCGCCACAAGTTGGAGAAATATATGCCTATGAGATAAATGGTTTTGGTAGTTTTAATTTGATGGATGATGCTAACGTTCCGAGTTTATTATCACTGCCATACCTAAACGCAGTTGCTCAAAATGACCATCTCTATTTAAATACAAGGAAATTTGTTCTGTCAAAAAATAATCCGTTCTTTTTTAAGGGAACAGCAGGAGAAGGCATTGGTGGCCCTCACGCGGGATTGGATATGGTCTGGCCATTGAGTATTATTATGCGTGGTTTAACCAGCAGCGATTCAAATGAAATAAAAAACTGTTTGCAAATGCTGAAACATTCCAATGCGGGCACAGGGTTTATGCACGAATCCTTTAATAAAAATGATGCCTCAAAATTTACAAGAAAATGGTTTGCATGGGCCAATACCCTTTTTGGTGAGCTGGTATTTGAAACGTCCAAAAAATACCCGGAAGTTTTGCAATCCCGCTTTAGTTAAAAGAAAAAAATTAAACAGATGAAAAAGATTTTGATAAGTTTATTATTTGCGTTCTTTATTACTTCAATATGCATAGCGCAGGTAAAAATTTCAGATCCTGTTGATTATGTGAATCCTTTGATGGGAACGGATTCCAAGCCAAGTCTTTCTAATGGAAATACATATCCGGCAATTGCGGTTCCGTGGGCAATGAATCTTTGGACTCCTCAAACGGGCAGGATGGGAGATGGGTGGGCTTATCAATACACGTCTAATAAAATAAACGGATTTAAAGAAACGCACCAGCCTTCACCATGGATGAATGATTATGGCGCTTTTGCTATAATGCCCATCACAGGAAAAATTCGTTTTAAA
>JBBQWJ010000006.1:0-30558 GCA_038210685.1 Chitinophagales bacterium | reverse complement strand
GATTATTCGATCATTGCTACTTTAAATCTTAATGGCGATTACATTAGTGATGCACTGGCAGCACAGGTTGGCGGAATCGGAATTGCTCCAGGCGCCAATATCAATTTTTCAACCGGCTATGCTGTTTTTGAAGCCACACATGGCACCGCACCACGATTTGCCAATACCAATAGCATGAATCCATCTTCATTAATTTTAAGTGGTGTAATGATGTTTGAATATTTAGGCTGGCGCGATGTTGCAGAAATGATTACAAACGCGGTTGGGAAATCTATTAGAAATAAAAAAGTAACCGTCGATTTTTATAACCTGATGAAAGGAGGAACTCTATTAAAGACAAGTGAATTTGGTGATGAGATTATTGATAATTTATAGGATTTGGATGTGTATAGATTTGATTATATTTGTGTATAATAAATTTTAAAAAAATGAGAACAAATATTGATATTGATGATGATTTGCTGAAGGAGGCTATTAATTTGACCGGCTCAAAAAGCAAAAAAGAAATGGTTAATCGTGCTTTGGAAGAAATAATAAAAGTAGAAAAGATAAAAAAACTTCGTTCACTAAGGGGAAAAGTAAAATGGGAGGGAAACCTTGATGAAATGAGAACTTATGACAAATGGAGCAATCATTGATACCAGTGTGTGGATCGATTATTTTAATTCGGTGATTAGTTATAAAACAGATACAGCAGATAAGCTACTTGAAAAAAGATATGTTGTTATATTGCCAGTAATTTTACAGGAAATTCTTCAGGGAATAAGAGACAGGCAAACTTTCGATACTATACAATGGCTCCTGTTATCTCTTGATTTTTTTAAATACAATCCAATAAATACTGCAGTTGATGCTGCTTCATTGTATAGATTCTTAAAGAGTAAGGGTATTACAATTCGAAAGCCTAACGATTGCTTAATTGCAGTTATCTGTATCAATAATAATATTCCCCTTTTACATAATGACAAAGATTTTGATAATATTGCAAAACATACACCACTAAAAATTTATAAATCATAAAAATGGCAAAAATTAAAGTAGAAAACCCGGTAGTAGAACTTGACGGTGATGAAATGACAAGAATCATCTGGAAATTTATCAAAGAACAACTTATACTTCCATACGTGGATGTTGATATAAAATATTATGACTTGGGTATTCAGCATCGCGATGAAACTGATGACCAGGTGACGGTGGATGCGGCAAACGCAATAAAGAAATATGGTGTCGGCATTAAGTGTGCAACGATCACTCCGGATGAAGCAAGGGTAAAAGAGTTTGGTTTAAAACACATGTGGAGGAGTCCTAACGGAACCATCCGCAATATTTTGGACGGAACTGTTTTTCGTGAGCCTATCGTGATGAAAAATATTCCAAGATTAGTTACCACCTGGACAGCTCCTATTATTATCGGTCGTCATGCATTTGGTGACCAATACCGCGCGACGGATGCGATCATAAAAGGGAAAGGCAAACTTACAATGACTTTTACGCCAGAAAATGGTGAGCCACAAACGTATGAAGTTCACGATTTCAAAGGAGATGGTGTGGCGATGTGTATGTTTAATGTAGATGAAAGCATCGAAGGTTTTGCAAGAAGTTGTTTTAATATGGCGTTGAATAAAAAATGGCCTTTGTTTCTTTCTACAAAAAATACAATCCTCAAAAAATATGACGGCCGCTTTAAAGATATTTTCCAAACGATCTACGAAAATGAATTCAAGACACAATTTGAAGCAGCTAATATTACCTATGAACATCGCTTAATAGATGACATGGTAGCGAGTGCTTTGAAATGGCATGGCAACTTTATCTGGGCTTGTAAAAATTATGACGGTGATGTACAAAGTGATACGCTTGCCCAGGGATTTGGCTCTTTAGGTTTAATGACTTCTGTTTTAATTACTCCGGATGGGAAAACACTCGAAGCAGAAGCTGCTCATGGCACAGTAACAAGGCATTATCGTGAACATGAAAAGGGAAATCCTACCTCAACTAATCCCATTGCCTCAATTTTCGCATGGACAAGAGGGTTGGCGTTCAGGGGCAAACTTGATAATAATCAGCAATTAATTCAGTTTGCAGATACGCTTGAAAAAGTATGCATAGAAACGGTAGAAAGTGGTAAAATGACAAAGGATCTCGCTGTGTGTATCAATGGCAGTAAGGTTTCGCACGGAAAGGACTATTTATATACCGAAGAATTCCTCAAAGCGATCAATGATAATTTGAAAGAAAAATTAGGAGAAATCAATGGTTAAATAAAAACATTCTCTTTCTTTTTACATTTTAGGAACAAAATTTGATACAAAAAATCTTTAACGAATTTCTTCTGTGAGGATTGGCATCACATACCTGTGATGAAAAAATGAGAAGAAGATTTAAAATCTTTGCCGGTTGAAGAACAAGAAACTATAAAATAAATCGTTATAGAAACAAGTTGTTTTCAGAGAATAGAGCAGGCATTCTTAACGATTCTAAAAAGCAGTGAAGGCAAAGAGCTAATAGTTGCAGTGGAACTTCGTTATTATTATGAAAAAAAGTAAAGCGTTTCGGGTTTAGGCTCCGGAAGTGAAAAAATTTACTGTTCAAATTCTGGTTTTTTAAGGCTGGTTAAACATTCAAAATGTCCAAAATTCTAGTTGTTGACGATGATATTGATATCTTATCCGTAATGGAAATCTTGCTATCTATGAAAGGATTTGATGTGGAAGTAACCTCTAAAGGTGAAAATACTATGCCTAAAATTGAAAGTTTTAAGCCTGATCTTATATTATTAGATGTGCTTATTTCTGGCCATGACGGAAGAGCCATCTGCAAAGAATTAAAATCCAACAAATCAACAAAACATATTCCTGTCATTATGTTTTCAGCTCATCCAGGCGCGGCTTCAACTATTAGCGATTACGGTGCTGATGATTTTATAGCAAAGCCTTTTGATGTAAACAACCTTATGGAAAAGGTAAATACCCAGTTAAAGCTGGAAAAAGATTGATCTCCATCTATATGTTTAAATAAAAGATTTTTCTGATCTTTCGCTACGTTTTCTTGCTAGTAAATAAACAAATAAGCTTAATTTTCATTTCCTGCTAAATCATTTATTGAAAATTCAAATGGTTTTGCAATCATTTCAGATTTACAATCATGGAAGAGAAAAACAAATTGCTCGCCCTGGCCCGTTCACCTTTTAGATTCCGATTGTTTCTTTTGTTGAAATTGCCCGCTTCTTATTTTTCCGGAATACAGATCAAAGAAATAAGTAAAGAAAAATGCATCACCTCTGTTCCATTTAAATGGCTCACGCAAAATCCTTTTCGTTCTACTTATTTCGCTTCACTGGCTATGGCTGCAGAAATGAGCACCGGCGTATTGGCTTTAATAAATACTTATAAAAAAGTGCCTGCCATTTCAATGCTGGTTACAAAAATGGAGGCGAATTATTTTAAAAAGGCAAAAGGAATAACTTTTTTTACCTGCACCGAAGGGCTGGAAATCACAAAGGCTGTAAACGATGCTGCAACAGGTACTGAAGGGAAAGTTATTACCGTAAAATCAACAGGAAGAAATAAGAACGATGAATTAATAGCTGAATTTTTATTTACATGGTCTTTCAAATCAAAATAGAATTTTTTTCGTTTGTTCGTTACCGTTATTTTTTTTCCTGTTGCTGAAACAATTTTTTAATCCACCTTTTTTCTGAGTAACTTTAGTTTCTTTTATCATCTTTAAATTGTTTGTATGAAAATTGGCTTTCATGGAGCAGCACGCACCGTTACGGGTTCTAAACATCTACTTACTCTCACCAATGGCAAAAAATATTTATTGGATTGTGGTATGTACCAGGGAATGGGATCAGAAACAGATGACTTGAACCGCGATTTTGGTTTTAATCCTGAAGAAATAGATTATATGATTCTTTCGCACGCGCATATTGATCATTGCGGGCTCATCCCCAAATTAGTGAAAGATGGTTATCGGGGAAATGTGTATGCAACTCCTGCCACCAAAGATCTTGCTTCCATTTTGATGGCCGACAGTGCAGGAATTCAGGAGAGCGATTTAAAATATGTAAACAAAACACGCGCTGCACAAGGCAAATCTTACCTATCGCCTCTTTATACAATGGAAGATGTTGATAAAGCTATTCAACAATTTAAGATTGTAGATTATGGAACGTGGTTCAAAATTGACGACAATGTTCAATTTATGTATCTCGATGCCGGCCATATCATTGGCAGTACTACTGTACATTTAAAGATCACCGAAAATGGCAAAGAAACCCACCTTACATTTTCAGGCGATTTGGGAAGATACAGAGATGTTATTTTAAAATCACCGGAAGTATTTCCGCAGGCCGATTATATAATTATGGAATCTACTTATGGAAATAAAATTCATGAAGATATTACCGGTACTCCTGATAAACTTCTTGAATGGATTACAAGAACCTGCCTGCAGAAAAAAGGGAAATTGATCGTTCCTGCTTTTAGTGTAGGCCGCACCCAGGAAATCTTATATGCATTAAATCAATTAGAGAATGAAAACCGGCTTCCCGATCTCTCTTATTATGTGGATAGCCCGCTAAGTATGGAAGCAACACAGGTGATGGAAAGTTACCCACAGTATTTTAATAACCGGGTACAAAAATTATTGCAAACCGATCATGATCCTTTTAATTTTAAGGGATTGCGTTTTGTAAAATCTGTAGAAGAAAGCAAGTCGCTAAATTACAGAGATGATCCAATGGTTATTATTTCGGCAAGCGGAATGGCGGAAGCAGGAAGAGTAAAACACCACATAAGTAATAATATTGAAAATAGCCGCAATGCCATTCTATTGACAGGATATTGCGAACCAAATTCGCTTGGTGGCAGGTTGAAAAGGCATCCAAAAGAAGTAGGGATTTTTGGGCAAACTCATGAAGTGCATGCAGAAATCGGTGAAATAAAAAGTATGAGTGCACATGGTGATTACGATGATCTCTGCCAGTGGCTTTCCTGCCAGGATCCTAAATTGGTAACAAAATTATTCTTAGTTCATGGAGATTACGATGTGCAAATAGATTTTAAAAATCGCCTGATAGGTAAAGGTTTTGTCGATACGGAAATTCCCGCAAGGCATACTGAGGTTGGGTTTGGTTGAATTTAAACGGATTTACAGATAACTTAACCACCAATATTTATGAGATGATTTCAAACGATCATATCTTTTACATAACGGGTACAAAGCCACAACAACTGCAATCCACATTAAATAAACGATTCCTAAAGAGTAGCCAAAATCATCACGCCTGAAATGTATCAGGCCAGTATTTGCTTCTGATAACGAGTGCCCATTGATAAAGAAAATGATCATGATGATAAAGTGAAGTATAAAAAAGTGTACAAGAAAATAAAAGAAAGGAACCCTTCCATATACCGAAACGATCTTTGTCCATCTTGAACTTATTCCTTCAACGCCGGAGAGCAATATCAACGCCGGCCCGAGTGTCATGGTTAAGAAAAGTAAGGATGGCGGGTATTTGGTTACATTAAGAAAAGAAAGAAGAGTAAAAACAAATGTTTTTTGAGCATGCCATTCTGATGGATCACCATAAATATTGGTATATCGAAGGGCAACAAAAAACAAAGTAATAATAATGCCATAGATCATTAACTGACTTCGCCTTTTTTTACCATCATAATCCTGTTTGTAAATAGCACCCATACTGTAACCAAGCATCATCACTCCCGGCCAGGGAATTAAAGGGTACAAAAAGGCAAACATCCGATTATTGCCATAAGGAAAAAATGATTGCTGGTGAAGAAAACCCCACCAAACGGGTGGTGTAGCAGGTCTTGCATAATCAAATGCATCAAGGAAATTGTGTCCGCAAACAATTATTAAACCTGTAAAAAAAATTACAGGAAGTGGCAAGTAAATGGCCGCTGATAAAAGAATCATTGAAAATCCGATTACCCAAAGCACCTGCACTGCAATAAAACTATAGGTAGGATCAAAAGTAAGAAAGAGGTTAAAGATGGCAACTTCAACAACAATCAACCAAAGTCCTCTTTTGAATAAAAATGAAGACAATTCTTTTTTTGTTTTTCTTCTTCCCGACAGGAAAGCAGATGTACCTGACAAAAAAACGAAGACCGGAGCGCAAAAATCAGTGATCCATCTTGTAAAAAATAAAATGGGTGTTGTAGTTTGTAAATTAGTAGGATCAGAATTGATGTGAAAAAAATCACGCGTATGATCAAGAGCCATAATGATCATTACAAGCCCACGAAGAATATCAATTGAATCAATACGGTATTTTTTCTGGACCGTTAAATTTACTGTTTCCAAGTTTAGTGCTTTTATTTTAAATCGAAATATAAATCAACAAAATAAGTTTGTTCACTGCAAGCCTATTCATTTACTTTATCCTTAAAAACATCATCAACTATTCTTACAGGTTTCTTTCTTTTTTGCAATGCATCTTTAATTTCATTTGCAAGAATTTGGGTAGAATCACCAACATGTTTAATAACAATAAGGTCAGGATTATTAAATGAAAAGACGGAATTAAATTTATTCACAGATACAGTTTCCATTTCATTTACCAGTAAAATAATATCATATTTCTTTTGATGAAAAAGTTCGACAGCACTTTCATCGTCTGTAGCTGCAGTGCACTCCCACTCTTCATTTTCGTTAATGAACGAAGATACTTTTTGCAATAAAAGAGAATCGCTGCCAATGACCAGTATCTGTATTTTTTCCATAATATTTTCTTTTAAATAATAGAAAACTCTACCCAACTTAATTACGACCTTATACGAAAGTACAGATATCCCAATATTTTTTATTAACCAAAATTTGTTTGTTTCCATTCATCCCTATTTTCTGATTTGCTGTTCTTTTTTTACTATTTTTATTCTTTACCAAACACTTTATTCCTTAAGTAACACTTTAATGAAAAAATATTTATTTTTAATTTTTGCAATTTTTTGTTTGCAACAACTAAGTGCACAGGATGCTGCTCCTTATTTTGCTTCTTATCCAACCCTTACTCCTGATGGAAAAAATTTGATCTATAGCTATGATGGTGACATTTGGAAAGCTCCGGCAGAAGGTGGAATCTCCACACGAATTACTGCTGAACAAGGTATTGCCACCAATCCCAGAGTTTCGCCTGACGGAAAATGGCTGGCGTTCAGCTGTTCTCAATTCGGTAATTATGATGTTTACCTGATGCCTCTTGAAGGGGGCGTAATCAAACGCCTGTCTTTTCATAGTGCTAACGATAATGTTGAATCATGGTCGTGGGATAGTAAATTTATTTATTTTACTTCTAACCGCTACGACCGGATGTCTACTTATAAAGTAAGCATCATCGGCGGCACTCCTTTGCGTGTTTTCAGTAAAAATAATTTTGATTATACTCACAATGCTTTTGAAGACCCTGTTACAGGTGAAATATTTTTTGACGACACTTTTGAAAGTTCTTTTTTTGCCAACCGCATCGGTTATAAAGGCCCCTTTAATCCCGACATTCAATCTTATAATCCTATAACGGGTAAGTATAAACGCTATACCAACTGGATCGGTAAAGACATGTGGGCAACGGTTGATAAAAAAGGAAATATTTATTTTATATCTGATGAGGCTAACGGGCAATACAACTTATACACTTTTGTAAATGGTAAAAAAACACCACTAACCAATTTCAATACTTCTATCATGCATCCTTTTGTAGATGCCACCGGAGACCAAATTGTTTTTGAAAAAGATTTCCAGATATATTCATACATCATCGCAACTAAACAATCAGAAAAGATTCCTTTAAAAGTTTATAAAAACAATACGCTTTCCACTTTACAAAGTTTAAATGTAGATGGCAAGATCACAGATTTTGATGTTTCTACTGATGGGAAAAAACTGGCCTTCATATCAAGAGGAAAACTTTTTGTTTCAGATTCAAAAGGAAAATTCATCCGCGAAATAAAAACACATGGCCGTGAAAGAGCAATGGAAGTTCATTGGTTAAAAGACAATAAAACAGTTTTATTTGGTCAGACGTATGAAGGTTTTGAAAATATTTTTACAAAAGATATTGAAAGTGACGAGCTGGAAAAACAGATCACTAATGATGAAAAAAGCTGTCGCAGTCTTACTTTCAACAGTGATGAAACGAAGGCCGTTTATTTGTGTGGCAGCGATGAAGTGATGTTGCTGGATTTAAAAACAATGAAAAGTTCGATGATAGCAAAAGATGAGATTTGGGGAATTGAAAATTCAACTCCATATTTTTCACCGGATGACAAATATGTAATGTATACAGCGCATAGAAATTTTGAGCAAGATATTTTTCTTTACAAGATAGCGGATAAGAAAACTTATAATATTACCAATACCGGTGTTACTGAATCAAATCCTTTTTGGTCTCCCAATGGAAAATACATTTACTTTATTTCAGACAGGACTCATCCTACATATCCTTACGGCTCGCAAAACGAAAAAATGTACCGGATGCCACTTGAAAGAATCGCTCAACCTTATCGTTCAGATATGTTTGATTCTCTATTTGTAAAAAAGAAAGAAGAAACCAAACCTGATTCATCTAAAACTACGGATAAGGAAAAAAAAGAGAAGGAAACTAAAACATCAAAAGATAGTACCACCAAGCCTGTTGTAAAAATCGATTTCAGAAACATGATGGACCGCATTGAAGAAATAGGTCCGGGGTTTGGTGATCAGTCAGATTTATTAGTGATGAAGGACGGAGAAAAAACATTTGTTTTTTTTATTTCAAATCATGAAAACGGAAAAGCTTCGTTATGGAAATTAACTCTCGAGCCTTTTGAAAAAACAAAAACAGAGCAGGTGAAAGATGCCAATGGAGGAAATCTGAATATTAAAGGATATAAAGATCATTATTATGTTCTCAATAAAGGCAATATCAATAAACTGGATGTAAATAAAAATTCACTCGAAAAGGTTGACATCAGTTATCCGTTTACCATTAATATGGATGAGGAATTTAACCAGATGTTTTATGAAGCGTGGGGCGATTTAGAGGAAAATTATTATAACGATAAATTTAATGGCATTAACTGGAAGTCAATACGAGATCGTTATGCATCCTTTTTGCCGCAACTTCAAACAAGAAATGATTTCAGAATTTTATTGAATAATATGATGGGTGAATTAAATTCATCTCATTATGGATTTTCGACTTTTGGTGCAGATGAAAAGACCTTTTATAAAACAACAACTGCTTCGCCAGGCCTTATGTTCAGCAACGCCCATCCTTATATTGTTGATCATGTTATTAAAGATGATTGCTCCGATCTCCCTGAAATTAATATTCAAAAAGGAGATGAACTTATAAGCGTGGATGATGTGAAGATTGATAAAAAACAAAATCGGGAATATTATTTCATGCGATCAGAAATACCTGATGAAATGGTTCTCGTGTTCAGGCGTGGTTCAAAAACCTTTAAGGTAAAAATCCATCCTTCATCCGTCGGCCAATCACAGGAACATTTATACGATGAATGGATTGATGCTAACAGGCAAAAAGTAGATGCTTTAAGCAAAAAGCAAATTGGTTATGTATATATGAAAGATATGGGTAGTAATGCTTTCAGCCAATTTGAACGTCAAATGGTTTCAGATTCTATCAATCAACGAAAAGGATTGATACTTGATCTGCGATATAACACCGGCGGAAATGTACATGACAAAGTATTGCAGTTTTTATCACAGTTGCCTTACTTGCAATGGAAATACAGGGATGGTAAAATGAGTCCTCAGCCTGATTTTGCGCCAGCAGCAAAACCTATTATTCTATTGATCAATGAACAAACCCTGAGCGATGCTGAAATGACGGCAGCAGGATTTAAACAATTAAAATTGGGGGAAATAATTGGAACCGATTCTTATCACTGGATCATTTTCACCAGCGCAAAGTCACTGGTAGATGGATCTTCAGTCAGATTACCTTCGTGGGGTTGCTTTACTCTTGATGGAAAAAACCTGGAACACACAGGAGTTTCGCCGGATATTTATGTGAAAAATACTTTTGAAGACAGGATGAATAATAAAGATCCGCAAATTGAAAAAGCAGTTGAAGAAATAATGAAGCAACTCAAGTAAATTAACAGTTGGTGCAATAATTTAAAATTGTTCTAAATGAAAAAGGAATACAGGGTTCTATTTCTGCTCGCTTTTATAAAATTTATTCTTCCTTTCATTTTACAAAACCCTTTATATGAGCCGCACCGCGATGAGTTTTTGTATTTGGCAGAAGCCCATCACATGGCGTGGGGCTTTATGGAAATTCCTCCTTTGCTTTCTGTTTTTGCATGGCTAACCAACTTTTTTGGCGCTGGCATTTTCTGGATAAAGTTATGGCCATCTTTATTTGGGGCGCTTACTTATTTAATTGTTGGAAAGTTCATTCTACATTTAGGAGGAAAAGCGTTTGCATTGTTCCTTGGTTTTTTGCCCTTCATATTAGGTCTTTATTTACGACTTAACTTTTTGTTCCAGCCCAACTTCCTGGAAGTCTTTTTCTGGACAATGATAGCCTATAGTATTTTTCGTTTTATACAAAGCGATAAAAATAAATGGTTGTATGTTTTAGGGATCAGCATTGGCCTTGGAATGATCAGTAAATATTCTGTTGTATTTTTTGTAATAAGTATTTTAGCCGGATTATTAATTACCAGGAACAGAAAAATATTTTTAAACAAACACTTATATTTTGCAGCAGCCATTGCATTCATGATTTTTCTTCCTACGCTTTTATGGGAATACCAAAATCATTTTCCTGTACGTGTTCATATGAAGGAACTGCAACGAACTCAATTGCAATATGTAAGCCCGAAAGGATTTTTGATTAACCAGGTCTTAATGAACTTGCCTTGTGTTTTTATCTGGCTCGCAGGATTATTTTTTTTAGTTTTCAAAGAAAAAGGAAAGTACAGGACCTTCGCCTGGACTTATCTTTTTGTTATACTATTGCTGCTATATTTTCATGGTAAAGATTATTATTCTGCAGGTGTGTACCCTGTGTTATTTGCCTTTGGCGCTTTTCAGTTAGAACGCTTTGCCAGCAAGCATTCGAAAGTTTGGAAATACGCCTTTATCATTATACCCCTGGCTGTCGGCCTTCCTATTATTCCTCTTGGATTGCCAGTTGCAAAACCCGCTAAATTAGCTGCTTATTATAAGGCTATGCATGTTGAAAAAGTTGGTTTCTTAAAATGGGAAGACCTGAATAATCATCCTATACCTCAGGATTTTGCAGATATGCTCGGCTGGAAAGAAATGACAGTAAAAACAGCAGCCGCTTATTCAACATTAACGAATGAAGAAAAGAAAAACACCATCATTTTCTCTGACAATTACGGAGAAGCGGGTGCAGTTAACTTTTATAGAAAAGACTTTAATCTTCCAGAAGCATATAGTGATAACGCCAGCTTTTTATATTGGCTTCCCGATAGCATCCACCTTGAAAATGTAGTTATGATAACCGATGACAAGCAGGAAATGGAACACCCCTTTATAAAGGATTTTTCGTCAGCAGTTTTATTTAATAGTGTTACCAATGTTTACGCAAGAGAAAGAGGCTCACTCATAATTATCCTTAAAGGAGCCAATGAAAAAATGAGGGAAATGTTCAGGCAAAAAATTGAGGCAGATAAAAACAAGTTTAAATAACAATTTTTTATAACGGTAATGACTACACGAAATAGTAAACGAACAAATAATTAAGATTCTTATTCGATCTCATAAACTAAAATCTATCCACCTTAAAGGCGCTTATATCAATAGGTGTACTTCTTTTTTCAATTAAATCACTGATGATTTGTCCGGCAGCAGCTCCTTCAGAAATACCAAGCATAGCGTTTCCTCCTGAAATCAAAAGGTTCTCATAATTACCTGCTCTTCCAATATAGGGCAAGCCGTCAGGAGATACGGGGCGGAGGCCGGTCCATATCTTATCTTTTGGAGGAAAATCAATTTTCAATCCGGGATAAAACTTTTTTACTGAATTATAAATACCCTCCATTCTCTTTATCAAAACCTTGTTGTTATTTCCGCTAAATTCCATTGTACCTCCAATTCGTAGTGTCTTTCCCCAGGGAGTTACGGCGCAGCGGCCATCAACCAATATTGCGGGGTAATGAATATTTTTCTCAACATGATCATAAGTATAGCTGTAGCCTTTGCCGCCTTCAATCAATAAAGTAACCCCGGCTTTTTTAGCTAATTCAGATAACCAGGTTCCTCCGCTTAAAATAATTTTATCTGCACCAAAGGAGCCTTTATCTGTTATAACTGATTCTATCTTTTTATGATTTTTTGCAAACCCTGAAACGTTTGTATTTAATTGAAACCTGACTCCGTTCTTCTCTAAATAATTCCTCATCGCCACCATAAATTTTCCAGGATGAATGTGCGCGTCATCTTTAAATAAAACGGCTCCGTAAATATCAAGCTCTACATCTGGTTCTTTTTTTTGCAACTCTTCCCTGTTAAAAATTTCAACTTCCAACTTTAGTCTTTTTGCATTATCGGCAACTTTTAGTTCATCTTCAAAAGCTTTTTTAGAATGGCACATCATCATGCAACCTATTTCTTCCATGTCAAATATATCGCCGATATCATCTCTTATTTCATTCATCAAACGGCGGCTCAGATTGAGCAACTCACTTAAGTGAGGTGAGTTTTTGTCTACCGTTTTTTGATTGCTGTTTTGATAAAACTTTATTGCCCATTGCAGAAAATACAGGTTCAGCCTTGGTTTTATATAAAAAGGACTTGTACTGCTCATCATATATTTTAGCCCTTCTGATACAATACCCGGAGATGCAAGGGGAATGAAATGACTCGGGGATAAAAAACCCATGTTGCCAAAAGAACAATTATCAGAAATATTGCCACGATCAATGATAGTAATGTCAAAAGCATTTCTCTTTTGCAGATAATAAGCAGCGCAAAGCCCATTAACACCGCCGCCTATAATGATAATTTTTTCCATACAATTTTTTAGGAACTATATAATAAAAGCTATAAACAGTAAACAAATAAATTAACCCAAAAACAAAATAATATTTACACTTCCACCTGGTTCTTCAACAAATCCTCAAATACATCTCTTTTTCTGATCAACAATGCTTTTCCATCTTTTACCATTACTTCAGCAGGCTTAAGCCTTGAATTAAAATTTGATGACATTTCAAAACCGTAAGCGCCGGCATTATAAAAAGCAAGGTAGTCGCCCTCTTTGATTTCATTTATTTTCCTGTCCGTGGCAAAAGTATCTGTTTCACAAATATAACCAACAACAGTATACGCTTTTCCAGGTCCATTCGGATTGCTAATATTTTCTATCCTGTGATATGAATCATAAAACATCGGCCTTATCAAATGATTAAAACCGCTGTTTACTCCCGCAAAAGTAGTTGAACCTGTTTCTTTCAGCACATTCACTCTGGTAACCAGGTATCCGGCAGCGCTCACCAAAAATTTGCCGGGCTCAAACCAGATTTGCAAAGGTTTATTTCCGGGATTTGGGTGATTAGCAAATGCTTCCTTCACTTTTTGTGCAAGGAGTTTTATATCAGTTTCAGTATCACCTTCTTTATAAGGCACTTTAAAACCTCCGCCCAGATCCACAAATTCAAGTTCTTTAAAATGTGGAATAATCTCAAACAATTTTTCAATTCCTTTTACAAAAACATCGGCATCTTTAATTTCACTTCCGGTGTGTATGTGCAGGCCACGAATGAAGAGGTTATTTTGCTCAACACAATCCAACACTTTTTGAAACTGATCTACAGGAATTCCAAACTTGCTTTTATCATGACCGGTAGAGATTTTAAGATTGCCGCCAGCCAGTATATTAGGACGCAAACGAATGCCAACAGGATAAGAATGTCCGAATTTTTTTCCGAATTTTTCAAGATTGGAAAGACTGTCGATATTGATATGAACCCCAAGATTTTTTGCTACTTCAATTTCTTCGAAAGCAATACCATTAGAAGTATATAATACTTTTTCCGGCGCAAAACCGGCATGCAAAGCAAGCTTCACTTCATTAATAGAACTGCAGTCAACATTGGCACCAATTGATTTTACGAACCTAAGAATGCTGACGTTGGTAAGTGCCTTGCATGCATAAAATATTACCACATCCTGCTGTGCAAAAGCATCTTTTAATTTTTGATATTGCTCAGCAATTTTTTCAGTATGATAAATATACACTGGTGTTCCAAATTCATCAGCGATGGCAGTAAGTTGAGTATGAGATAAAACCTGAGACATTATGAGCTAAATAAAAGTCCTTTTAAAATTATTTGAAGCACGGAAATTAAATAGAAATTATTGTTATTGAAGTTTTTTTACGAATAGTTTTTTACGATGTTTCTGATAAGTCCTGCTTTTGGTCTTCATCTTTATCAAAAGCATTTGCAGGTTCCTCTGGTCTTTCTATCGCTTCTTCCATGCTATTTTCAATATCGTCTTCTTCTCTTTCCACTTTAGTGGCTTCTACAATTTCCTGGTTCAGTATCTCTTTAATTTTAGGAAGATCATCAGCAGAATTAATTCCAAAATAATCCATGAAATTTTTAGAAGTGGAATAAAGCAAAGGTTTGCCAACTGCATCTTCCTTTCTTCCTGAAATTACTACTAATTCTTTTTCCAAAAGTTTCTGAACCGCGTAATCACAATTCACTCCACGGATCAATTCTATTTCAGATTTGGTAACAGGCTGTTTATAAGCAATGATAGAAAGCGTTTCAATAGAGGCAACTGATAATTTTTTCAAATACTTATCGCCATTAAGTTGCGCAATGGTTTTGTGGTATTCCGTTTTGGTAAGAAACTGCCATCCACCACCACTTTCCACTAAACCGAAAGCGTAGAATTCAGCATCATATTTTTCTTTAATAGCATCAACTGCAGCATTCACCTGGTCTTCTGTAGCACGGTCATCAATAAATGCCATAGCGCTATTGAGTAATTCAACAAGATCGGGTATAGCCAACGGTTTGTCGCTGGCAAATATCAACGCTTCAATATGTGGAATGATCAATGATAGTTCCATACCCCAACCCCTAAAGGGCCTTTATTAATTTTATTTTTAATTTTCCCTATTCCCCTTTTCGGGTTAGAGGCTCTATCCTTGCAACGCCGCAGCACCACTTACAATTTCCGTAAGTTCTGTTGTAATGGCAGCCTGCCTTGCACGGTTGTAACTTATCTTCAATGCTTTTAAAAGTTCCTGGGCATTATCAGTAGCCTTATCCATAGCGGTCATCCGCGCTCCGTGTTCACTTGCATTTGCATCCAGAATGGCTTTGTACAATTGTGTATTTAAAATTTTAGGCATCAGTTCCTGCAGAAGCACTTCTTTATCTGGTTCAAAAATAAAATCTGCTTTTGTATTGCCCTTCTCAGGTGCTGATTTCTTTACAGGTAAAAATTGCTCGGTAGTAAATTTTTGAGTCGCGGCATTTTTAAATTCGCTGTAGACCAGGTCCACTGCATCTACTTCCCCTCTTGAAAAAGCATCTAACGCGTATTTGGCAGCCTTAACTACATTTTCAAAAGAAAGGTCAGAAAATATGTCCCAGTATTTATCAACTACTTTATATTTATTTTTTAGAAAATGTTCATACCCTCTTTTACCCAAGGGAAGAATCGTTACCTTTCCTTTTGCAAATTGAGCGGCATATTTTTCTTTGATATCAAGTTTTGTCAGCTTGATGAGATTACTATTATAACCGCCGCACAAACCACGGTCGCTGGTAATTACAATAATCAGCACTTTTTCTACAGGCCTTTCTTTAGCGAGTGCAAGATTAATGTCTCCTTCAGCATTGCCAATAATGTTGCCGAGCATTTCCTGCAACTTTTGGGCATACGGCCTCATTTGAATGATGGCATCCTGCGCCCTTCTTAGCTTTGCC
Organism: Chitinophagales bacterium; assembly: GCA_038210685.1. GTDB lineage: Bacteria > Bacteroidota > Bacteroidia > Chitinophagales > Chitinophagaceae > Ginsengibacter. Next base: position 14,602 of record JBBQWJ010000006.1, on the reverse strand, counting down.
GCGCTTACCATCTTCATGGCTTTAGTGATTTGCTGCGTGCTTTGAACGCTCTTTATACGGTTCCTGACTTCTTTTAATGCGCCGCTCATAATTTTTCGGGTTTATGGGCTGCAAAGGTAAGTGAATGAGCGTATAAAACCATGCTGTTTGAACATAGAAATACCCTTATTTTTTGCTTAAAAATGGTGGCATTTTAAACAGCTTCGGTGCTATTTTTAAAGCAAAATAAGAATATGAATTAATTGTTGATTTACTATAAATAAAAAGGCTGATGAAAAACACCAGCCTAAAAATATTTATTGTAAAATGCTTCTTTAAATAATCAGCATCGCATCTCCATAACTGAAGAAACGGTATTTATCTTTTATTGCTTTCTTATAAGCATCCATGATAAGATCATAACCTGCAAATGCACAAGCCATAATTAAAAGGCTTGTTTTTGGCAAATGAAAATTCGTGATCAATGAATCAGCAATATTAAAATTATACGGCGGATGAATAAAATGATTCGTCCAGCCCTCTGAAGGTTTTAATAACTTTTGAGCAGTAAAAGAACTTTCCATCGCGCGCATAGTCGTTGTTCCTACAGAACAAATCCTGTGATTAGATTCTTTTGCCTTATTCACAATTTTGCAAGCCTCTTCATCAATGTGATAATATTCCGCATCCATTTTGTGCTTGCTCAGGTCTTCAACTTCTATCGGACGAAAAGTACCAAGGCCGGTGTGTAATGTAACTTCAGCGAACTTAATTCCCTGGATTTCCAAACGCTTTATCAACTCCGGGCTAAAATGCAAACCAGCTGTAGGTGCGGCAACAGCGCCTTCATGTTTTGCATAAACTGTCTGGTATCTTTCCCTGTCTTCTTCATCGGGCTTACGCTTGATGTATTTTGGCAAAGGTGTTTCTCCCATAAAATGCAACATCTTTCTAAAATCTTCTTCGTTACCTTCCCAAAGAAAACGAATCGTTCTTCCGCGGCTGGTGGTGTTGTCAATTACTTCTGCTACCAGTTCATCATTTTCACCAAAATATAATTTATTACCTACTCTTATTTTTCTTGCAGGATCTACAATCACATCCCACAGGCGGTTTTGCTTGTGCAATTCCCTTAGCAAAAAAACTTCGATCTTGGCACCGGTTTTTTCCTTACGGCCATACATACGCGCAGGAAAAACTTTAGTGTTGTTAACTACAAAAACATCTTTGTCATCAAAGTAATCAAGGACGTCTTTAAAATGTTTGTTTTCAATTTTCCCTGTGGCTCTTTCGATTACCATCAGCCTGCTGTCTTCTCTTCTTTTGGTAGGATTTTGTGCAATAAGATTGAGAGGGAGGTCAAATTTAAATTGACTTAATTTCATGTACAATTATTATTTAAAAGTTAATTGCCATGCCATTTACTGTGTTACAGAGATATATGCCAACTCCGTTGCTGGCCATTTATCATGTTACGGCATGATTTTTTAAGGCTGCAAAGGTACAACCATTTACTGATTTTTTAAATACAATTTTTGTTAATGATTTTTATAGCTCGTTATCGAAAAAAATACCTTTTTGAGAATAAAATAAATAGAGAATTTTAAAAAAGATTACTTTTAATTCTATGTTTTATTTCAAAAAAACGCCTGGGATTTTCAAACAAATTTTTAAAGACCGAACCTGGAGAATTGATACAGACGAAAATCTTCTTTACTTAACTTTTGATGACGGGCCGCACCCGGAGGCGACTTCGTTTGTGCTTGATGAATTAAAAAAATTAAATGCCAAAGCCACTTTTTTTTGTGTAGGCAAAAATGTAAAAGAAAACTTTTCAATGTATGAACGAATTATTGCTGAAGGGCATAAAGTTGCCAACCACACTTACAACCATTTAAACGGATGGAAAACTGATGATAAAACTTACGTAGAAGATATTGCCAAAGCTGCAAAAATTATAGATAGCAATTTATTCAGGCCGCCTTATGGAAGAATTACCAAATTCCAGTTAAAGGCAATCAGTGGTGATAAACTTCATTTAAAAACAATTATGTGGGATGTATTAAGCGGCGATTTTGATCCGGCTGTAACCGGTGAAAACTGTTACCTAAATGTGGTTAACAATGCAAAACCCGGTTCTATCGTTGTGTTTCACGACAGCCTAAAATCCTTTGCTACTCTAAAATACGCCTTGCCAAGAATATTAAAATTTTATTCGGATAAGGATTTTCACTTTCCTGTTTTACCATCTGAATTTCAATAAAAAAATTGGGCCTGAGTAGATACTCAAGCCCGTTTTTAATCCGTACCCTATGAAAACTAGCGTGAAGTTAATAATTATTTAACAATTCATCAACATTTTTTTTAACGTTGGTAAAAATTATATGAAATATCGTTTATGATGATTGTCACCTTGTTATCACAAGATACATCACCCAAAATCCGGTACTCCTGGTTAGTGTTTCTCGAAATCTGAACTTTTCGCGGGTTTATCCAACGACAGCAGTAAAGCAAAGGTTGATCTTGATAATTCATAGTGTTTAAATTTTGAGTGGAAAATGTAAAAAAAGTTCTACTGGCTTTGGTCGCATGGTGAAGTTTAATAATGAGTTAAAAAATAATTAATTTCCTTTGTTGTTATGAAACTAATAGATACCCATACGCATTTATACGTACAAGAGTTTAAAACCGACATAGATGAGGTTATTTTTAGAGCAACCGCTGAAGGTGTAGAAAAATTTTATTTACCTGCCATTGATAGTTCAGAAACATCAGCTTTGCTTGAGCTGGAAAAAAAATATCCTGATAAAATTTTTGCGATGGCCGGCCTTCACCCGTGTTCTGTAAAAGATAATTTTAAAGATGAACTAGAAAAGATCGAAGAGCAATTAGCCGAAAGAGAATTTGCAGCGATTGGTGAGACAGGATTGGATTTTTATTGGGATACAAGTTTTACTAAGCAACAATATGAAAGTTTGCGCATACATGCTCATTGGGCTGTTCAATATAAAAGGCCGTTGGTATTGCATACACGAAATGCCATGCAGGAAACTATAGACACTGTAAAGGAATACCAGGGAAAAGGACTTTATGGAATTTTTCATTGTTTTAGCGGAACAATAGAAAATGCAAAAGAGATTATTGATGCAGGTTTTCTTTTAGGAATCGGGGGCGTGCTTACTTTTAAAAATTCCGGATTGGCAGAAGTAATCAAAGATATAGATATGCAATACATAGTGTTGGAAACTGATTCGCCCTATTTAGCGCCTGTTCCTTTTCGCGGCAAAAGAAATGAAAGTAGTTACCTGAAGTATATAGTTGAGAAGCTTTCGGAAGTAAAAAACATTTCAGTGGAAGAAGCGGCACAGCAAACGAGCAAAAACGCCGAATTTTTGTTTTCAAAAAAGTAGTCTTAACAGGCACACAAATTGTGATACCTAAATAATAATAAAAAATATTTTTTTTTAATTACATTGAGATCTATTTAAAATAAATCTTTAGAGATGATCATTTGGCAAGAGCAGAAGCAGTTTTAGAATTACCTCTCAAAGATTTATAATCAGCATGAACGAACAAGCCATTTCTCATCCAAAAAAATTAAAACAACTGGCAGCTACTGCCATTTGTGGAAACGATATTACTTCATCATGCTTGTATGTTTCTGCCCTTACCATTGTTTACGCCGGACAATATGCTTTCATTGCACTTCTGCTCGTTGCTGCGGTTTTATTTGCGTTTCGAAAAATTTATGGTGAAGCTGTTGGAGCTTTACCCTTGAATGGAGGCGCTTACAACATTCTTTTAAATACTACCAGCAAAGGGAATGCATCTGTGGCTGCTTGTCTTACGATACTTTCCTACATGGTTACTGCTGTTATTTCTGCCTCTGAAGCAATGAAATATTTGCACAGCATTTTTCCTGTTTTCCCGGTAATTATTGCTACAATGGTACTTCTCACCATTTTTTTAATTCTTACTATTTCCGGTATAACCGAATCAGCAATTGTTGCCACCATTATTTTTATCGTGCATTTATCAGTAATGGCCCTTTTAATTTTAAGCGCTGTTTATTATATAACAATGAACGGCTTTGAGCTGGCAAATATTAATTTCCATGCTCCCATCAAAGGAAGTTTATTTTCTGTTTTGTTTCTTGGATTTAGCACCGCTATGCTCGGCATTTCAGGTTTTGAAAGCTCAGCCAATTTTGTTGAAGAACAGAAGGATGGCGTTTTTCCAAAAACGCTTCGCAACATGTGGGTGGCGGTTACTATCATAAATCCTTCGATCGCTCTTTTAGCAGTTATGGTATTACCAATTAGTGATGTGGCACCAAACCAGGACGCGCTCTTATCTTTTATGGGAAATAAAACCGGCGGCAGCTGGCTTGCATTAGTAATTTCACTTGATGCTTTTCTTGTTTTGAGTGGTGCCGTTCTTACGTCTTTTGTTGGAGTTGGAGGTTTACTAAAACGGATGACATTGGACCGGATCCTGCCCCAGTTCCTGCTGAAAGAGAACAAAAAAAACAGTTCACCAAGAATTTTAATGCTTTTCTATATTTTATGCCTTTCCGTTTTGTTTATTACAGAAGGCGAACTCGGGCCATTAGCCGGTGTATATACCATTTCCTTTTTATTAGTAATGGCGTTTTTTGGAATTGGCAATTTACTTCTCAAAATAAAACGGTCAAAATTACCCAGGCCTGAGTATGCAACCCCTTTGACGGTAATACTGGGAATTTTTGGCGTTCTTTTAGCCTTATTTGGTAATATAAAACTTCATCCGGATTACCTTGTTGTTTTTCTCCAATATTTTGTTCCCGCATTTTTGATCATTACTTTATTCCTTGAAAGAAAAGTAGTGATTCGTTATTTGATCATATATGTCAATAATTTTTTTGACAAAGTACAAAGAGTAACACTCCTTAGTAAGTTTCACCTTACCAAAGAATTAAGAAATTTAAATAAACAGGATTTTGTTTTTTTTACCAAAGGAGATGATATTGCGATATTGAACAAAGTAATTATTTACGTAAGGGAAAATGAAATAACCCAACGGCTTAAAATTGTAACCGTACTACAAAAAGAACAGCAATTGAATGACACTTTTATGCGAGATTTTGAAGCATTGGATCGCGCTTATCCGGATATTAAAATTGAATACATCCAAATTCCCGGCGTATTTGGCCCTGAAATAATTAACAGGTTAAGCAAAAAATGGAATATCCCTCAAAATTTCATGTTTATTGGTTCACCCAGTGACAGATTTCCACATCGTCTTTCAGATTTAGGTGGTGTAAGATTAATTATTTAATAAAATTTTTGAAAAGAGTTTGTTCAAAAAAGATTCATTTTGTCGGCAAAAGCATCAGCCAAATTTGAAATAAAAAGTGATATGGAAACTAAGCCATCCAACAACTTATTTAAAGTGACCATTGCGGCATTAGGCATTGTATTCGGAGACATTGGAACAAGCCCCTTATATGCTTTAAGAGTTTGCTTCGGTGGAACACACGGAATTGCCGCTACAGATCAAAATATTTTTGGCGTTCTTTCACTCATCTTTTGGTCATTAATTCTTGTTATCAGCATAAAATATCTCGTACTCATATTAAATGCTGATAATGAAGGGGAAGGAGGCATCCTGGCACTGATGGCATTGGTTTTACCGAAAAAAAAGAACAGGAAATACCTGTTGATATTAACGATGGGATTGTTTGGTGCCGCATTGCTTTATGGCGATGGAATGATCACACCGGCCATTTCTGTATTAAGTGCAGTAGAGGGATTAAAAATTGCTACGCCTTTTTTTGAACCTTACATTTTACCGATTACCATCGTAATTCTCTTTATACTTTTTTTCTTTCAAAGCAAAGGCACGGGTCATGTAGGAATGATCTTTGGCCCTATCATTCTTTGCTGGTTTTTAACTCTTGCACTTTTAGGTATCAACCAGATCGTTAAATATCCGGTAATTCTCTCCGCGCTAAATCCATATTATGCAGTTCATTTTTTTTCGATAAATGGTTGGGGAAGCATCACCATTTTGGGTGCTGTCTTTCTAGTCGTTACAGGTGGCGAAGCATTATATGCCGACCTCGGACATTTTGGGAAAAGGCCAATCCGAAGAGGATGGTTTTATGTAGTTCTCCCATGCCTTGTATTAAATTATTTCGGACAGGGCGCATTATTGCTCGAAAACCACAATTTTATTACCAGCCCGTTTTATTATCTGGCACCACATTGGGCATTGTATCCTTTGGTTATCCTGGCGGGATTAGCAACAGTTATTGCTTCCCAAGCAGTTATCTCCGGCGCTTTCAGCTTGAGTTACCAGGCGATCCAGCTGGGATTTATGGCGCGTTTTAAAATCATCCATACATCCGTTCACGAAAGAGGCCAAATATTTATACCACAATTAAATTGGATACTGTTCATTGCCACCATCGGATTAGTAATTTCTTTTAAGACTTCCGATAACCTTGCAGCTGCTTATGGTGTAGCAGTAAGCACCACGATGGTGATAACTACCTTACTTGCTTTTGTAGCCATGCGCACTTTATGGAAATGGAAGCTGGCAGCTGCATTGTCCCTTGTTTTATTTTTCCTGGTTATTGATCTTTCTTTTTTTGCAGCCAACATTGTAAAAATTCCGGAAGGCGGCTGGTTTCCACTTGCGGTAGCCGGCATTATTTATTATTTAATGACCACATGGTACATAGGGAAAAGAATGATGAGCATTCAAATAAACAAAACAACAGATCCGCTTGAAAAATTTCTTACTTACTACCAGAATAATGCAAAGGTAATTGCAGATGGAACTGCAATTTATTTAACAAGAAATCCTTATGGAACGCCGCCTGCCTTTTTTTTTAACCTGAAACACAACCAGGTTATACACGAAAACATATACGTCGTATCCATACAATTCGATCCTGTTCCCCACGTCAATCTTTTAAACCAGGTAGCTATTAAAAAGCTTGACAAACACGTTACACTTATCATGATCCATTACGGTTATATGGATGAAACAAATATTCCTGAAGCACTTGAAAGTTTAAAACAAAAAGGCCTGGCGATTGACCTGGAAAATGCAACTTATTTTTTGGGGCGCGAATCGATTGAAGTGACCAAAAATACCGGCATGAGCCCTCTTCGTGAAAACCTGTTTGATTTTTTAGGTCGCAATTCAACAAGGGTTACCAAATATTTTAACCTTCCTTCAGATAAGGTTTTTGAGATTGGTTCAAGGATAAGGTTGTAATTCACCAGGAAAAACAAGCAGCACTAATTAAGGAAGAATAAGTTTATGTAATTTAGTATTATCAATAAAGGCCACTTCAGTTCTGTATATTTTTGCTTCATTATCTGTGGCAAACCACGTCCGGCTTTCAGGCACTACAATAAATAAACCGTCATCATTTCCTATAGCCCTGAACTGTGGCAATGGCGGCTGTTTATCAAAATAATTAAGAGAAAAGTTTTTCATTAAAGCCTTTACATCTTCATCAAAAGTTTTTACAGGAAACACAATTCCCATTTCGCTTACATTTCTTATTTGCCGCGAAGAAAAGGGTTCATCAACTATATCATTTAAATCAAACCGGGCAATCATTTCAAGAATATTTCCTGCAGGATCTTTAAAATAAAAAGATTTAGCATGCCAGTTTACAAAGTCAGCAATGAAACCGTCATAATCTTTCAGCCACAATAAATCTAGCTTTTGTTTTACCCAATCAAAAGCCTGCTGCAGTTTATTTGATGGAATATTAAAAGCAAAATGATAAAATGGATTTTCATCCGCAGTTATTTCTTCAAAGATCAATTTTGTTTCGCCGGCAGTAATAGTAATTCCATTAGCTGATTGGATTACAGCCATTTCCATCACTTCCTTATAAAATGAGAATAAGGGTATTATGTTTGTTGACTGTAGTCTTAATTCTTTAATCAGCATAATACTTTTAAAAACGATTATATAGATCGTTGCTCTTTAAGGATTAATTCATAAAAATCGGTACGCCTGTCTTTCAGGTTTCTTACGCTTCCATGTGCATGCAACTCATCCAATAACGAAAGATCAACATCTGCTATGAGGACCATTTCCGTGTTGGCGGTTGCCTCACTTTTAATGCCATTAGAAGGAAAAGAAAAATCACATGGTGTAAAAACCGCAGATTGCGAATATTGAATATCCATATTTTCCACCTTTGGCAAATTACCGATGCAACCGGTTATCGCCACAAAACATTCATTTTCTATCGCTCTTGCCTGCGCACAGTAACGGACACGGTTATACGAATTTTGTGTGTCTGTCAAAAAAGGAACAAACAATATTTGCATTCCCTGTTCAGCAAGCAATCTTGGAAGTTCAGGAAACTCTACATCATAACAAATCAGTATACCGATTTTACCAGCATCTGTTTCATAAACCTGCAGCGTTTTACCGCCTGTCATTCCCCAGAACTTTGCCTCATCCGGCGTGATATGAATTTTTTCATATTGATCTACTACGCCGTTTCTATGACATAAAAACCCAACATTTTTTAAAATTCCATCCTCCAGCGAAGGAACACTTCCGGTGATAATATTTACATTATACCTTATAGCCAAATCTCTAAATCGCCTTCTAAAATCAGGAGTATACTGCGCAAGAGCCCTCATTGATTCCGCCTCTGACAAGTCGTTAAATTCTGCCAATAAAGGTCCGTTAAAAAGTTCAGGCAGTAAAGCAAAATCACTTTTATATGCCGCGATAGAATCAATAAAAAATTCAACCTGGGTAAACATTTCATCCATGTTTTTATAAGGCCGCATTTGCCATTGAACCAATCCTAGCCTTGCATACGTTTTGGCATTAAACAATGTTCTGGCTTCAGTTGTATAATATATATTATCCCATTGAAGCAACGTAGCAAATTCTTTGCTTTGCGCATCTTCGGGCATATAATTATTGAGCACTTTCTTTACATGAAAATCGTTGGAAAGCTGAAAAGAGAGTACGGGATCATAAATTTCTTTTTGCTTTACTTTCTGTATGTATTCTTTCGGCGATAACTTATCGGCATATTTATGATACTCAGGAATTCTTCCACCAAAAACAATGGCGCGTAAATTCAATTGTTCGCATAATTCTTTTCGTGCATCGTATAGCCGGCGCCCGAGCCGCAAGCCCCGGTAATCAGGATGAATAAAAATTTCTATCCCATAAAGCACATCGCCTTTTTCCGGGTCATGTGTATTAAAAGTATAATTACCGGTAATTTGTTTGTAAGTGTGCAAATCGCTAAAACGATTATAATTTACAATGATTGAAAGGGCGCATCCAACTACTACCCTATCAGCTTTGATCACAATTTGACCTTCTGGAAATTTAGTGATCAGTTTTTTTATAGTTTCCAAAGTCCAAAAACTTCCTGCCCATCCTGGATAAGAAGCTTTCATAGCGGTTAATAATTCCTGGTAGTCTTCGGGTTCTAAATGTCCAATTTCAATTTGTTTCATCTGGTATTTATAAATTAAGTTGCAAAAATAATTTCTTATTCTTCAATAAGTTTTTTAAAATTAAACTGCATTTTTAAAAATTATGCGATCGTATATATAATTAAGAAAGTTGCCGGTTTAATACCGCCGGCAACTTTTAAACAACATGATTAATGCCAAAAATAAATTAATGATTCTCAGGATTGTCGATAACTACTGACGAACCTCCTTTGCTTTGCTGAGTCTCTGTAAGGGTTTTCATAAATGGTTTTAAGAAGTCGATAGGGATTGGGAAAATAGTGGTTGAATTATTTTCAGTAGCAATTTCGCGCAAGGTTTGCAAGTAACGCAAGGTTAAAGCACTGGGCTGCTCGCTTAATATTTTTGCCGCATCACTTAATCTTTGCGAAGCCTGGAATTCTCCTTCTGCAGAAATAACTTTTGCTCTTCTCTCTCTTTCTGCTTCAGCCTGCTTTGCCATCGCACGCTGCATTTCCTGTGGAAGATCAATTTGTTTTACCTCTACATGAGTAACTTTTACACCCCAGGGTTCTGTTTGCTGATCTATAATTTGTTGCAAGTGCGCATTTATTTTTTCACGCTTAGAAAGAAGATCATCCAACTCTGACTGGCCTAAAACGCTTCTTAGAGTAGTTTGAGAAAGTTGTGAAGTACCGGCAAGATAATTTTCAATATCAAGAATGGCGCTTTGAGGATTTACCACCCGAAAATAAATAACCGCATTCACTTTTATGGAAACGTTATCGGCAGTAATTACATCCTGCGGTGGCACATCCATTACCACTGTGCGCAAACTAACCTTCACCATTTTATCGATTAGCGGGATAAGAATAATAAGCCCGGGTCCCTTGGCACCATTGTCTAGTACTCGTCCAAGCCTGAATATAACACCTCTTTCATATTCCCTTAAAACACGAATGGAACTGGCGAGTATATACAGTACGAAAACTACAAGGATAATAATAGGAAGCCCGATTGGAAATTGTTGCATTTTTATTTGATTTTAATATAAACTGATAAATATTTTTTAAACAGAATTGTTTAAAGGTTGAACGTATAAAGTAAGCCCTTTTATTTCTTTTATTTCAACTTTTTCATTTGCATTTATTTTTCCTGCCAATGAAACGGCATTCCAGGTTTCTCCCATAAATTTAACCTGGCCCTGGATATCAATATTGGTAGTAGTTACAGCTATTTTACCAATCATGCTGTTATCACCCAAAACAGGTTTTGTTCTTTGCGCTCTTAATCCCATAGTAATTAAAAAAAGAAAGAATAATAGCGTTATGCCGGTAACAGAAAAAATTACGGACCATGATAATGATACAAAATTTTGCATAGGACTTGTTCTAAATAAGATCATTGAGCCAAGCAAAACTGAAATGGTTCCACCTATGGCCAACAACCCGTGACTAATAATTTTTATTTCAAGTATATAGAGAATAATTCCAAAAATAATCAGGGCCAAACCTGCATAATTTACAGGCATCGAACTCATAGAATAAAAGGCCAGGATCAAACAAATAACGCCAACAATACCCGGAAAAATAGCGCCCGGACTAAACAGCTCAAACAGAAGCCCGTAAAAGCCGAGCATCATGATAATATACGAAATATTAGGATCACTTAAACGGCTTAATACTTTTTGAAAAAAGCCCATTTCCAATGGCTCAACTACTGCATTTTTCGTGTGTAGAATTTTGGTTACGCCGTTTAAATCAACCTGTTTCCCATCCAACTTCGCAAGTAAATCATTTTCATCATTGGCAACAATATCGATCACATTTTTTTCAAGCGCTTCCCGCTCCGTTATAGAAACACTATTTCGCACCGCATCATCTGCCCATTGAACATTTCTGCCCCTTTTTTCAGCGATGGTCCTGATGAAAGCAGAAGCATCATTGATTACTTTTTCATTCATTACGGCATCTGATTTCCCCTGTAGATCAACTGGGTGAGCCGCGCCAATATTGGTTCCGGGCGCCATTGCCGCAATGTTGGCTGATAAAGTAATAAATGTTCCTGCAGAACCTGCATGGGAACCGGTAGGAGAAACATATACCACCACAGGGACTGTTGACCGCATTATATCAGTAACAATATTTCTTGTAGAAGTTAACAAGCCTCCCGGCGTATTTAAATTGATGATGAGGCATTGGGCATTTTCCTCTTTTGCTTTTTCAATTCCCTGGTGAATGTATTCGGCAGTGGAAGGATTAATGCCATCATTAACCGTTATTGTTACCACTTTTTGTGCGAATGAGAACGCAGGGAGTAAAAAAAGAATGGCCGTAAGAAGGAAGAATCGATTTATAACCCTTTGATTCCCAAATATTCTTGTAAACATTGACCCCATTCCTGTAAGTTACGTCAAGTGAAATAAAAAACAAAGATAAGTTGAGATTTTAGAGGCGATATTAAAACAGTAAAGGAAGAAATAATTGCTTTTTCTGTTTTCTACTCTGAAAAAATTTATGGGTATTTATGGATAATAATATGGGTATCAGCGCTATTTCAAATGCAACTCCAACAACTTTTTCCATTCTTTGTATAACCCATCATACAATTCAACATTCGTAGGTTCAAATTTTGCTAAAGGTTTGAATTTCGTGTAAGCATCACTGTAAGATTTATAAATTCCGGCTCCGACACCTGCACCTAAAGCGGCTCCGGCGCTTCCATCGTTTTCATATAATTCAACAGCAACGCCGGTTGCATTTACAAATGATTGGATAAAAACATCACTTAAAAACAGGTTTGCTTTACCGGCACGAATAATTTTTGGATGCAAATCATTTTCCCGCATAATATCAAGACCATAGCGAAAAGCAAAAGCAATTCCCTCCTGGACCGCGCGGTAAATATGTGCTTTGGTATGTTTGTTTAGGTCAATATTGCTGATATGAGCTCCAACAATTTTGTTTTGCAGCATCCGTTCTGAACCATTGCCAAAAGGTAATATAAACAATCCATCACTGCCGACAGCCACGCCTGCTGCCATCGCATCCATCTCTTTATAACTTAGATTTTCTCCGCTAACTTTTTTTGCCCAACTGTTCATGATCGCAGCGCCATTGATGCAAAGCAAAACACCAACACGCTTCTCTTCATCGGTATGATTTACATGAATAAAACTATTTACCCTTGAATACTTATCAGATAATAATTTATCAGTAACCGCATAGATAACCCCCGAAGTACCTGCATTGGCAGCCACTTCACCTGGCTGCAGCACATTTAATGATAAAGCATTATTAGGCTGGTCGCCGGCTTTATAAGTCACTTCCGCGTTTTCGTTTATGCCTAACCGTTGCGCCAGTTCCGGTAAAATTTTTCCATGAGAAGAAAACAAATTTTCCACTTTGGGAATTAATGAATTTTCAAAACCAAAATTTTGCATCACTTCTTCTGAAATTTCATCCTTTTTAAAATCCCACAAAATACCTTCAGATAAAGCAGAAGAAGTGGTGGTAATCTCCCCGGTTAATTTCATGGCGATAAAATCACCGGGTAACATGATCTTATCCACCTTGTTATAAATTTCAGGTTCATTTTTTTTGACCCATGCTAATTTTGATGCAGTAAAATTGCCAGGGGAATTTAAAAGACACGAAGAACAAACTTCATCACCAATTTCAGATAAAGCTTCTTCCCCAATTTCAACCGCACGGCTGTCACACCAGATAATGCTATCTCTTAAAACTTTTTGTTCTTTATCTACCAACACCAATCCGTGCATTTGATAAGAAATACCAATCGCTCTGATATCTTTTGGATCGATTTTCTTGGTGTTAATTAATTTTTCAATTGCCTGTAACGTTTGTTCCCACCACATTTCAGGTGATTGCTCCGCCCAACCGGCCTTTAGCGAAGTGATTGGGTTTTCACTGTCGGGACATTGTGCCGTTGCCACAATTTGTTGCGTGGATGCATCCACTGCAGCCACTTTTATAAATGAAGTTCCAATATCAATTCCTAATAATAACATTGAATTTTATTTTTAATATTTCTAAAAACGCTTAATTATTTCACAGTAAAAGTTGCTTCCACCGGTTTTGCTGCGCCCAATTCCTCACTTCTTTTTGAAGGCAAAGAACCCGCGATGCTAACCTTGATATCACCTGCATCCAAAACACTTTTACCATCTTCATTTACCAGTTTCATCATGGCAGGAGTAATGGTAAATTTTATTTTTTGAGAAGCGCCGGGTGCAAGATGGATGCGCTTAAATCCTTTCAAAGAATAAAGAGGAATACTCTCTCCGCCAGGCAAATGAGTGAGGTATAACTGCACCACCTCATCGCTCGCAACTTTGCCTGAATTGGTAACCGTAACCTCTGCTTCAACAGTTTGGTTTTTTTCAATATTTGTTTTAGATAATTTCAGATTACTATAACTAAAAGTGGTATAACTTAATCCGAAACCAAATGGGTACATGGGTTCTGCCTTCATGTAACGGTAGGTTCTTCCATTCATTGAATAATCCTCAAACGGTGGAAGGTCATTCAATGATTTTGGAAAAGTAAGTGGTAATTTGCCGGAAGGCGATACTTTTCCGAAGATAACATCAGCTACAGCGTTTCCGCCTTCTTCACCAGGATACCAAACGAGTAATACGGCATCTGCAATTTTCTGTACTTCTGAAAGATTCATTGGGCTTCCACCTGCAATTACAGCAATTACCGGCTTTTTATTTCCGGCTTTTAATTTTTTTAAATAATCTATCTGGTTGGATGGCAAATTATAATCAAGCCTGTCGCCGGAACTTGAAGATGCAATTGATTCGCCTTCCTCACCTTCTATAAGATCCGAAATGCCCATCACATAAATAGTTGCGTCGGCAGTCTTTGCATCACCTGAAGCCCAGTCAGCTTTATTTACATTATCCCTCGACAATAAAACGCCTTGCCGGTAGGTTACCTGGCTTCCTGGTTTTACATGCCCTGTGATACCTTCCAAAACAGTTACCATATTTTTATTCACTCCATAATAGTTGCCTATCAAAGGTTCAATTACAGCGGCATTCGGACCTGTAACATAATATTTATCCAGGTCTTCATTTAAAGGAAGAACGCCATCATTCTTCAGAAGAACAATAGATTCTTCTGCCACTTTTCTCG
>JBBQWJ010000005.1:0-33419 GCA_038210685.1 Chitinophagales bacterium | reverse complement strand
TAAGTTTTGGATTATTAATTTATCAAAATAAAAAAAAGAATGAAAAAGAGCGATACGCTTAAAGAAAGGATTTTCAGCCGCGAAGAATTGAGGCAGGAAGTAAAAAGGATGAGGTTAAAAAGTAAAACCATCGCATTTACCAATGGAGTATTTGATATTTTACATGAGGGCCATATCGCTGTTTTGGCAGAAGCGGCCTCTTTTGCTGATCTGCTGATTGTTGGCGTAAATTCTGACGCTTCTGTAAAAAAATTAAAAGGCGACAGCCGTCCGGTAAATGGCGAGAATTCACGCGCTTTAATTATTGCATCACTGATCATGGTAGATGCGGTCGTAATTTTCAATGAAGAAACGCCGCTTGAACTTATTAAAATGATCCAGCCCGATGTATTGATAAAAGGCGGTGATTATACTACAGAAACCATAGTAGGCGCTGAAGATGTTCTTGCAAATGGCGGAAGGATAGAGATCATTCCGGTACGCGAAGGTTTTTCTACAACCAATATCATTAATAAGATCAGCAGTAAATAACAACACTAACTGCTATGGATAAACGAAAAATTATTACACGTGATATCAGCTGGCTTGCCTTCAACGGAAGGGTGCTACAGGAAGCGGCTGATGAAACAGTTCCGTTATTTGAAAGGATCAAATTTCTCGGAATATTTTCCAATAACTTTGATGAGTTTTTCAGAGTTCGTGTTGCCACTTTAAAACGGATGATTCAGTTTGGCAGCAAAGCCAATATTCACCTGGAACAATCTCCGGAAGCCATTTTAGAAGAAATTAATTTTAAAGTTACCCAGCAGCAAAATCATTTTAATCATATTTGGAAAATCATTATTACTGAGCTGAAAAAACAGAAAATATTTATTGTAGATGACAGGCAATTAAATAAAGAACAAAAGGAATTTGTTGTCAGTTATTTCAATGAATTTGTCAGAAGCAATATTGTTCCGCTGATGATAGAAAACCTGCAGGTTTTTCCTACACTTCATGATAAATCCATATACCTTGCCTGCAAATTATCAAAGGCAGATGCATCAATTCCCCAGCGGTACGCATTAGTTTCTGTACCCAAGCGATTGCCAAGATTTGTTATTCTTCCTTCGCAGCAAAATAATAAGTACCTCATTCTTTTAGAAGATGTCATTCGGTTTTGCCTTCCGCAAATATTTTCCTATTTCAATTACGACACCTTTAGTTCAAACATTATAAAAGTTACTCGCGATGCCGAAATTGATATTGATAATGATATTTCTACTTCACTTATTCAAAAAATAGAAAAAGGATTAAAGAATCGAAAAAAAGGGAAGCCGGTACGTTTTACGTTTGATAAAGAAATTGACAGCGGCTTATTAAATTACCTGATCAAAAGGCTGGATTTATCTACTAAAGATAATATCCAATCCGGGCAACGTATACATAATTTCCAGGATTTTATTAATTTTCCCGAATCTGTTTTTGATAAAAAAAGTACACGAAAAAGACCTTTTATTCATCCTCTATTAAAAAATGTTAATAGCGTGAGCGAGGTTATTTTACAAAGAGATGTGCTGCTTAATTTTCCATATCATTCTTTCGATTCACTAATTGATATTTTACGCGAAGCTGCCATAGCGCCGGATGTGGTGAGCATAAAGATAACGTGTTACAGGCTTGCTAAAAATTCGAACGTGATTAATGCGTTGACTAATGCTGTGAGAAACGGGAAGGCAGTAACGGCAATTCTTGAACTAAGAGCACGCTTTGATGAAGAAGCCAATCTTGAATGGAAAGAAACACTCGAGGACGCGGGTGTAAAAGTATGTATGGGACTGCCTAATCTAAAAGTGCATGCAAAACTTTGCCTTATAAAAAAGAGAGTTAACAAACGTTCTGTTCATTATGGTTTTGTAAGTACCGGCAACCTCAATGAAAGGACAAGCCGTGTTTATGGAGATCATTGCCTGCTCACGAGCAACCGGCAAATAATGGCAGATGTGAACAGGGTATTTACTTACCTGGAAAATCCTAAAAATATTCATAGCCTAAAAACCTGTACCAAATTATTTATAAGCCCTTTAAATATGCGCAAGCATTTCGAATCGCTCATTGATAAAGAAATCAAATATGCAAAAGAAAATAAACCTGCTTCCATTATTTTGAAGTTAAATTCTTTAAGCGATGAAGAGTTGATCATTAAACTTTATGAAGCGGCCCGTGCCGGCGTAAAAATAAAAATGATCATACGTGGTATTTGTTGCATGTACACTGAAAATAAAAAATTTAAGAAGAAAGTAAAAGCGATAAGCATTGTGGATGAATACCTGGAACATGCACGGGTAATGATCTTCCACAATGGAGGCAAGGAAAAATATTTTATATCTTCTGCTGATTGGATGGTTAGAAACCTGGATCATCGTGTGGAAACTACTTGCCCGGTTTTTGATAAAAGCATTCAGCAGGAATTAAAAGAAATACTTGACATTCAATTGAACGATAATGTAAAAGCCAGGGTTCTTGATAATCAACTTTCGAATGAATATGTAAAAGTGCCGGGTGTAAAAAAAATGCGTTCGCAGATACAGATCTATAATACTCTTTTAAAGAAAAAATATTAAAATTTGAAACTCGCAGCTATAGACATCGGAAGCAATGCAGCACGGTTACTGATAACAGAAGTGTCTCCCGATAAAAAAAACACTCCTTCATTTACCAAGTTAAGCCTCGTAAGAGTGCCGTTGCGATTAGGTTTTGATGTATTTGATACAGGAAGAATTTCTGACAAAAAAGTTGGTTTACTGCTAAACACAATTAAAGGATTTTTAAATATTGCAAAAGCGTACGAGGTAACAGCGATGAAAACCTGCGCCACTTCAGCAATGCGTGATGCTGAAAACACAACAGAGATTATTAGAATGATAAAAGAAGAAACAGGAACAGAAATTGAAGTTATTTCCGGGAGCGATGAAGCATCTCTTGTTTTTGAAAACCACATTGCAGAAAACCTGGATAAAGATCATTCCTACTTATATATTGATGTAGGTGGCGGAAGCACAGAACTTACGTTTTTCAGTAACAATGAATTGATTTTTACAGATTCCTTTCCAATTGGAACCATAAGACTATTGAAAGACCAGGTTTCTGATGCCACATGGAACGACATGAAGGTATGTATTAAATCAAAAACAAAAGGCTTTAAAACCATTGAAACTATTGGCTCCGGTGGAAATATCAATAAAGTTTTTTCGATGAGCAAACGAAAAGACGGGAAACCTTTGTCTTATGAATTACTCAGAGATTATTATAAAGAACTGAGCAATGTATCCTTGAGTGACCGCATGAGCATCTATAAATTGAAAGAAGACAGAGCCGATGTAATAGTTCCTGCACTTAAAATATATATCAGTGCCATGCGATGGGCGGGCGCTGATCAAATTTATGTTCCAAAGATCGGCCTCGTTGACGGATTGGTACAACATTTATGGAACGTGCAAAACCAAATTTCATAAGAAAACAAGAATCATTGTAATTTATTGCTTTACTACATCTGGCTATACTTCAAATAAAAAAAATCTACTTTTGCAAATGCGATTGTTCAAAGGAATGTTTTATTCTAATGCAGAGCCATTTCAGCCTGTCGCTTCTTTAAAAAAATAATATATGTCAGTAAATAAAGAAGTAAAGAGAATAACTACCAACACGCTGCAAAAAATGAAAGAAGCCGGTGAAAAAATTTCAATGATCACTGCTTATGATTTTTCCTTTGCAAAAATATTTGATGCCGCAGGAATTGATATCATTTTGGTTGGAGACAGCGCCAGCAATGTAATGGCGGGCCATGAAACCACGTTGCCAATTACGCTCGATCAAATGATCTACCATGCATCTTCTGTAGTGCGTGGTTGCAGCCGCGCCTTAATCATTGTTGATCTTCCATTTGGCAGTTACCAGGGAAACAGTAAAGAGGCCTTGAGTTCAACCATAAGAATTATGAAAGAAACAGGCGCTCATGCTATAAAACTGGAAGGAGGCGAAGAAATAATTGAATCGGTAAAAAGAATCGTAGGCGCGGGTATCCCGGTCATGGGCCATCTTGGCTTAACGCCTCAATCGATTTATAAATTTGGCACGTATACTGTGAGGGCAAAGGAAGAGCAGGAAGCTGATAAATTGAAACGGGATGCGATGTTATTGCAGGAAGCAGGATGTTTTGGCATTGTTCTTGAAAAAATACCGGCGTCGCTGGCAACAGAAGTTTCAGAGAATCTCTCAATTCCTACCATTGGAATTGGAGCAGGAAATGGCTGCGACGGACAAGTGCTTGTAATGCATGATATGCTTGGTATCAACACAGAATTTAAGCCGAGATTTTTAAGAACTTATCTCAATCTTCATGAACAGGTTACCAATGCGGTTCAACATTATATTAAAGATGTAAAAGCAAAAGATTTTCCTAACGAAAAAGAACAATATTAGAAAGTTGGGGTTAAAGGGTCTAGAATGTTTAGGGTTGAAACCTCGTGTAGTAAACGAACAAAAAATTGTGATTTTTATTTGCAAATAATCAATACTTTATATAAAAAATAATTATGCAAAATTTTCTAAAAGAATTAAAGATTTCAGAATTAAACAAAGGTGTTTCTACAGGTACAAAATGGTTATCAGCCTCTGGTGAAAAAATAATATCCTACTCCCCTGTTGACAGCAAAGCCATAGCTTCAGTGAATTCATGTGATAAAAGAAGTTTCGATTATGTGGTTGAAACTGCGCAAAATGCTTTTTTAGAATGGCGAAAATGGCCGGCGCCAAAACGTGGTGAAATCATCAGGCAAATAGGGAATGAACTTAGAAAAAATAAAGCCAACCTTGGCAAACTCGTGAGTTATGAAATGGGAAAAAGCCTGCAGGAAGGAATGGGCGAAGTGCAGGAAATGATCGATATTTCTGACTTTGCGCTTGGGCTTTCGAGGCAATTATACGGTTTAACCATGCACAGCGAAAGACCCGGCCACAGGATGTATGAACAATACCATCCGTTGGGCATTGTTGGAATTATTTCGGCATTTAATTTCCCGGTGGCAGTGTGGAGCTGGAACAGCCTGCTAGCAATGGTTTGCGGCGATGTTTGCATATGGAAACCTTCTGAAAAAACTCCGCTGTGTGGCATTGCCTGCCAGCAGATTATTTCTAAAGTTTTTAAAGAAAATAAAGTTCCGGAAGGTGTTTGCAATTTAATTACCGGTGGTCGTGAAATCGGCGAATGGCTTTGCAATGAACCATCAATTCCTCTTATTTCAGCAACGGGTTCTACACGAATGGGAAAAGCGGTAAGCGCCACTGTGGGCGCACGCCTTGGAAAGAGTTTGCTTGAACTGGGCGGCAACAATGCAATCATCATTTCAAAAGAAGCAGATCTAGATATAGCCCTTGTAGGTTCTTTATTTGGTGCTGTAGGAACAGCAGGACAAAGATGTACTTCTACGCGGCGCCTCATTATACATGAAGACATTTATGATTCTTTTAAAAAGAAACTGGTAAATGCTTATAGGCAATTAAAAATCGGAGATCCTCTAAAAGAAGAAAACCATGTAGGCCCATTGATCGACAAAGATGCGGTTAATAATTATCTGAATGCAATAGAACTGATCAAAAAACAAGGCGGAAAAATGGCAGTGGCAGGTGGAACCCTTTCGGGGAAAGGATTTGAAAGTGGTTGTTATGTAAAACCATGTATTGCTGAAGTGAGCAACGATATGGAAATAGTGCAACACGAGACTTTTGCGCCCATTTTGTATTTAATTAAATATAAAAAATTGGAAGAAGCCATTGCCATGCAAAATAACGTTCCACAAGGATTATCAAGCGCCATTTTTACTTTAAATCTCCGCGAAGCAGAAGCATTTTTATCGAATGCGGGAAGCGATTGCGGAATAGCCAATGTCAATATCGGAACTTCCGGAGCAGAAATCGGCGGCGCTTTTGGTGGAGAAAAAGAAACTGGTGGCGGAAGAGAAAGCGGAAGTGATGCCTGGAAAGTATACATGCGCAGGCAAACCAACACCATCAATTATTCTGACACGCTTCCTTTGGCCCAGGGAATAAAATTTACAGTTTAACCAATCATATAGACAATTGGTAAATATTATTTAATAATTTTAAATGGCAACTAACCTTTTAATTAATTTTAAATCTTTGTATTTCGAAAAATTAAACAAAATAAAATGACAAACAGGAGTAAACGGATTTTTTTAGGAATGGCACTGATGGCGTCTTTGCCAATGTGGGGTATGGCGCAATCGGACAGTACTACAGTAGTTGCCGAAAAAGCAGCACCTAATAACTGGTATCAGCTGGACAGGAGCACTACGGGATATTATGGAATTAGCCTTGATAAAGCCTACGATTTTTTGAAAGGAAAACAAAGCCACCAGGTAATTGTTGGTGTTATTGATAGTGGAGTTGATACGCTGCAACCTGACCTGAAATCTATATTATGGCACAACCCAGGAGAAATTCCCGGAAACGGAATTGACGATGATCATAATGGTTATATTGATGATGTGTACGGATGGAACTTTATCGGTGGAAAAGATGGACGAAATGTGCACCAGGATTCTTATGAGGCCGCCCGTGTTTATTGGGGTCTGAAAGAGAAATATGATAAAGCAGATATTGATACTACCACAATGGATCAAGCTCAAAAAGCTGAGTATGCCGAATACCTGAGAGCTAAACAAGATGTAACCCAAGGTGTGGATCCTGCGCAGTTTATGCAAATGAAAACAATATTACCTGTACTTGAGAGAGGTGATTCTATAATCGAAAAGGATCTTGATAAAAAAGAATTTACAGGAAACGATGTGAAAGGCTACACTTCTGAAAACCCTGACGCAAGAATTGCTGCAACCATTTATTTAAATATGGCCAAAGCCAATAAGAATTACGACATTTCCAATACAGACATACTGGATTTTTTAAAAGGCCAGGTGCGCAAAGGAGAATCCGCTTCTACTCCACCGGAAGATTTCAGGGATGAAATTGTAAAAGACAATCCAAACGACATAAGTGATCGATATTATGGAAACAATGATGTAATGGCCGGAACTCCATCTCACGGAACCCATGTTACAGGCATCATAGCAGCAGAAAGAGATAATAACATCGGCATGAATGGAATTGCCAACAATGTAAAAGTAATGATGGTTCGCGCGGTTCCTGATGGAGATGAGCACGATAAAGATATCGCCAATGCCATCCGTTATGCGGTAGATAATGGCGCTGAAGTAATAAGTATGAGTTTCGGAAAATCGTTTTCACCACAGAAAAAATGGGTGGATGATGCAGTGAAATATGCCCAAAGCAAAGGAGTGCTTCTTGTTCACGCTGCAGGAAATGATGCAAAAAATATTGACAGCGCACAAAATTTTCCTAATCCTGTTTTTAGGGATAATTCAGGAGTAGCTTCCGATTTTATCACAGTTGGAGCAAGTGGCGATTCAACAAACGGTGGCTTCACAGCAAGTTTTAGTAATTATGGCAAAAAATCTGTTGATATATTTTCGCCAGGGGTGAATATTTATTCTACGTTGCCAGACGACAAATTTGGCAATTTTTCTGGAACCAGCATGGCTACACCAGTTGTAGCAGGCGTTGCAGCCTTAGTACTGGAATACTATCCCGATCTTAGTGCAGACCAGGTAAAATATGTGATCGATCATTCCGCAGTTCCAATTATGCAAAAAGTAAAATTACCAGGAACTGAGGACAGTGTTAGCCTTGCTGATATATCAATAACAGGTGGCGAATTGAATGCTTACAAAGCATTGCAACTAGCGTCAACGCTGAAAGGAGAAAGAAGCAAAGGTGATAATGGCTATAATAACACCCAGGATGAAAGTGATAGAAAACATCATAAAAAAAAACATCATAAAACTAAGAAAAGAAGAGCCTAAAATTTGATGAGTTAAAATATAAAAACCGGCTAATCACGCCGGTTTTTTTATTTTGAAAATAAGAGAAACCAGTAAACAAACAAATAAGCACGATTTTTATTTTCTCCTATAAGCCATAGAAACTTAATCTTAGTATTTTTGCTGATTAAAACATATTAATACGAACATGCCTAACAAAACAACAGGATTTTTTCCGCCTCATTTTAATATTTATATTTCATTGGTAGAAAATGAAGAGTTAATGTCAATATTGAAAAAACAGGAAGAAGAAGCGCAACGTTTTTTTTCTTCTATCCCTGCAGAAAAGTGGTTGGATAGGTATGCTGAAAACAAGTGGACGATAAAAGAAGTTTTGCAACATATTACTGACACAGAAAGGGTTTTCAACTTTCGCGCATTCACATTTGCAAGAAAAGACCCCAACACGCTAGCTTCATTTAATGAAAACGAATATGCAAATAATTCTAATGCAAATAACAGAAATGCCACCGATTTACTAGAAGAATTTTTGGCCGTAAGAAATTCAACACAACTTCTTTTTGCCAGCTTTTCTGATGTACAATTAGACACTATTGGCAAAGCAAGTTCTTATGAGATGAGTGTTAGAGCGATCGGTTATATGATTGCCGGGCATTTTGCACATCACATAAATGTTCTTAAAGAAAGATACCTTTCAGAAAAGTAAAAAGGATTCACTTTTGACCATTCACCATGAAAATATTTTCTGTAAAACAAATAAAAAACTGGGATTTATACACGATCCATCATGAACCGATAACGTCGACCGAACTGATGGAAAGTGCTGCGGGTGCTTGTTTTGATTGGATAGTAGAAAATTTTGATGATGAGTATCATTTTAAAATTTTCTGCGGAAAAGGAAATAATGGCGGCGATGGTCTTGCAATAGCAAGGCTTTTGAAAACTATTAAATACAAAGTTTCAGTATTTATTCCCTTTAGTGATGCTGCCGGTTCTGAAGATTTTGAGGAGAATCTAAAAAAACTAAAAAAGACTTCTGTAAAAATTACCTTTTTAAAAGATGAACAATCATTTCCTGAAGTTTCAAAAGAAGATGTAATAATAGATGCCTTTTTCGGCACTGGTTTAAATAAGCCTGCGGCAGGAATATACGGTTCGTTAATAAACTTTATCAATTCAACCGGTGCAAAAATCATTTCTATCGATGTTCCGAGTGGTCTATATATTGATAAAAGTAGTACATCAGAAAGGGATGTTCAGCTAATTATAAAAACAGATTATACCCTCACTTTTCAAAATCAAAAACTGGCTTTTCTACTTTCTGAAAATGAGCCTTTCATTGGCCAGGTTAACCTGCTGGATATTGGCCTTTCAGAAGAATATGAAGAAAAAGAAGAATCAAAATTTGAATACATTGATGAGGAAATTATTAGCAAAATATATCGACCGAGAAAGAACTTTTCTAATAAAGGAAATTACGGTTATGCATCATTGTTATGCGGAAGCTATGGAATGATGGGCGCTGCCGTTCTAAGTTCTACTGCTTGTCTTCGCAGCGGTGTAGGAAAGCTTATGTGTGTAACTTGTGAAGCTGGTTACCAGGTTATTCAATCATCCGTTCCTGAAGCTATGTGCAAAGTTTCAGGAGAAAAACACATAACTAATTTCACCGGTTTTGATAGTTTTGATACAATTGGGATTGGCCCTGGCATTGGAAAGTATGATTCGCATAAAAAATTATTACAGAATATATTCACCAATTTCAAAAAGCCAATTGTATTGGACGCTGATGCTTTAAATGTTTTGAGTGAGAATAAAAATCTTTACTCTATGATTCCTGCAAATAGCATTATTACTCCACATCCCAAAGAATTTGAAAGGTTGTTTGGTAAAAGTGAATCTGATTTCAACCGGATTGACCTTGCACTTTCTAAAGCAAAAGAGTTAACTATTTTTATTGTTTTAAAAGGCCATTATACTTTTATTGCTACCCCTGGCGGAAAAGGATTTTTTAATTCAACAGGCAATGCAGGAATGGCGACTGCAGGCGCCGGAGATGTATTAACCGGAATTATTACGGGGTTGCTTGCACAAAACTATTCTTCACTAAACAGTTGTATTCTTGGTGTTTATCTGCATGGACTTGCTGGCGATATTGCAGCCGGTAAAATATCACAAGAAGCCTTAATAGCCGGTGATATCACTAACTATTTAGGGGAAGCGTTTAAGAAAATCTCATAAAAAAGTTATACGTATACATTTATTTTGTTTGTAGTATAAAAAATGTAATTTTGTTTTTTAAAAGATTGTTATGGACAATAAAATAACTCTAAGCTTTGATAAATCAGTCATCGCAAAAGCAAAAAAATACGCAGAAAATAATAACATCAGCCTTTCCCGCCTGATTGAATTTCTATTAAAAAAAGTAACCGCTTCCAATTATGAAAACATGGAAGATTTTCCCATTTCAGATTGGGTGTTCCAGGTTGCAGAAGGACAGGCGGAATATCATACAAAATCTAAAAGATCAAGAAAAGCAGCAAAGGATGAATTTTTTAAATCCAAAAGATGAGAATATTTCTTGATGCTAACATTTTGATTTCTGTTTTAAATAAAGAATATCCTCTATTTACTACTACTTCCCGCATACTAAGCCTTGCTGATAAAAATAGATTCAGTTTATATACATCACCTGTTTGTTTGGCAATTGCTTTTTATTTTGCGGAAAAAAAAATTAAAAGTGTAAAAGCAAAAAATAAAATTCAACTTTTATGTGAGCATATCCATATTACTTCTGTTAATAACAACATCGTTTTAAAAACACTACATGTGCCTGCTATCAATGACTTTGAGGATGGCTTAGAATATTTTTCAGCTATTGAAAGCAAATGCAATTGCATAATTACTGAAGATGTGAACGATTTTTATTTTTCAAAAATCGAAATATTGAACAGTGAAGATTTCTTCAAAAAATATCTCTTTAAAAGCAATAAAAATAAATCTTAAACACTTACATTAAAATCTCTCAAAGCGTCGTTCAGGCTTGTTTTTTTATCAGTACTTTCTTTCCTTTTACCGATGATTAATGCGCAGCTTACGTTGTATTCTCCTGCCGGAAATTTCTTTAAATAACTTCCGGGAATAACCACGCTCCTTGAAGGAATAACGCCTTTGGTTTCTATAGGTTTTTCTCCGCTCACATCAATTATTTTCGTGGATTGGGTAAGTACCACATTCGCTCCTAAAACCGCTTCTTTTTCTACCCGCACCCCTTCTACAACAATGCAGCGACTGCCTATAAAACATCCGTCTTCAATTATAACCGGGCTTGCCTGCAACGGTTCCAAAACACCACCGATTCCTACGCCCCCACTAAGATGTACATGTTTCCCAATTTGCGCACAACTCCCAACAGTTGCCCATGTATCCACCATGGTTCCTTCATCTACGTAAGCACCGATGTTTACATAACTCGGCATTAATACTACGTTTCTTGCAAGAAAACTTCCATAGCGGGCAACAGCATGCGGAACGGCACGCACACCAAGATCTTTATAATTTTTTTTCAATTTCATTTTATCATAAAATTCAAAAGGTGGAAGTGAATACGTCTCCATTTTTTGAATGCCAAAATATAACAGTATCGCCTGCTTTACCCACTCATTAACTTTCCACACATTTTCGGGTTCCTTATTGAAAGTGGTGATTTGTACCGGCTCAGCAACCCTTAAGTTTCCTTCATCTATTTTGTCAATCACATTCCTGATTGCGTCTGTGTAAGTTTCATCTTTAAGTAAATCCCTGTTGTTCCAAACTTCACCTATCATTTGTTCCAGTTCCATAATTTTATTTTTTTTGCAAATATAAATAGCAGGATCGAAAGGTATGCCTAAATAAAAATCCCGCTTATTTGTTTGTTTACTGTATCCTTACGGCAAAGTTGATTTACTTTTGACAATTTAAAATTCCAGTGACTGAGATAAGACAACTATGTAAAATGAAAATAAGCGGATTTACATTTACTAAAAATGCGACCAAACTTTATTACCCGGTTAAGGCTTCTATTGAGAGTTTGCTTCCGCTGGTTGATGAATTTGTAGTTGCGCTGGCAGAAGGTGATGAAGATGACCAAACCGAACAGGAAATAAGAAGTATTCAGTCTGATAAAATTAAAATAATAAGAACTGAGTGGGATTTAGAAAAGTATCCTAACGGCCAGGAGTATGCGCACCAGACAGATATTGCAAAAGAAGCTTGTACAGGTGATTGGCTCTTTTATATTCAAAGCGATGAGGTGGTCCACGAAAAATATTTACCATTGATAAAAGAAAATTGCGAAAAGTATTTAGAGGATAAAGAAGTGGAAGGTTTTCTGTTTAAGTACAAACATTTTTGGGGAGATTATGACCATTTTATTCTTTCCCATGCGTGGTATCCGAGAGAGATAAGAATCATCAGGAACGACCCTGAAATTCATTCGTGGCGCGATGCGCAATCCTTCAGAAAAATCCCCGAATTTAAACACAAGGATTATTACCAAAAGGAAAATACTTTTAAATTAAATGTTGTAGAACTGGATGCATATATTTTTCATTACGGTTTTGTGAGACCGCCTTACCTGATGCAGAAGAAAAGGAAAAATCATAACACCAATTATGCCGGCGAAAGTTCTACTGAACAAATATTTAAAAGTGAAGCAGAAACATTTGATTATGGAGATCTGAGTAAAATTAAGTTGTACCGCGAAACTTATCCTGAAGTGATGAAAGACTTCATTGAAAAATTTAACTGGAAAGATCAGTTGCGTTATCATCCGGCCAAAGAAAAATTAAAATTACAAAAGCATGAAAAATTAAAATATCGTTTTCTCACTTTTATAGAACAAACTTTCTTTAAAGGAAGATTGCTTTTTGGTTTTAAAAATTATAACCTTTTAAAAAAATGAATAGAATTGATCATGTAGTATTTGTTGCAGAAAAAAAAGAAGTAAAAAATGCTCTTTTTAGTATTCTGATACCTACATGGAACAATCTTGAATATTTGAAATTGTGCATTGACAGCATACAAAAAAATTCGTCTTTTGCCCATGAAATTATTGTACATGTAAATGAAGGTTCGGATGGAACACTTTCCTGGATTGAATCACAGCAAAATATTTCATACTCACACAGTTCAGAAAATGTGGGTGTTTGTTACGCGCTTAATTATTGCAGCACCTTAGCCACCACCGAATATATTTTGTACATGAATGACGATATGTATGTTTGCCCTTTTTGGGATAAATATTTCTACGACGAAATTCAAAAGATCGGTCATAATAATTTTTTCCTGTCTGCTACAGCTATCGAACCAAGAGCTCAAAGTAAATGCTCTATAGAAAAGAATTATGGATTTAATTTTAATGAGTTTAATAAAGAAGAATTATTGTCCGAATTTGAATCATTGCCAATGGAAGATTGGTATGGTGCTACGTGGCCACCAAATATTGTCCACAAAAGCATTTGGGAATTGGCCGGGAAATACAGCGTGGAATTTTCTCCCGGCATGTATTCTGATCCTGACTTTTCGATGAAGCTTTGGCAAATGGGAATTAGGATATTTAAAGGCGTTTCCAAAAGCAGGGTATATCATTTTGGATCTATCTCAGTAAAAAAAGTAAAGAAGAATAAAGGCTATTACCAGTTTATTTCAAAGTGGGGAATGACACAAGGAACTTTTTCAAAATATTTTTTAAAAAGGGGGCAGCCTTACAAAGGCCTATTGGAAGATCCTGAGATACCTGATTTAGTAAAAGTAAAATCCCGATTTAAACAATCTCTTGCCCTATTTAAAAGCAAACAATAAGACTATTGGTAAAGAAATGAAAAAGATCCTCGTAATACAAACAGCTTTCACCGGAGACGTAGTTCTGGCGACTGCTTTGGTTGAAAAGTTACACAAGTTTTACCCTGGTGTGAAAATTGATTTCATGTTACGAAAAGGAAATGAAGGTTTGTTGAAAGGTCATCCGTTTTTAAATGAAGTTTTAGTTTGGAATAAGAAAGAAGGAAAATTTAAAAATCTGCTTGGCCTTTTAAAAAAGATCAGGAAAAAGAAATATGATAAAGTAATAACCCTGCAAAGATTTGCCTCTACCGGTTTGCTGACAGGCTTTTCGAAGGCAAAAGAAAGAATTGGTTTCGATAAAAATCCTCTTAGTTTTCTTTTTACCAAAAAAGTTTCGCACCAGTTTAAGAAAGGCGTTCATGAAGTAGAAAGGAACAATAGGCTGATTGAAGATTTTACCGATAAATCATTCAATAGACCAAGGCTCTACCCTACTCAAAGTGATGAGGAGGAAATATCGAAGTACCAGCAAGAACCTTTTGTTTGTATGATGCCGGCAAGTGTTTGGTTTACCAAACAATATCCTGAAGACAAATGGATGGAACTGATAAATGATTTTCCTTTAGAATATAATATTTATCTATTAGGTGGAAAAGATGATGCTATTTTATGCGAAAGAATAAAGGAAAAAACAATCAATAAAAAGGTAACCGTGCTGGCTGGAAAATTAAGTTTTCTTTCTTCAGCCGCTTTAATGAAAGGCGCTAAAATGAATTACAGCAATGATTCGGCTCCACTACATTTTGCAAGCGCAACTGATGCTCCAATCACCGCCATATTTTGTTCAACCATTCCTGAGTTTGGATTTTATCCACTTTCTGAAAAATCAATTATTGTACAAACAGCACTTTCTCTTTCCTGCAAACCCTGTACTTTACATGGACGGAAAGCTTGTCCGCTTGGACATTTCAAGTGTGGAGTGACGATCGAAACGGAGAAATTATTAGAATCCCTTAATGCATGAAACGATGAGTTTTTTTCAAAATGATATTATCAATTCACTGAAGATTTTAAATAATGGTGGGATCATTCTCTACCCTACCGACACAATCTGGGGAATTGGTTGCGATGCAACCGACGGGCATGCAGTTAAAAAAATTTACACTTTAAAAAACAGGGAAGAAAAAAAATCAATGATCATTCTGGTTGCTGATGAAAACATGATCCGTCAATATGTTTCTGATCCTTCATCAAAAATGCTTTCTTATATTTCCTCAGCTAAAAATCCAACGACAACGATTTTTAGAAATGCAATTCACTTGCCTGCACAGTTAGTAAATAAAGATGGAAGTATTGCGATAAGGATTCCGAAAGATGAGTTTTGCCTTCAACTTATTCAACATTTACAAAAGCCATTGGTTTCTACCTCTGCAAATATTTCAGGCGAAAAATTTCCTCAAAACTTTCATGAAGTTTCTGATGAAATTAAAAACGGTGTTGATTATATTGTTCAACACCGTCAAAATGATCTTTCTAAAAATACGCCTTCCTCCATTATAAAATTGAACGAAAAGGACGAAATTGAAATAATCAGATAAGCTATAGAGCAAGCCCAACACCGAGTTGAATCATGCTGACTTTCCACGAATCATTATTAGAAAGATTGTTCACATCAGTTGTTCCTCCAACAAAGCGGCCGTAAATCCTAAATTTCAAGAGCTTTAACTGCAGACCTGCCGCCAATGAAAAATCACCCGACTTAAAAGCATCTTTCCCGTTCTGAGTAAGACTCTTATTTTGATCCATCAATATCCCAAACTGTGGCCCGAATTGCAAAGCAAGGATATTACTAATATTGTAATTTATTAAAATTGGTATGCTTAAATAATGCAGTTGAATTTTGCTCACGTTATTAAATCCCGTGATTTGATTAAAACTTGTTGCCGTATCAGTGTTTACCTGGTTAAATAAAACTTCCGGCTGAATTGCCCATTTTTTGCCACCAATGGTAACAAAAGCACCTGCATGATATCCAAGGCTGTATTCATTCTTAAATGACTGACCCGATATTTTGCCCATATTAGCACCGGCCTTTATACCAAAGGTTAATCCTTGTGAAAATAGCGAGGATGAAATCAAGAGAAGAATCGCTACTGGAATTATTTTTGTTTTCATAATGAAAAGATTTAATTAAAATTTTAAATAAAATTTCCGTGGTAATATATCAAAAAGTCGTGCCAAATATTTATTTGAACGGAAGGCAGTTTTATTTTGAACTTCTTCTTTCTAATGAAGCACGATTTAACCTGCTTTTACCTTACGTTACTCTTATTTAGTATACCTTTGCGAATTAAAAAAAGTTAATGAATGAATTTGAAGGCTTAGGCCTAAATGAGAACCTGGTTAAAGCGGTTCAGGATCTTGGATTTACCTCTCCCACACCTATACAACAACAAGCAATTCCTATTTTATTATCAGGCACTACCGATTTTGTGGGCCTGGCGCAAACAGGGACCGGCAAAACAGCGGCTTTCGGATTGCCGTTATTACAATTAATAGATGTAGAAAACAGGTATCCACAAGCGCTGATCGTTTGCCCAACACGCGAACTGTGTTTACAAATTTGTAATGATCTGCAGGAATATAAAAAGTATTCAAAAAATATAAGTGCAGAACCAGTGTATGGCGGCGCTTCCATCGTAATGCAAATACGTGCTTTAAAAAAAGGCGTTCACATCGTTGTGGCTACTCCAGGAAGGCTGATTGACATGATTGAAAGAAAAGCGATTGACCTCGGAAAAGTAAAATACGTGGTCCTTGATGAGGCAGACGAAATGTTGAATATGGGTTTTAGGGAAGATATTGATTTTGTATTAAAAAATACAATCAACCGCGAAAGCACCTGGCTTTTTAGCGCAACCATGCCCTCAGAAGTAAGAGCCATCTCCAAAAATTTTATGAGTAACCCGCAGGAAGTAACTGTAGGTAAAAAAAATACAGCCAATGTAAATATTGATCACGAGTATTTTATTACACAAGCTCATTCCCGTTTCGAAACTTTGAAAAGATTGGTTGATTTCAATCCCGGCATGTACGCTATCATTTTTACAAGAACTAAAATTGACGCCCAAAACATTGCTGAAAAGTTATCAAAAGAAGGTTATAATGTTGAAGCATTACATGGCGATCTTACCCAGCAACAACGCGACCGCGTTATGCAAAGATTTCGCAACAAGGATATCCAGATGTTAATAGCAACGGACGTTGCGGCAAGAGGAATTGATGTTGATGGAATTACCCACGTAATCAATTATGAACTTCCTGATGATATCGAAGTTTACACACACAGAAGCGGCCGTACTGCCCGCGCGGGTAAAAGCGGTATTTGTATCTCCATTTGCCACAGCCGGGAATCTTTTAAAATACGCCAGCTTGAAAAAATGGTGAATGCAAAATTTCATAAACTGGATATTCCCAGCGGAAAAGATGTATGCCGCAAACAGTTTTTTTATTTTATCGAAAAGCTGAAAAACACAGACATTTCCAGTGGTGAATATGAAGCATACATGTCTGATCTTGAAGTAAAATTTGCAGACATGAGCAAAGAAGAAGTGTTGAAAAGGGTTGCCGCACTTGAGTTTAACCATTTTTTGAAATATTATGAAAACGCTGAAGATCTCAACATAAGGTCTGATTTTAAAGACAGGCGTCCTGACAATAATCGTCGCGATAACAGGGGAGAAAGAACAGAAAGGCCCAGTTATCAGCGGGATGGTGGCTTCACTAAACTATTTATCAATCTCGGAACAAAAGATGGTTTTTACAAAGCCAGTTTTTTACAATACATTCTTGATGAAAGCAATCTTAAAAAAGATGTTTTGGGCAGAATCGATCTTCGTGAAATGAATGCATGGATTGAAGTTGACAAATCTGCAGCTGCAAAAATGATAAAAGGTCTCGATGGTAAAAGCTATAATGGTCGCCCGATAAGAATGAATGAAGCAGATGGAGGCGGAGGAAACAGAAGGCAGTCACGTGAAGGAAGAAAACGAATTCCTTTAAAAGAAAGAAGATAAAAGGTAAACAAGATTTCTTATTATTTCTTTGTTTACTGTCTTACTCTCTTTTCTTTTCAAACCTTAAGAGAAAAACATCAATAGATATAACGAGCCTGCCTTTTTCCCGCAGGCACGTTAATTTTAATCATTTATATTTTTCCATACTTCTTATAATACGCTATCAACATACCCACAACTGCATTGTAGGAATGCAGCCCTTTGGGCTGATTGTTCAGTTTTAAATAATTTCCATACATCCATGTGGTAAAAGGTTCAAAAACGTTCTGATGATCGAGATCAAATTTTCGCAACTCCAATAAATCTGCTTTCACAGGAGGAATCAGTTGTTTTAATGCTTTACTTGAAGAAACAGAATCAAAATAATACACTTCACGGTTGGTATAAAGAAAAAGATCTAAATAAGTAGAATAATGAAACAGCGTATCAGGCGAATTTACAGCTGCTAAATATCCCACAAAATTGGCTTCGTTTTCTTTTGCATAACCAAGTTGGTGTGCCATTTCATGAGTAGCAATATAAGGCTGGAGCATCTTAGGAACCGTTGTGTTGATTTGAGCTTCACCGGTAAAGGGATTGTAATATCCTGTAAAGTCAAGGTAGTTACCAAGGGTTCCATACATCGAAGATTTTACTGACAGATGATTGTATGCAAGAAAAGGAAATTTCTTGCCCGCTTCCGCGTAACTCATTCTCGCCCCTTGTATCAGATCTTTGGTTGAAGGATATTTTTCGTGATTTTTTATTACTACCAATTTTGTGGTATTTACTTTTTGTAGCAGAAGGTTTTGAACCATTAACAGATCAGAGGTATCATAGCTCTGTGGCGTAAGCTTCAATTGCCAGGCAATTCCTTTGCGGTCATAATTGATTCCCCAAAAAAGATAAAATACAATATAGAGGAAAGTTAAACGCAATAGAAGTTTCAGCAATTTTTGAAAAACTATTTGTTTGGTTAGTTTCCTCTTTAGCAATAATCTTACATTTTTAACAATTTTCCACACGATCCAGATTCCAGCCAGGAAATACAAGATATCACCAAAACTGAATGGGATCCAACCAAAAAATATTCGAAGTAATTTTGAAAAAGAAACGTAAAAGCCAGTAGAATAAGACCGTTCCACCCAAAGTGGATCAGCAGTAAATATTTTGATTAAAATTATTAAGATAAGTGCTACAATCCATTTACCCATCTTCCCTTTTCTATATTTTCCTCCCGCCGGTTTGTAGCTCATTTCCAAAAATCTGGTTCAAAAAACTAAAGGTAATATTTAAAACCATTTTATAAAATCTCTGTTATACCCAAAGGGAACGATTAACAAAAAATTTTTAAAATCCACTATATTTTGTCAAAAAAACTAATTAAATTCCTTACTTTTGCAGCCCTTTAATTTTAAGTTATGGGAAACAGTCGTGAATTTGATATAGCTTTTGTAGGATTAAAACCTGGGATCCATGAGTTTAATTACCAGGTTGATGATAAGTTCTTTGCCAATTATAAGGATACAGATCCGATGGCTATCGGATTCAACAATTGCAATGCATCTGTGAAGCTCACTCTCGAAAAAAACACATCATTTATGTTGTTGAAATTTGAGATTGGTGGAAGTGTAAATGTAATTTGCGACCGTTGTGGAAATACATTACCCATGGATCTTTGGGATGAATTTAAGCTGGTTATAAAACAGGTTGAAAATCCGGAAGAAATGAATCAAAATGAAGAAGATCCAGATGTGTTTTATATTTCAAGGACAGAAAGTTATATTCACCTTGCTGATTGGATATATGAATTTGTAGTATTGAGTATCCCGAATCAGCGGATGTGTAATGAAGATGAAATTGGCGGACCGCAATGCAATAAAGAAATCCTGGCGATGCTAAAAAAAATGCAAGCGTCGCCTGTTGAAAATAACCATCCTTTACAAAAAGGATTAGAAAAATTTAAGAAAAAACAATAATTAATCATATTTAATCTACCGTTATGCCAAATCCAAAGCGCAGACACAGTCAACAAAGAAGTGCAAAAAGAAGAACACACTATAAAGCTGTTGCTCCTACACTCAGCATCGATCCGACAACAGGAGAAACTCATGTTCGTCACTGTGCTCACACAAGTGAAGGAAAATTATATTACAAAGGAAAAGTAGTTGCCGAAAAAGCGCCTGCAAAAGTCGGCTAAGTTTGCTTTTGAAATAGTTAGGAGTCCAAAAACAAAGTTTGTTTAATTTCAAACCTTGTTTTTGGATTTTTTTTTGAATCTTTGAGCAGGTTATAATTAAATAGTTATTTTTATAGTGATATTGTAAGAAATACCTGAATATGAATATAGCATTGGACATGATGGGAGGAGATTACGCTCCTGAAGAAGCCATAAAAGGCGTTAAACTTTTTTTATCTGAAAATAATGATAAAGAGATTCATCTCACACTTATTGGAGATGAAAACAAACTCGCTCCCCTGCTTGATGATTACCATGTCAATTTAGAAAATATCACTGTAGTGCATGCTGAAGAAGTGATTGGAATGCACGAGCATCCAACAAAAGCACTCAAAGAAAAACAACAATCATCCATTTCTATAGGTTTTCATCTTTTATCTACAGGAAAAACTGATGCATTTATCAGTGCCGGAAACACCGGAGCCATGATGGTTGGTTCCTTATACAGCATAAAAGCAATAACTGGCGTGGCCCGGCCTGCAATTGGTGCCTATATTCCAGGAGATAACGGGAAGACCTCTTTATTGGTAGACGTAGGACTTAATGCCGACTGCAAACCAGAAAATTTATCCCAATTCGCTTTGCTCGGTTCCCTGTTCGCCAGAT
The DNA here is from genome assembly GCA_038210685.1 of Chitinophagales bacterium. Taxonomy (GTDB): domain Bacteria; phylum Bacteroidota; class Bacteroidia; order Chitinophagales; family Chitinophagaceae; genus Ginsengibacter. The sequence continues at coordinate 12,777 of JBBQWJ010000005.1, read as the reverse complement.
ATATTTTAAATTATGAAAACCCAAGGGTTGCTTTGATAAATGTGGGAGAAGAAGAAGGCAAAGGAAATATTTTGTGCCAGGCCGCTTATCCTTTAATGAAAGAAAACAAACAAATAAATTTTGTAGGAAACATTGAAGGCCGCGATCTTTTAATGGATAAAGCAGAAGTATTTGTTTGTGATGGTTACACCGGAAATATTCTTTTAAAATTTGCAGAATCTATTTATGACATTGTGCAGAAACGCAAGATAGACGACGAATATTTTAACCGATTTAATTTCGAAATGTACGGCGGCGTTCCTGTTCTCGGCGTAAATAAACCAGTAATAATCGGCCATGGAATTTCAACTTCAGGAGCTTTTAATAACATGATATTAATGGCAAAAAAAATGATTGAACAGGATTTTATTGAAAAAATTAAATCCAATTTCGTTTAACTAGCTTATCTTTTTTATCGGTAACAAGTTTTGGTGTTGCTTCTAAATGAGTTTTTTCAAACTTCCTTTTTCTTTTTACAATAAAAGCAAAACACCTAAATTACAATTCTTTTTTTAGATAGTTTTATACTTAAATCTTCAGATTTTTAATGATTACTTTTATAAGGCCTTATTAATACCTCATGAAACTGTTCTTAAAATATTTTTTGATCTTTTTTTTTACAGCTATCTTGTCATGCATCCACTCTTTCACTTATGGTCAAAAAGATACCACAAAACCTCCTTCGAAAACTTTTTTAGGTAAAGTAATAGAAAATTTTAAACAAGACTCAACAGAAGTTGATCACTCTTTACAGTTAAAAACCAATGAAGCGGCTTTCAGGCGATATGATGGACTCATCATCCGAAATATAATTATTGAGCGAATTCCTTTCGGCGTTTCAATTGGTGACACTTCAAAAACACTCATTAATAGTTTAACAAAGGTTGCCAACAGTCTACATCATCTCACAAGGACAAGAGTAATTAAAAAGAATCTGTTTTTCAAAAAAGGCCAGGCGTTAAAACCATTTTTAATGGCTGATAATGAAAGATTTCTGCGACAATTATTATACCTGCAGGATGCAGAATTTTTTGTAACCCGGACGGCTCCGGGCTCTGACTCAGTTGATGTTTTTGTAGAAAGTAAAGATGTCTTTTCTCTCGGTGGCGCTATAAACTCTCTTGGTCTTCAACAATCAAGCCTTGAATTGCGCGAAGACAACTTTGCCGGAAGTGGAAATGCTGCAGTTGTGTATGGCCTTTATGATAACAAGCGCAGTAATAATTTTGCAATTGGAGGCGAATACAACAGCAGGAATATTCGGGGAAGTTTCATGAATGCTAAAATTGGTTACCAAAGTTTTTCTTCCTCAATTACAGGCCCTAAAGAAGACAATAATTATTATGTAGATTTTCAAAAGCCTTTAGTAAACCGTTATATGGCGTGGACCTATGAATTTAGTGCTTCCTATCATGCAACAAGGAACTTATATAATATGGATTCTATTTATTTTTCAGATGTACGTTACCAATATTCTAATATAGAAGCGTGGGCCGGCTATAATATTAACGCCAAAGATTTTACCACAGAAGAGGAATCAAAAAAATTAAGAAAACTAATAGGTGTAAGATTACTGGATCAAAAGTTTATGCAAGTTCCCGAAAAATATGAATCAGTATACGACTGGAAATATCCAACAATAAATGCAGCGCTTGCTACCCTTACTTTCTATCGTCAAAATTTTTATAAGACAAATTATATTTATGGTTTTGGAAGAAATGAAGATATTCCTGAAGGCTTATTGTTAAGCATTACTACAGGTTTTACACAAAGGCAAAAAGTAAACCGCCCTTTTATCGGGTTTGATTTTGAAAGTTACCATTTTAATAAAAAGAAAAATTACCTAAGTTATAAGATTGCCGCCGAAGGATATTTACATCATTCCTCTGTTGAAGACCTGAACTTTTTAGGAAGTTTTTTCTATTTTGATCATTTAAAATCACTCGGATCAAAATGGAAACAACGCTTCTTTTTGAATTTCGATCTTGCTCAACAAGTTAATACCGTTTTTAACCAACCTTTATTTGCCAACAGCCAGTTCGGCTTGCCCGAATACGGAAATGAAAATATCTACAACGACCGTGTCGGTGGCAATTTACGTTCTACAGTTAAAGTAGAATCCGAATTTTTTAGTCCATGGTCGCTTGTTGCGTTTCGTTTTGCTCCATTTGTATTCAGCAATGTGAGTGCGTTTTCTCCCATTCAGTATAAAACTAAAATTCTGAGTTCTGTGGGTGGTGGTATCAGAACGAGGAATGAAAGTTTTATTTTTGGCACCATTGAATTTAGAGGCTATTATTTTCCTCAAAAGAATTTCTATAACGAAAGATTCAGATTCAACTTGTCCACCAATGTGATCTTTAAATATAACAACCAGTTTGTGAAAAAACCGGATTTCATCCAGATAAATTAAGCTACCATACTAATTTTTTCTCACCTCAATTAAATACCTTTAATACAAATTTTCGGAATGCAAAATTTCAGAAAATATCTTGAATTAATTGCCTGGGTCGGAGCATTGATTTTATTGGCGTTCATGGATCCCGGTACGGATACTCATTATTCATTTTGTTTTTTTAAGTTTATCGGAATAAAATATTGCCCTGGTTGTGGATTAGGCCATTCAATCAGTTATTTATTTCATGGCAATTTAAGAGCTTCATTTAGTGCTCATCCATTAGGATTCTTTGCGGTGGTTGTAATATTTGCCAGGATTTATAAACTTTCTTCTCTTCATATTTTTTCACATTTTAAAAAATACCATTATGGACAGCAATTATAACTCAGTAAGCCCTACCATATTAAAATACCTTTATAATACCACACCTGAAGAACTGATCACTATCAACTCAAGAACTAAAGGTTTTAGTGTTGATGAATTGGAGCAGTTTTGTATCATCTATCGTTCAAAAAGAAAGGACCCGCAATTGATCCTGATATTGTGCTTACTTGGCCTGGTAGGCGTTGCAGGCGTGCAACGCTTTATCGTCGGGAACATCGGTATGGGAATTTTATATTTTTTTACAGCTGGATTATGTTTTGTCGGAACCATAATTGATTCAATAAATCATAAAGAACTGGCAATGGAATACAATGCAAAAATGATTACAGAAACATTGTCCATGCTAAATATGATAAGGAAAGATTGATAAATAAAAAGAAGCAGCTGACTTTCCAGCTACTTCCTTAACTAAACCTTAAATACAAACTACTTTTTTCTTAAACCTATTGGCGTACCAGCAATGGCGGAACTGGCTGTGGTACCGTATTATGAATTGGCTTGGTAGATTTTAAATAGGCAAAAACTGCTTTTAGTTCATCATCAGTCATCGTCTTAAATACCTGCAATGGCATTGGAGGAAGTAAATTCCTTGCCTTTTCAAGCCCCATATATTTTCCTTTGCGAAGGCAAACCATAAATTGTTCTTCACTCCAGTTTCCGATACCTGTTGTACTATCAGAAGTGATATTGGCAGCGTATGAAATGCCCCATGCGCCAACCCATGCAGTAAGATCATTGGTAACAATCAATCCTTTACTTTCCATATCTTTCCTGTCAACATTTGGTGGTGGCATATTAGCCGGGTGTCCCGAAAGTGCAAGATCCATATCTTCTACAGGACCGGTGGCCGTCATCTTTTTAGGAGTGTGGCAATCTCCACAGCCTGCAATCGCCACAATATGATGCCCCCATTCTTCGGGAGTACCATAACCTCCGTTAGTTACCGTAGTTACCGCAGAAGTACTGTCAACCGGTGTTCCCGCAGGTTTACTTTCGGTGTTGCATTTTGACAAAAGAAAAATAGCGGGCAACAGCGCTAAAAAGATAATTACAGTTAGCCCTTTCATAAAAACAATATTTATTTATTACAAAAAAGGGTATTGAAGAAGCAGTTTTTTTACGATAAGAGGTTGGAATCCTGAATTTAAAATTAGTAATATTTCAGGATGCACAAAACTTTTAGAACATCTTTTTATTAACACCTAACTCACAATTCAGTTACCTCTTAAGTAAGTTGAAAGTTAATATTCAATAAAATAAAAATTGTAATTATTTGTTGGTTTACTGTTGAGCCGTTTATATACCAATAGAAGAAACATGGTGTTTAATACCATCCAATACTCCCCTGGAAAGAGGTTCCTTACTGAAAAAGATATGTTTATTTTTCTTCAAAGGCTCAAGTTCCGGACTGTAATTGGATACAACAACTCCCCTGGCTTTTCCTTTCAACATGTCAATATCATTGCCGCTATTACCTGCTGTAATAAAATGCTGAAGAGGCAATTTCCATTTGTAACTCAGGTAGCGCACAGCACTTCCTTTGCTGGCCCGGAAAGGCAAAAAGTCCAGGTACAAATTTTCTGTCAATAATACTTTGGCCCGCAGTTTATGATCATCTAAAAACTTATATAGATTGGCCATGTCATCTTCATTAAACTTTTTATCTACATAGTAACTTAATTTAAAACGCCATTGGGCGGCCTTTTCCTGCAAATGAATTCCAGGAAATTTTGCCAAAGCATTTTCAAGTTCATTTCTTTTCCAGTGATAATCGATATGGCTTTCAAAGCCATTATCCTGTATAAATTTATCAGTATAATAAATTTCCGATCCGGCAGAACATATAAGTATATCCGGGTCAGGAAGATCATATTTGCCAAAGGCTTCCTGGGTTATTTGCCTGTTCCTGCCACTGGCAACACCAAAAACTACTTTGTCTTTGTGATCATTTATCCATTTTTTCAACTCAGGTAAACCATCGGTTTTCTCCTCATCTATAAGTGTTCCATCAAGGTCAGAAATGATAAACAGTTCTGCCTTTACCAACTTTTTTCCATAAGCTGTTTTATGAGTATAAATGGCTTCAGTAGCTTCTTTAGGTTTGAAAAGCTCATCAACGATCTCCACATATTTATTTGCGTGCGCCGTCCATGAATACAGTTTATTAGTTGCGATGATCCCGTTAGCAGAGTATTTTTCCCATACAACCTGGTCTGAAATAATTTTTTTAAGTGCGTCTGCTATTGCAGCAGGATCTTCCACGTCCACAAGCAATCCGTTCTTGCAATGTTCCAGTATTTCTTTCGGTCCTCCTGTAGGTGAAGCCACAACAGGTAGCCCGCAAGCGGCCGCTTCAACTATGGTTAAACCAAAATTTTCTCCTGGGGTTGCATTCACAAATACACCTTTTGTGCGCGCCGCCACCCGGTAAATTTCCGGCACTTCCAGTTTTGGATCATTTTTCTTCGGGATGGCCATTTTACCATATAGATCGTATTTATCGAGCAACAATAACAGGTTGGTAAGAATATCCTGCTCATCAGCAGGCATTTCCGTGATATCTTTCCTTACACCGGCAAAGATGGCCAGGTTTGCCATTACCTGCAATTCCGGATCCTGCCCGTAGGATTGAATAATTCTTTCAAAATTTTTTCGCTTGTCCGCACGACCGATAGAAAGAATTAGAGGTTTTTGCGGATTAAAAAGAAAACGCTCAATATCGGAATTTACACGGTACAGCGCCTGCTCCTGCGGAATACTCATTTGAAAGCCAGGCATATCAAAACGATAAAACGGGTAAAACAGATCATTGTTAACGCCCGGAGGAATTACCACAAACTTCCCGTTCTTCTCAATATTATACAAACTATATTGCGTTTCTATTTCGTGCTGCGTGCTTACAATAATTACATCAGCATTTTTGATAGTATCTTCTTCTACAGCAATCCGGCGATCCATATTGAATTTTTCGTTGATCCTTTCAGGCGTCATTCCTTCCTCCAACAAAATATTTTTCTTGTTACGCCCCAATGAATGCCCTGTTGCAATAAAAGGAATCCCAAACACTTCACTTATCTGGCCAGCAAGATAATTTCCATCTGCATAATGGCCATGTGCCACGTCAGGGAAATCATCTTCTATTTCAATAAACCTGATGGTCTTATCTGTAAATTCATCAAGATAGTCCCACAAAGATTCTTTGGAACGGTAGGAATTTCCACCGCAGCTAACCCTCACAATCCGGGCCTTTTCATTCACGGTTTCTATTTCTTTTTCGTAAGAAGAAGATACTCTTTTATCACTGATTCTCCTTGTGAAGAGATCTACTTTCCGAACCTTTGGTTGTTCTGACAAATATTGAAGTAACTCGAGTATGTATTTCACCTGGCCACCTGTATCCTTATCCCGTCCTATTTCAGGATCTTTAAACCTGATTAGCCCGTGCGGGCTAAATAATTGTATGTAATATCCGTTCATCGTTTCTTTATTCACATTATCTGATATTGGTAAAATTAACCAAATCAAAACAATCTGGTTAATTAATAATTTGTTTAAGTGGTATTACAATAAAAATTTTGCTTTATATTCATTGCTTTTTTAAGAAATACTTCCCGCCAAAATAATATGAAATTATATTGGAAATGACAAGGGTTGTTTAGTTTTAATCAAACCGCTTTATATACTATGTATTCAGGATCAGGATTTAGTGAATGGGAAATCGGCGACATCACTGTCATCATTCACGATGGAGTTTATCATTTATTTCACCTCATCATTCCAAACCACGATTACATCGCACATGCAGTTTCTTTAGATGGCATATCGTGGAAAAGAGTAAAAAACGCTTTATTTGTCGGTGATCCAGGTGAATGGGACGATGACATGCTTTGGACGATGGATGTTATAGAAGTAAAAGGGAAATTTGAAATGTATTATACCGGCCTTCAAAGAAAAGATCGGGGTGTTCTTTCTAAAATTGGATTTGCGCAGTCTGATAATCTTATTGATTGGAAAAAAAATAAAAAAAATATTTTCCCTATTGAACCCAAAGGGATTTTCTATGAATCTGAAGATAATAACCCCCGCAAATGGTTAAGCTTTCGCGATCCTTACAGGTATAGTTATGACGGTGAAGTGTACTTGCTCCTTTGCGCCCGCAGTATTACCGGTCCTGTTTCGCGTCGCGGATGTGTAGGCCTGGTTAAAATCACCAACGATGTTATAGAATTGATGCCTCCCCTGCTCTACCCGATGGTGTATGATGATATTGAATGCCCGTGCTTGTTTCAGCTCAATGGTCACTTCTATATTATTGGCTCCATCAGGGAAGATGTTAAAATCCGATATTGGTTTTGTTCTGATTTTTTGGGAGAATATCATTCTTTTCATGCAGATGTTTTGTTACCTAGTGGAAATTATGCAGCTCGTGTAGTTAAAGATGGAGATCATTTATTGTTGTATAACTTTTTCTATGCCTTTGGAAAAATAGATTCACTAAGAGTTCTTCCTCCACCTAAAGAATTGGATACCGATGAATCAGGCAGGCTGGTATTAAAAAGCTATTATCGATGGGACTTACAAGTTACAAAAACCATTCCTCAGCCTGAATTTGGAAAAGTAAAACATTTACTTTCAAACCCTACAGCCTCCTCTGCCATTGAAGTTGACAAATGGACCTGCTCTTCAAGAAGCGGGTATGAAATATTTACTTTCAAAAGGCCTTCCAGCAGTTTTATCTGGGAAGGGCTTTTAACTGTAGAAGGAATGGGGAAATTAGGATTGGTAAGCGATATTGACGCAGATGGAAATGGATATTTTATTTCTTTTGATGTTCAAAACGGTTTGCTACAAATCAGGGCTTGGGGGTTTAATCCCCAAAATGTGCGTCAGAATTTTATTTTTAATGAGCTGCAGGTAGGAGTTTTTAAAATGAATGAAGAAAATACATTTTACTTCAGACTGGTACACTATGGTAATTATATTGAATTTTCTATGGACGGAGAAGTAAAGCTCTCTTTAATCGACTACAGTTTTTCGGGGGAAGGCATTGGTTTCTATTCTGCATCTTCTGCTATTTCATTACAAAATTCTGTGGTAAAAATATTACCCGATCCTATTGATGAATACGCAAGCCAGGAAGAGGCACAAAAGTTTACTGACCACGCTAAAATTGCCCCATGACAATTTTAATGTCAACTTCGTTTATGCCTTCCAGTTATAATATAAAACAGGAATTGTAATTTTTTGTTTGCTCACTGGAAATCAATAATCACTCATATTTGCTTACCATTTTATGTGTTCATTCATAAAATGAATCAATTCGTCAGCAAGGACTTTTTGCTCCTTTACTTTTGGATGACCTGGTGTTTCTTTATAAGGAGCGATAAAAGTAAAAATTTCCGGGTCATTTATTTCCGTAACTGCTTTCTCTACATAGCCCGGCCACGGCGATCCTTTTTTTGTAATATCCATACTGCCCAACATGCAAATGATTTGCGCTTTGGGATAGGTTAACCTTATCGTTTGAACAAAATTTTTATACGCTTTTATTATCTGTTTTTCACCAGGAGCATTGGTTCCAAACCTGTTTTTGAATTGTGGATTATCCGGCATGGTTACAATCCACGAATCATTTTGCAATAAATTAATTACCACTACATCAGGAGTGTATTTTGAAAAATCCCATTTACTGGTAGAATCGGTAGGATCAAGCCGGTCATACATTTCAGGCATTATTAAAGGAAACCAACTCACCATAATCCCGATACCGCTTTTGGCTGTACAATGATATTGCGCATTGAAATTCCTTGCCGTAATAGCCGGGTATGCATCATAATTATTTTCGTAATATCCAAGGTGTGAATCTTGAACCATATCGTTTATGGCATAACCGCAACTAATTGAATTTCCAAAAAATTCAATCTTTCTTTCAGGAGGTTTTGTTGCCTTCAGCAATTTTGTTTTCCCGTTTGTTTCAAACCCATAAAACCACGTCTTTCCCTTATCCCATTCTGTACGCTTAAATAGTTGCAAATTATGTTTGCCATAAGGAAGGCCAGAAGCAAGCGCTACCATTTTTTTTAAAGTGTCGAACTGAATGATATAAATACTATCGTGATCAATTATAACATTATAATAATTGGAAGTATCCTGATCTTTAAATTCCCCGGAGATACCTGTTCCTTTAAAATTGATAGTCACAGAAGTTCCGGGCCACATCAATTCGGCAGCGTCAGGGGTATAAGCAATTCTTCCTTCATAGGAAATATGTTTGTCTCGGCTCGAAATAAACTTTTGGGAAAAAGAGTTTGCCGCGCTTAACAAAAAGAGTGCTACCGGCAAGAGAATTTTTTTAATCATATTAGTTTGATTTTTAGAATATCAATGCTAATGTAATTATTTCCTTTCAACAAAATGTATAACACTTATGGTTACACTAAAATAAATATATGCCATATTAAAATATTGTTTTTAACCCATTATGGTTTTCCTTTGCAAAAAAACAGGCTCTATCGATGTTACGGAAGTTCGGTAATCTATTATTGTTTCTCTTATACCTGGTAATTATCTTCCAGCCACTTATACCTGTCATTACTTATCATCTCAACTATAATTTTATCGTAAAAAATATTTGTGTAAACCGTGATAAGCCGTTGATGCATTGTAACGGTAAATGTTATTTACATAAGCAACTGGACGATGTTTTTGGCGGCAATCAAAAACATCCTCAAAATCTTTCAATACGCGATTTTAAATTTTCTGAGTTTACCGAACAGGTGAATGATTTTTCATTAGCTTGCCCTGTAATTGTTTCTCAGAAACCCCACGCTTTTTATCAAGATCACTACCACTTCGATCTAAACAACAATATCTTTCGCCCTCCTCAAATTGCTTGCTGATTTCTATTTACATTTTGAAAAAATAACGGCTGTAGTTTATACCAGCTGGTGCTGCTATGACATGTAGTTATAGCAACAGATCATGCAATAAATTGTTTAATTAAAAATCGTTATTCGATGAAATATTCACTTATTAAATTAGTGATCCAGTTTTCTGTTATTATACCCTTCAGTATTTCAAATTCGTTCGCTCAAAAAAAAGAACAAGCACATGAAGACCACCTTGAATTTTCACATCCGATATTTACTGAATCCATTAGTCCTGATACTAAAATCCGTTTTAATTATGTCAATACACATATTAATAATTCTTTAAATTCTCATGGCTTTGACCTTGAAATGGAATATTCGCCGGTTCCGGCTTTTAGCCTTCACCTGGATGTGCCATATACTGTATTAAATCCCAAAGGTATTTCCTCATTTTCCCATCTTGAGGACGTTGAACTGGCGCTTAAATTTGCCAACTTTGCTTTTGCAACCCATAAAGTGCTGGTAGGTTATGGTGTTAGTTTTGGTTTCCCCACAGGAAGTAACCTTAAAGGTATTGGCAGCAACCATATTTTTTCTATTGATCCTTTTTTCAATGGTGGTGTGATGTGGCGTAAATGGGAATGGACCGCTTATTTCACTTTCAATATTCCTACGCACCAGCTGGAACAGGAAAATCTGCAAACAGGTCTTGAAAGCCGCTTAACGGCGTTATACCATCTTGATCCGCATTGGCAATTGTTGATAGAAGCAGGAAATTCAACAGAGATCGGGCATAGGACAGCTACAGAAAAAATTTATGATATAGCAGAAGGCATTAAGTTCCAGCCCAATACTGAAAAGCCGTGGATACTTGCACTTGGCATTAGGCAACCTTTGGGGTATAATTCAGAATTCAGATTCCAGGGGATGTTCTCACTTTTCTATCATTTTAATGATTAATCTTCTTATACAAATTTCATCATAATGGCTGCCTCGTTTAAATATAAAGCAGCCATTATGATGATTAAAAAAATGTTATTTGTCAGCGTCAGGAGGAGTTACTTTGTTGCCAACTTGCTGAATGATGTAGCTTGAAAGCACCATCTTTTTTTGATATAATTTCTTTTTCTAAAAAAACCAAAGCGGTGTATTCATCCACCTCAAACTCGCCGAAAGTAATATTATTTGATTTTAAATTTGGTTGTTTTATTGATGATATCTCCGTGGCTGGTGATACCTGTGATCCTTACCTGGTAAATTGCTGGAATACCACTGGTATAAAAAGTGATTGTGTTGTCTTGCTTATCGGTAAAATAATTTCCGATCCAAAATAAGGTCGGGCGGTCATCAATAAATGTTGAAGGCTTTTCATCGTTTTCCTGGTAAGTAATTATCGGGAACAATACTGGTTTTGAAATACCACTTGCATAAAAAGTTTTTATTTTGTTTTCCTTTGAACTCAAATCTCTTAAGTTGTTTAAGGTGTTCACTAGTATTACACCATTTCCACCCCTCATTCCATAACGAGCACCGTCAGGGCCTTTAAGAATTTCTATAAAATCTATACTCTTTGGATCAAAGGTTTTTAGATAGGCTAGATCAGGGCTGGTTTCCTGCAGGTCAGAAGAAACTATAACGGGAGCCCCATTTACTAAGATCATCGGTTCGGAACCTTTATCCGGGGCCTGCATTCCAGTTAATCCATTAACTACCAGGTACCCATTTAAAAGGTGAAGCCCTCCTGAGTTTAAGACTGCATTCGCTACCCCGTTTCTTTCATTTATCTGATCAGAAGTCAGTATAATAGAATTATCACTTATCCGCTTGGAAACATCATAATTAGGTTTCTTTTGATCTTTCAGATAAACACGAGGCAGCATGTGTTTGTCTTCGGTAGGTAAAAGATAATAAGTATCCATGTATTTTCTTACTTTCCTGCTATCTAAAGTTGCCAACTCCTTCAATGAAGCAGGTGTTTTTACTTTTGGATAAACTAAAGTATCAAGAACAACCTTACTATCATCAGAACGGCCCTTAAGATTTGTTACCTTAAAACCAAACTGGGTGCTATCTGCATAATTATCTAAAGGAAAACTGAACCGTCCTTCACTATTGGTTGTATCAGTGCGAAATGCAGACTTAGAAATCAAGGTTACTATTTTATCGGTAGCTGGTTTATCATTTTCATCTAATACTATTCCTTTTAAATAAAGCAGGCTATCATCGTCAACTATCGCCGGATTCTCTATGGAGTTAGAGAGCCTTTCATAATTATTGTTCCTCAAAAGCATCACCAGGTCTCTTTCTTTATCAGAAAAGCATTCATCACCCGCAAGAAAAATATTATCAATCGTTTTATCAGAATAATCTGCAGGAATTACAGGACATTGTTTAGCCGGATCAGAAAATCTTGAATCAATAACAGAGATGGCAACCAGTGAAGCAACGGGCTTTTGATCACCATCGGTCATGGATAAATTCATGGTTACTTTTTCGTGTGGTGCATATATTTCTTTATCAGTTGCAAGTTTAACATGCAAACTGTTATCATCCACATATACACTTCTTTCACTTAGCAAATGAAAACTTGCGTCAAATAAATAGAAGGTAACAATGCCATTCGGCAATTTCTTTTCAGGAACTGCTACCTGGTACAAGCCTTTTCCAATGCTTGCAAAAACCATATTTTCTTTTGAAATTGCGATAAGATAACTCAGTGCATCTTTGGTATAAATAGAATCGCCCAATAAAACTCTTTCCATATAATTAGGCGATGCCTTTGTTACAGATATCTGTCCTCCATAAAAATTAAAAGCAGGCAAAGGGTAATTTATCTCTTTGCCATTCCAGTTAATAACAGCGCGATAATTTCTATGCCCTGAAGATTCTAAATCAAATTTCGCAAGGCCATATTCATCAGTGGTAAACCCGGCCATAACCGCATCGTAATTATCTCTTACTAATCCTTTAACAGCTACCGGGTTACCGTTTAAATCCGTAGCGCGAACGGCAACTGCAGAACTGGCTCCTGTAATGATATTTCCACCTTCCGGGTAAAAAGTGATTACAAGGCTATCCGAAGTATTT
>JBBQWJ010000004.1:0-38653 GCA_038210685.1 Chitinophagales bacterium | reverse complement strand
GATATGCAATAGATGCCACAAAATTAAAAAGGGAATTAGGCTGGCAACCGTCTTTACAATTTGAAGAAGGATTGTCAAAAACAATTGATTGGTATTTGAATAATGAAAAATGGCTGAAAGAGGTTACGAGTGGAAATTATCAGAATTATTATGAACAGCAGTACGAAAAAAGATAAGCAATGAAGGGAATAATATTAGCCGGCGGCTCTGGTACAAGATTGTATCCCATTACGATGGGAATCAGCAAACAATTAATGCCGATTTATGATAAGCCAATGATATATTATCCTTTATCCACTTTAATGTTGGCGGGGATAAAAGAAGTTCTTATCATTACCACTCCTGAAGATCAACATCAGTTTCAGCGATTATTGGGTGATGGAAAACAGTGGGGTTGCCATCTTGAATATGAAGTGCAGGAAAAACCAAATGGACTTGCGCAGGCCTTTGTGATAGGAGAAAAATTTATTGGAAAAGAATCGGTGGCTTTGGTTTTGGGTGATAATATTTTTTATGGCAGCGGATTTTCTAAATTGTTGCAAGCATCAGCGGATCCTGATGGAGCAATTATTTTTGCTTATCCCGTAAGTGATCCTGAAAGATATGGTGTGGTTGAGTTTGATAAAAATAATATAGCAATAAGCATTGAAGAAAAACCGGCAAAACCTAAATCAAATTATGCAGTTCCGGGTTTGTATTTTTATGATAATTCTGTTGTTGAAATTGCAAAAAATATTGCACCTTCTCCCCGCGGAGAATATGAAATTACAGATGTAAACAGGAAATATCTTGAAAATAAAAAATTGAAGGTTGCCGTTCTAAACCGTGGATTTGCCTGGCTTGATACCGGCACTTTTGAATCGTTGCATGATGCCTCTGAATTTGTAAGAGTGATCGAAAAACGACAGAGTTTTAAGATTGGCTGCCTGGAAGAAATTGCCTACAGGATGCACTTTATTGGTAAAGAACAGCTTCTATCCCTTGCCAAAAAATTTGAAAAAAGTGGTTATGGTGAATATTTAAAGAATATTGAAAAATAAAATTCATGGATTATTTTGTTCACTCTTCTTCTATAATTGATGAAAATTGCGTGATTGGTGAAGGCACTAAAATCTGGCATTTTAGCCATGTGATGGCCGGGGCGGTTATAGGTAATAATTGCAACCTTGGGCAAAATGTAGTAGTTTCTCCAAAAGTGGTTTTAGGAAATAATGTTAGGGTTCAAAACAATGTAAGCATTTACGAAGGCGTTATTTGTGAGGATGATGTTTTTCTGGGGCCGAGCATGGTTCTTACCAATGTAATCAACCCCAGAAGTGCCATCAGCAGAAAAGAAGAATTTAAAAAAACTTTAATCAAAAAAGGCGCAAGTATTGGTGCCAATGCTACCATTGTTTGTGGACATACGATTGGTGAATTTGCGTTTATTGGAGCAGGAGCCGTGGTTACAAAAGACGTTCCTCCTTATGCATTAATCGTTGGAAATCCCGGAAGGCAAAAAGGTTGGATGAGTGAATATGGACAAAAACTGATTTTTAATTCTGAAAATATTGCACTTTGCCCGGAAAGCAAACAGGAATATTTATTAGAAAAAAACGTTGTTAAAAGAATAAAATGAGCTTCAATAAAAGCAGAGATGAAAATTGTAAAAAAAGTTTGTTTACCGGATGTATGTAAATAATTACCAAAACAAAAAATGATATAATGAAAAATTTTGCATTGATAGGGGCTGGTGGTTATATAGCACCAAGGCACATGAAAGCAATAAAAGATACTGGTAATAATCTGCTTGCTGCTTTAGATAAAAATGATTCTGTGGGGATATTAGATAGTTATTTTCCGGAAACAGATTTTTTTACAGAGTTTGAACGCTTCGACAGGCATATAGAAAAACAAAAACGAAAAGGAATAAAGACTGATTTTGTAAGTGTATGCAGTCCCAATTATTTGCATGATGCACACATACGATTCGGTTTGCGTGTAGGCGCCGACGTTATATGTGAAAAACCTGTGGTTTTAAACCCGTGGAATATTGATGCACTGGCAGAGATTGAAAAAGAAACCGGTAATAAAATTTTTACCATTTTGCAATTGCGTTTGCATCCTTCAATTATTGCTTTAAAAGAAAAAGTTGAATCTGAAGAAAAAGGGAAAAAGCACGAAGTAGAACTGGATTACATTACCAGCCGCGGCCATTGGTACTACGCCAGTTGGAAAGGCGACATGGAAAAAAGCGGAGGAATTGCGACCAATATCGGTGTTCATTTTTTTGACATGTTGATGTGGATCTTTGGCGAGGTAAAAGAAAACAGAGTTACAGAACATTCCAGAAGCACCGCTTCAGGAATATTGGAATTGGAAAATGCTTCTGTAAAATGGCGCTTGAGTATTGATGTAAACACTTTACCTGACGACGTTAAAACTTCTGGAAAACGAACCTACAGAGCATTAAACATTGATGGAGAATCTTTTGAATTTAGTGACGGCTTCACCGAACTTCATACTAAATCCTACGAAAATATTTTAGCCGGAAAAGGATTTCCATTGATGGAAACAAGGCGGGCAATTCAATTGGTGCATGATATAAGAAATTTTAAAAAATAAAATTTAATAAGGCAGTAAACCAACAAATAAAAGAGATTTTTAAATTAAAGAAATTGATAAGGTTGCGTTTTTTAATTTCAGTGAAAACACTTGTGGTAAAGGATTTTGCTTACATTTTAAAAACAAACTAAATCAAAAATATTATTACCTTCGGAGGCAACTTTAGCGCCTCTGATTTTTATTACCAAAGGAATTTTTTAAATGAAGAAATAATGAAAATAGTCAAAAGGGTACTATTTGTTTTGTTCGTAATACTTTTTTGTTCAAACCAACTGCACGCTCAAAATAGTTTATTTGAAACTCAGAATTTAAGTCATACCAATATTGATGATTACAGTGACAGCCAGCTTCTTGACTTTTACAATAAAGCGAAAGAATCTGGCATTACTGAATCTCAGATATATAAAATGGTTGCTGAAAGAGGATTACCGGAAACAGAGGTAGCCAAACTTCGTGAAAGACTTGGTTCAACGCAGAGCAAAAATTTAAATAATTCAAGTGATATTGATCTGGGAAAAACCTCCACTGTACCTCATCCTTATGATACAACAGGATTGAATAAAAATCAACAAAACTTTCAAAATGATCAATCTATTTTTGGATCAGAACTTTTTACTTCAAATAGTTTGGTTTTCGAACCTAATTTGAGGATTCCCGCACCTGCTGGCTATGTTTTAGGCCCCGA
Source organism: Chitinophagales bacterium (assembly GCA_038210685.1). GTDB lineage: Bacteria > Bacteroidota > Bacteroidia > Chitinophagales > Chitinophagaceae > Ginsengibacter. The sequence continues at coordinate 35,364 of JBBQWJ010000004.1, read as the reverse complement.
TGACGCACTCATTATTTCAGTTTATGGCTATAGTGAAAAGAAATATAATGTCACCATCAATGAATCAGGAGAAATTTATATACCCAATGTTGGCCCTCTTTATATAAGCGGTTTGAGCATTGAGGAAGCAACTGAAAAAATAAAAAATAAACTGGCTTCAACAATTTACAAGGCAATTAGTACTGGTAAAACAAAAGTGCAGGTAACGCTTGGTAAAATCAGAAGTATACGTGTAACTGTTATTGGAGAGGCAAAAAAACCGGGAACTTTCACAGTATCTTCCTTAACCACTCTTTACAATATTCTTTATTTGTGTGGCGGCCCCACTGCAATGGGAAGTTACCGCGACATTCAGGTTATTCGCGGCAACAATTTAAAGACAACTGTAGATCTTTATGACTTTTTGGTGGATGGAAACCAGAAAGATAATATTCTTCTACAGGAAGGGGATGTGATAAGAATCCCTTATTATAAAAACAGGGTTACTTTATCAGGAAATGTAAAAAGAGAGGGAAAGTTTGAAATGCTGAATAGCGAAACCTTTAGTGATCTTCTAAAATACAGTGGCGGCTTTACTGATAACGCTTATAGAGGAGCTGTTACAGTTATCAGAATTACAAATACCGAAAAGAAAATAATAGATCTTGATGCGAACCAATATGATAAGTTTAAAACAAATGGAAGCGATCAGTATTTAGTAAGAAAATTACAGGATGAATTTGGGAACCGTATCTTTATTTCAGGATCCGTTTTAAGGCCTGGTCCTTATCAATTATCACCGCAACTTACCTTGGATTCACTAATTCAAAAAGCCGGGGGATTAACAAGAGATGCATATACCAGGAGAATTTCCATCTTCAGATCAATGAAAAATAACATGCCCACTACGCTTTCTGTTGATCTTGATTCTTTGAGGCAACTTAATAAAAATGTTTTTCTCGTTAAAGACGATTCGGTGGAGGTGCATTCCTTATTTGAGTTTCAGGACAGCAGATATGTTACTATTGAAGGAAATGTAAGAAACAGCGGGAAAATTCCATGGAGGGAAAATTTTTCTTTACGCGATTTACTCCTTTCAGTTGGAGGCATTTCTGAATCGGGTGATTCTTCCAATATTGAAATCTCCAGAAGGATCAAAAACGCGAATGTAGGTTTGGCCAATCACAATGAAAGCGAAGTTTTTAATCTTGATCTCACATCAAAAAATTATGAGGATGTTTTATTGCAACCATATGATATAGTAATAGTAAAAAAACTCCCTGGATATAATGCCCAGCGAACTGTGCTTATTTTAGGAGCCGTAAAGAGCCCGGGAAAATATGCATTAGAAAAGAGTGGAGATAAAATAAGTGATCTTTTTAATCGGACAGGTGGTTTCACCGCTTCTGCAGATAGTAATTCAATAACTATCCGCAGAAAGATCAAATCAAATTTGACCCGGCAGGAAAAGGAAGCACTGTTCCAAAGAATATTGAATATTAATTCTGATAGCCTTGCTCAAAATCCCCGGTTAAGAGATGAAGTTTATAAGACTTATGATTTAATAAGTGTTGATCTCCAGCATGCTTTGGCGAACCCTAAAAGTGCTGATAACTTAGCATTGGAAGATGGAGATGTATTATCTGTTGAAAGAAGTTCGAATTTGGTAAAAGTATCAGGAGAAGTTTATTTCCCTACCATCATTACCTACTCACCGAATAAAAACCTTAAATACTACGTACAACAAGCTGGTAATTTTACAAGTTATGCGAGAAAATCGGGCGCGCTTGTAGTTTACCCGGATGGCAAGGCAGCCTCAGTAAAACATTTTTTATGGTTTAAAACCTATCCAAAAGTCACTCCACGTTCTGAGATCTTTGTACCTCAAAAAGAAAAAAGTAATAGGGCCCGATTAAGTGTTGGCGAGTTGGCATTACTGGTTTCATCTCTTGGAATAATTGCAAATGTGCTTAAATTGTAACGTCAATATAAAACATAACCACTATGAGTTCTGAGGAAAAAGTTACAGCTACTAATTCGGTTACTCTTTCAGAAAATATTATTGTTAATAAAATTATCAGAAAAGTATTAAAGAACTGGTGGCTTTTTGTGTTGGTTGGCTTTATTGGTGCTATTATTGGTTTTTTTTATGCAATGCAACAAAGAACGGAGTACCAAAGTTATCTTTCGTTTGCATTGGATGAAGGAGGGACTGAAGGTGGAGGATCTGCTGCTCTTGGACTTGCCGCTCAATTTGGAATATCGCTTGGCGGTTCTCAAAATGTTTTTGCCGGCGACAATATTTTAGATATCATCGGAAGCCGGAGAATGATTGAGGGTACATTGCTTTCAGTGGATACTTTTAATAATAAACCAATGACATTAATTGAATTCTACCTTCAAAACGAAAGAGAAAATACTCCCGAATCAAAAAATATAACTTCTATCCATTTTTATCCCGGTGAATCAAGAGATTCCTTTTCCTATTCGAAAGATAGTTTGCTTTACAATACATACCTGGTTTTTAGTCAGCGCTATATTATTGCCAGAAGACCTGATAAAAGACTAAATATTTATGAGCTCTTGGTCACCAGTCACAATGAAAACTTTTCAAAGGTATTTACTGACAAATTAATTGAAGAAACCAACACATTTTACACCCAGATAAGATCAAAAAAAGCCGGTGAAACTTTACAAATTCTTGAAAAAAGGGTGCCTGATATGAAACAGAAATTAGATGCTTCCATAGCCAATAAAGCTGCTATACAAGATGCTAATTTAAATACACCTCTTGCTAATGCAGAAGTACCTTTATTAAAACAGCAGAGTAATTCGCAGGTATACGCAGCTGCATATGGCGAAATGTTTAAAAACCTTGAGGTAGCCCGCTTTCAGTATTTACAAAGTATTCCTTTGCTGCAGATAATTGATGCTGCCAATTATCCAATGAAAAAAATTAAACCAGGTAAATTAAAAATGGCTGTAATTTTTTCTTTAATTTCTGTTTTTATTTCCTTAATAATATTTATTTCTTTCAACTTTTTTTTAAACATCAGACGTCAAAGCTTTGATTAATATTAAGGGAAAATGGAATCAGTAGTCATTTTATTAACGGGAACCATTAAAGTATCAGATACACCCTATTTGAAAATGACGGATACCGCACAAAGAGAGAATGAATATTATATATCGATTAAAAAATGGATTAATCTAAAATTTCCCATTATTTTCTGTGAAAACAGTAATTATCATTCTGAAAAAATTTATTCATTAGTAAAAACTCAATCTCCACAAAATTTTGAATATTTAAAATTTTCTACCTCAGAAAGCTATTTAGGAAAAGGACACGGAGAAGCCGAGATAATAAAGTTTGTCTTTAACAATTCTGAACTATTAAAGAAATACAGCATTGTTTGTAAATCCACAGGTAAAAATTATGTTACCAATGCCGCTGAGATTATAGAAAAAATGCTTTCTTCTCCATTTTGTGATAACATGGTAACCACCATATTAAAGAGAAACTTAACTTTTGCTGATAGTAGATTCTTTTTTTTTAAAAAAGATTTTTATCATAATTATTTAATGAAAAACATGGAAAGCATTGACGAACATCAGGGAATTTATTTTGAACATGTGCTTGCAAAATCTGTTCATTATGCTATGTCGCAAAACCAATTATGGAGCATGCTTCCCGCATTACCTTTTTATGAAGGATATTATGGATCGGATGGGACCAGATACAAAAATTTTATTGCAAAAAAAACGATGAAGAAAATTTGGTATTCCATTTTAAAACAGGCGATCTCAAGCAGGATATGAATACTCCTGATCCTATAAAAATTAGTATTATAACCGTAAGTAAAAACAGCGGGTTATTTTTAGCTGAAACGATACAGAGCGTTATTAACCAAACCTATCCTTTTATTGAATATATAATCATTGATGGAGAATCAACGGACAATACTTTAGAAATAATAAATCGGTTTAGCGCCAAAATTACCAGGAGATTGGTTGAAAAAGATAATGGAATGTATGATGCCATTAATAAAGGTTTAAAGCTTGCTACAGGTGATTATATTTTAATCCTGAATTCGGATGATGTACTTACAAATAATAATACTATTGAGGAAGTAGTTAAAATTATTAGTCTGGAAAGATTGGATTATTATTATGGAAACCTGGTCAAATTGAAAGAAAAACAGCTTAAGAAAGTAAAGTTATTTCCCGTTACATTTAAACATCTTTTACTTTCCACTCATGGAACATTTGTACCTCATCCATGTTTTTTAATTTCGCGGAAAAAAAATAACGCCCTTGGAGGATATAATTTACAATATAAATATGCTTCAGATTTTGACTATATATTAAGAACACTTTTTGATACGCATAACAAAGGGAAGTATATTGATATTTATATCACTAAATTTAGAATTCATAGCAACAGTATTACTGCAAGTGGAAAAATAAATGAAGAAAGAAAAAAAATATTACAACAGCATGGCTACGCCGATTTTAATGCCTCAACAAGGATTTATTTTTACTATAGTTTATGGATAAAATACAAAATAATAAACCTACCTCATATCTACAAAGCATATTAAATATAGATAACGCGATAAGTCTTTTTCTATCGCTTTACATTCTAACCATTCCATTTGTATCTGCCTTTGCTTTTACACCCATTATTTCATTTCCCCTTATTTTTTCAGCTATCTTATTTGTATGTATGGTAATTAAGATAATGCAATCTTTGAAATTGCCCAATGGATTTATTGGGTTGGATATCATTATAATTTCACTCATACTGTTTTTGGTAATATTCTCCTTTTTGATAAATGGCTGGGGTAATTCAAAATCTTTAAATCACACCGTTGCATATTTATCAACCTTTTTACTTTTTTATGTAGCCGTTAAATTTGCATTCTTTAACGCCAAAAACAAGCTTGACATCTTTAAAAAAACATTGAAACTTGTTTCTTATACTACCCTTATAAGTGCACTTTTTGCAAATGTAGAGTTCCTTTCAAGTAATCTTCTTAATATAAATCTAAATGACTATATACCCAGACCAACAGAAACCGAGGCATTTTATAATGCTACGGTTCTTGCTCTTTTTTATCGCGCAAGAGGGTTTGCTCCAGAATCTGGTCATTTTGCATTTATGTTAGAATTACTTAGCCCGATTACAATTTATTATTTATATTTTTCCGGGTTTTGCAAATGGCCTAAATATGTAAAAACTTTATTGGTTATGGCAATCGTTTTTAGCATCATTTTCACTGTAAGCACAGCCTCCTTCATAATTATTCCAGTTGCATTTCTTATCGCACTTTTATTTTATTTGAAAAGTTTTTTTGCTTATGTAAAAAGAAACACTGCTAAATTTTTATGGAGCACAGGAATATTAGCTGTGGTGATTGTATTATTCAATTACTTCTTTTCTTTTTATACACTTATATTGTTAAGCATCACTGACAAGTTGGATTCCACCTCTTTCGATGACAGGCAAGGAAGAATCAATTTTTTTTATGAAAGGTTTTTCAGTCTTGATTTCCTCCATAAATTAATTGGAACAGGCCCTTCAGGCTATACTTTATTAGGCTTCGATGAAACAAACACTATCTTATCATTATACTACTCATTAACCTTTGAACTTGGATATTTAGGTATTTTTCTTTTTTCTACATTTCTTTTTTACATACTTTGGAATACCCTTCAAATTAAATCTAAATTTGGTTTTTTTTTAATGGTATCTCTTTTGTCGGGAATCATGCATTACAACTTCATTGAAAATTTTTGGTATCCATGGTTTTGGACGGTTGCGGCATTAGCGGTGTTTTGCAGTAAATATTTTCAAAAAAATTAAACCTTGGGAATGTGGGAACACCATTATAATTATAATTAAAATTTTAAAATCGTTCATGTTGAAAATTCTTCATTTAATATATACTTCCGGCCCATTTGGAGCAGAAAAGCATTTGCTTCAGCTGTTGCCAGAGCTTAAAAAGCACGATATCAATTGTGAAGTTATTTTTATCTGTCCACAAAAAAATATTCCGGAATTTAAAGAGTATTGCAAGGAAATGAATGAATTAGGAATTAAAATAACCTTACTACCTGTGAGCTCAAAACTCTCCTTATTTGCAAGAGCATACACCGTATATAAGTATTTAAAAAACAATCAGATATCATTCCTTCATTCGCATCTCTTTACAGCTGATTTTATTGCAGTATTAATTAAAAAGTTGTATTTACCCCGCGTGGTACTATTTTCAACAAAACACGGATATGAAGAAGAATATCTACATCAATTTGGGCTAGGAAACCAAAAAATAAAGTATAATTTTTATTATTTCATTGCGAGACTAATAACCAAAAGAATAGATCACAATGTTGCTGTTTCAAAAACATTATCCCAGCTTTATAGCTATTTAAACCTAGTTAAGTGCGACATGAAATATATTAATCATGGAATTAAGCCCAAAAGCCCCGATGGTAACGAGATCTCTTTACCCGGACATCCAAAAATAATGATAGTAGGCAGGCTTTCGGAGATAAAGGGACACACATATCTTTTAAAGGCTATGCCGCAAGTAATTGCTAAATTTCCTAAGATTAAATTGTACATTCTGGGCATCGGTCCATTAAGAGACAAGTTATACCAGGAAGCAAAAAAACTTAGTATACTTGATCACGTTGAATTTGCAGGTTTGGCTAATCCTGCAAATTATGCTAAACAATGCCAGGTAATGGTTTTGCCTTCTTTGTTTGAATCTTTTGGATTGGTTTATATAGAATCATTTGCCTTAAAAATTCCGGTTATTTCTTTTGATACCGTAAACGGGAACTGCATAATTGAAGATAAAAAGACCGGCTTTTTAGTACCTAAAGAAGACGTAAAATCGCTTGCTCTAAAAATAATTTTTGTACTATCTGAGCCAGAAATCAGTAAAGAAGTGGTTGAAACCGCTTATGATAAATTTATTACTGAATACACAGTAGAAAAAATGTCACGAGAAACGGCAAGTTGGTATCGTGGTATTATCGAAAAAACCACCGATAAATATAATAATACTCCGAATTAAAATAAATCTTTCTTTTCAATGAATTCGACAAAAGATAATTGCCCACTAGTATCTGTGGTAGTACCTTGTTATAATCACGAAAGGTATATTACCGAATGTATTGAAAGTATTATAAATCAAACTTATAGAAATTTTGAGTTAACTGTTATAGATGACGGATCAAAAGACGGAAGCTTTGAGGTATTAAAAAACTTACAAAAGAAATATGATTTTATATTAATTCAGCAGGAAAACCGGGGTATATCAGCAACTTTAAATAGAGGAATAAAGGAGTTTTCAAAAGGAAAATATATTTCTTTTTGCGCCTCTGATGACTTTTGGGCATTGGATAAACTTGATAAACAAGTTGATTTTATGGAGAAGAATCCTGTTTTTCCTATGTCATTCGGTAAAACATATTATGTAGATAACCAATCAAATTCCGTTAAACGTAGCAATAGCCATCTGAAGGGAGGTTGGTTATTTGAAGAAATTTTCACCTTTAAAATTCATCCGCCGGTTAATTATATTTTTAATGCTACTGTATTTAAAGAAGTGGGGCACTTTGACGAATCTATTGCAGCTGAAGATTATTACATGAACTTAAAAATTGCCGCCCTTTATCCACTTGGATTCCTGGATGAATACCTGTCCTATTATAGAATTGATTATAATATGAATAAAGTTGACCGGATCAACAAAATTTTGGATTCCCACCTTAAAGTAATTGAAAATTATAAAACAAATCATTTATATAAAAAGGTAAAAAGAAAAATATACCTTAATAAATTGGATTGGCTATCTGGTTTTAAAAGAACTAAGGGAATGGCTATTAAAAATATATTCAACGCTTCTCCAATGATTTTAAATAAGCGATATTGGGTAGCCCTGATGAAACTTTTTTTGTTTTGGGAATAATGAATTCTATCTAAAATGCCGAAGCTTAAAATTATATTTGCTTGAAATTTAATACAATTCAATTTTGAAATTATCATAGCTGAATTGTATGCCCAAATCAAATTCATTAATGAATTGAAATTTACCTGTTAATATGATATACACAAACCCCAAACTTATCGATTTTCCCAAAATTGGTTCAACCATCGAAGGTTATATTTCTGTAGCAGAGAAGGATAATTTACCCTTTGAAGTAAAGCGGATATATTGGACCTATTTTACGCCCGAAAATATTATGAGGGGCGGACACGCTCATCTGCGTTTAGAACAAATACTGGTGGCGGTTTCAGGTAAAATTATTGTAACTACTGAAATGCCGGGACAGGCAGAAGAGCGTTTTATATTGGAAACGGCCAACCAGGGAATTTATATTCCCAAATTTTGCTGGCGAACAATGCAGTACACGCATAATGCAGTGCAAATGTGTATTGCAAATATGGCTTATGAAGTAAGTGACTATATAAGAGACTACGAAGAATTTAAAAAAATATCGTGAAATGAAATTTAATAACCGTAACGTACACATATCACCCACGGCAACTTTGGGAAAGAATGTAAAAATTGGAGATAATACTTCAATCCTTGATAACGTTTTTATTGGTGATAATACAATTATTACTAATGATTGTATTATCGGCGAACCAACAAATGATTACTATTATGATGATAATTATACAAACCCAAAAACTATAATTGGCAGCGACTCATTAATCAGAAGTCATACTATAATCTATTGTGGAAGCACAATCGGAAAAAATTTCAGCACAGGACACCGTGTCACCATTAGAGAAAATATGAAAATTGGAAATCAATGCCGGATTGGAACTCTTAGTGATCTGCAGGGATTTTCTGAATTGGGTGATTATTGTTGGCTTCATAGTAATGTTCATATCGGACAACAGTCAAAAATTGGAAATTTCGTATTTATTTATCCCTACACTGTTTTTACAAATGACCCCCATCCTCCATCAAATATTTGCACGGGACCAAGCGTTGATGATTATACACAAATAGCAGTAGCCGCCGTTTTACTCCCGGCTGTAAAACTGGGAAAGCATGTTTTGGTTGGCGCCCAGTCAGTAGTAGGTAAGGATGTTGCAGATTACCAACTAGTCATTGGTAATCCGGCTAAACCTATTAAAGATGTACGGGAAATGATATCAAGGGAAACAGGAAAATCACATTATCCATGGCCTTACAATTTCGTTAGGAATATGCCGTGGGAAGATATTGGATTTGATAAATGGGAGCAGATGAATAATAAATAGAAGGTTATGATAAATTTTTTAGACCTAAAAACTATTAATCTTCAATACAAAGAAGAGTTTACAAAAGCTTTTGAAAACCTATTAGAATCCGGTTGGTTTATCTTAGGAGAAAATGTAAAAAAATTTGAGAAAGAATTTGCTGAGTTCTGCGGCGTTAAAAATTGTATTGGCGTTGCCAATGGATTGGATGCTCTGATTTTAATTTTTGAAGGATATAAAGAATTAGGAGTTATTAATAAAGGTGACGAGGTGCTCGTTCCCTCTAATACATACATTGCAACCATACTCGCCATATCAAAAGCAGACCTTGTTCCGGTTTTAGTAGAGCCAAACATTCATACTTTTTTGTTAGATGAAAATTTAATTGAAGAAAAAATCACTTTAAAAAGCAAAGTGATTTTACCGGTGCATTTATATGGAAGGCTTTGCAATATGGAAGCCATTAATAATATTGCAAGAAAGTATAATCTCAAGGTAATTGAAGATTGCGCTCAATCGCATGGGGCAAAATCCAATCATATAATGTGTGGCAATATTGCAGATGCATCAGGTTTTAGTTTTTATCCCGGAAAAAATCTTGGTGCACTCGGCGATGGAGGAGCAGTTACCACCAATGATGATAAACTTGCTCAAACCATAACTGCTTTGCGCAATTATGGATCTCATAAAAAATACCAAAACATTTACAAAGGAATAAACAGCCGGCTGGATGAAATACAGGCAGCATTTTTAACTATCAAATTAAAATACCTCAACAGTGATAATGAAAGAAGGCGAATAATTGCGCAATATTATATAAACAATATTAAAAATGATCTTGTAATACTACCCTATAGTAAACAAACAAATATTGAAGATTTACATTCTAATGTGTGGCACGTTTTTGCCGTGCGAGTAGAAGAAAGAGAAAAATTCCAAAAGTATTTAACAGAAAATGGAATTCAGACCGTAATTCATTACCCCATTCCGCCTCATAAACAAAGGGCCTATTCAAATTGGAATAACGACAGCTATCCCATTTCTGAAAAAATCCATTCGCAAATTATTTCATTACCCATTAGCCCTGTAATGAAACCGGAAGATGTCGAAATGGTTTGTAAAGTTATAAACTCTTATAAGTGAACTTGCTCAAAACCAGTTTTTATACATCCATATCTACCGCTATTACTTTTATCAGTGGGTTTATTGTTGTAAAGGTTGTGGCTGTAAAAATAGGGCCGAAAGGAATTGCTTTTGTGGGCCAGTTTCAAAACACCACTTCTATTTTAACAATGCTAGCGACTGCTGCCATTTCTACGGGGGTAATTAAATATCTGGCCGAGCATAAAAATGATCCTGAACAAAGCAGCCGTATAATTAATACCGCCTTTCTAATTGTATTTTTTAGTTCATTAATCATTTCTTTATTTGTTATGAGCACCTGCGGATTTTTATCAGAGGCCGCCTTCAAAACAAAAGATTTTTGGTTGGTTTATTTTTTATTTGGGCTTTTTACAATGTTTATTTCATTTAATGTAATGTTTTTAGCCATATTAAACGGGCTGAAAGAAATCAAAAGGTTTACTATATTAAATATAACCTCTTCACTCACCGGAGTTGCTCTAACAGTTCTTTTCGCTTACAGCTGGGGTATTGAAGGTGTCTTGATTGCAAGTACAGCAACGGCTATAATTATTTTTTTTATCAACATTTATTTTTTTAATAAACTTGGAATAAAATGGAAGCCTGATTTTAAATCCTGGGATAAACCAGTGGTAAAAATGCTCTCAGGGTTTTCGCTTATGGCAATTGTGAGTGGTTTTGTAGTTCCTACAATGCAAATTTTAGTAAGAGATAGAATTATACTTCAATTTTCAGTAGCGGATGCTGGCTATTGGCAGGCTGTTACAAAAATCTCTGATTATTATTTAGCGTTTATAACATCTGTATTAGGCGTTTATTATATGCCTCGTTTATCGGAATTAAAGAGTAAGGTTGAATTAAGGCATGAAATATTAAGTGGTTACAAAATAATTTTGCCGGTAGTGGCAGCGATCGCTTTTTTAATTTGGTTGTTTAAAGATGTAATTATTCACCTCTTATTTACACCGGAATTTTTACCGATGAAACCGCTATTTACCTATCAGTTATTGGGCGATTTTTTTAAAATTGGAAGTTGGTTACTATCCTATCTAATGATTGCAAAAGCCTTAACTAAGACTTTTATTGCAACGGAAATATTATTTGCAGCTAGCTATGTAGTATTGGCATATTATTTTATGGACCATTATGGAATAATTGGAGCCACCTATTCTTTTTGTATCAATTATTTGCTTTATTGGATTTTAATGTGGGTACTAATGAGAAAGCAGATCACTTAGCAAGTAAGCACACGCAATGTATTTTTAAAAAAAACGTTAGTATTTCAAACGAATTTTAAGAATTGAAATAATAAATGACTTGTAATAACCATCCTTTGGTAAGTGTAATCTGCTTGAGTTATCAACATGAAAAGTTTGTTGAAAGAGCGCTTAGGTCTGTGATCGGACAGACGTATTCAAATTTTGAAATAGTTTTCATTGATAACCACTCCGATGATAGAAGTTTTGAAAAAGGCAAAGCAATTCTTGAATCGTCTCAAGCCAATTTTTTTTTACATAAAACTTATAAGAATTTAGGAATTGCCGCGGGATTAAATTTTGCAATTAGATCATATGCAAAAGGAAAATACATAGCCACCATAGCCTGTGATGATTTTTGGGACATGTATAACCTGGAAGAAAAAGTAAATTATTTTGAAAGCAACCCTGAGTATGGAATGGTTTATGGTAACGGTTACAACTACTTCGATGATACAAAAGAAATAAAACTCTATTACAAAAAACCTTCTATATCCGGTTGGATTTTGAAAGAACTTTTAGAGGCACCTCCTATTAACCCACAAGGCATCCTTTACAGGCATGATGTAATTAAGGAATTGAATTACTTTGATGAAAATGCAAAAGTGGAAGACAGAGATATTTGGTATAAAATTGCAGAAAAATATTCTATTGGTTATGTACACACGCCTTTAACTTTTTATCGTTCACATACATCAAATATTAGTTCTAATATTAAATATGTGAGAGAAGGAAATGAATATTTCTTTAGAAAATACGAAACCAGGTTTCCCAAAGAAATAAAAATGGCAAGAAGGAAACAAGAGCGATTTTTTGCATATACCATGTCAAAAAATTCACCGACTTTTAAAACACTTTTTAACCTAATCAGAAGTTTCAAATTTAATTGGCTATATACAAAAGAAGTGGGCAGGTGCTTTGTATTGGCCGTAAAAAATACGGCCAGATAATATTTACTTAAAACTTCTATGACCATAAAATAAGAATCCTGTTATTAATTTGTTTACTATCTCATCCCTTTATATCAATCCATGAAATGTTGAAATCAATTGGAACAATAAAATGAATGCCAAAAAATCTTTACTTATTGTTATAGACAATCTTACGAAAGGGGGTGCCGAAGTATTACTAGTAGGAATATTACCTGAGTTAAACAAGAAGTATGAAGTTATATTAGTGACACTTAAATCAGATAATCATTTTCCTGCTGAAGACATTATTTGCAAAAAAAAATACACATTAGGATTCAACAATAAATTGTCTTTTTTAGCGTGCGTCTGGAAATTAAAAGAGATAATAAAAAAACATAGGCCGTCCTTAATTCATTCACATTTATTTTACAGCAGTTTAATCGCCCGGATGTCTTGCCCCACTGATATTCCATTAATTTATTCTTTACATAGTGAAATGAGTAAAAATGTCTTTAATAACAATAAAATCTTTACCATTTTAGAGAAGAAAACTATAAAAGAAAATCATTCTGTGATAGCAGTTTCAAAAAAAGTGTTGGAAGATTATGAAAAGGCTATTCGACAAATGCATCATTCATTTGTATTACATAATTATGTTTCAGATGAATTTTTTATTAAAAGAAATAAAGAATTAACATCTAGAGGAAATATTAAATTGATAGCAGTTGGAAATATTAAGAAGCCCAAAAATTATAGCTACCTGGTACAGGCATTTAAAAATTTAAAAGAATGCCCAATTTCCCTGGATATTTATGGCGAAGGAAGTGACAAAGAATTGAAAATCCTTCAGATCGAAATTAATAAAAAAAACTTACCTATTGTTTTAAAAGGAGGAGCGAATAATATTCACGAAATTTTACCTCAATACGATCTATATATTTCATCTTCTACGCATGAAGGATTTGGTATTTCCGTAATAGAAGCCATGGCTTCGGGTTTACCATTATTATTATCAGATTTGCCGGTATATCATGAAGTTACCATAGAAAATGCTTTATTTTTTGATGTTACAAACCCAATGTCGTTGGTAACTTTAATTAAAGAAATTTTTGAAGGGAAATTTAATTTCAAAAAATTCTCACTTAATGGAATTGAAATTTCAAAAAAATATACAAAAGAGATTTACTTGGATAAGCTTTTGTCTATTTATGATGATAAACTTATTGATCGTGCTCAAAAATTGTAAAATGTGAAATTTTAAATGATTTTTTTTTCAAAACAAACATCTGTTATATTATTATTTCATAGGGTAACTCCTGTGAGAGATAAAATGTGGGACCCTATGGATCCTGAATTGTTTGAAAATATCCTTCGGTATGTTCAGAAAAAATTTCATGTAATTTCATTGAATGAACTGCTGTTCTATCCACCTGAAAAATCATCAAAACCTTTGGCAGCAATAACTTTTGATGACGGGTATCGTGATTTTTTAGATTATTCATTACCACTTCTGAAAAAATACAATTTACCGGCAAGCCTTTTTGTAGTAACCGATTGTATAGAAAAAAATATGCCGCCCTGGACGTATATTGTTGATTATCTTTTTGAACATTCTAAGAGATTACAATTAAAAAAAGAATTTGCTTTCCCGGAATTACCTTCCGAATTTGAAAATAAAACGTGGGAAAATGATAATGACAGGATCAACTATGGCAAAAGGTTAAAGCAACATATAAAATGGGTACCCTCCCCAACACGTAATGAAATCATTACCAGTATAGTTAATAATTTTGATGACGTAGAAATCCCCCACGGAATAATGTTGAGCTGGGAAGAATTAAAATACTTAAAAGAAACCGGAGTTGAAATTGGCTCACATTCAATCACTCATTCTACTCTTGGAAGCATTATCGATGAAAAAGAATTAAAAACTGAATTAGAAACTTCATCAAAAATTCTAAATGAAAAAATTGGAAGCATTTCTCCGGTGTTTTCTTACCCTTGCGGAAGTTACAACGATAGAGTAAAAGATTTAACCCGTAATTCAGGATACAGGGCGGCGCTAGCGGTTAACGGCAGATTATATAACCCATCTGATAGTGATATTTTTGAAGTTCCACGCATAGAACTTTATAATCAATCGTGGATTAAGACCCGGATGAGAATAAATGGAACCATTAGTTTTATTCAAAAAATATTAACTAAATGAAGATCGTCTTGCTTTGCAGTGGAAACCAAAATCAAATTGCTCTGGCTAATAAAATAGCTAGTGACTTTAACCTGGCGGGAATTATTGTAGAAACTCGTGAAAAGAAAAGAGAATCACTTTCATTGGGTAAAATATTTGAAAAATTTCTTGATAGAACTATTTTTTATTCAATTGGTAAGGCCTGGCGTGAAATGCTGCAATATTATAAAAATAGTTATCCCACATTTCCGGCAATTGAAAAAAAAGAAGTAAAAAAAATCAACAGTCTTGAAGCTGTTGAATTTATTCAGAGACTTAAACCAGATTTATTAATGGTGTCAGGCACATCAATCCTTAAAAAAGAAATATTATCCCTTTCCATTCCAAAAGGAATTGCTAATCTGCATACAGGTTTGTCACCATATGTCAAAGGAGGCCCTAACTGTACCAACTGGTGTCTTGCAAAAAATAAATTTTATTTAATAGGCAATACGATCATGTGGATTGATGCAGGAATTGATAGCGGTAACATTATTTCAAGCGAACAAACCTTCTTTGATGGAAATGAAACATTAAAAGACGTTCATATAAAAGTAATGGAGCATGCACATAATTTATATTGCAGGGTAGTAAAACAAATTGAAAAAGATTTTGAAAATTCTGCAAGTGTGAACCAATCCTCTATTTCAAAAGGAATAACTTATTATTCAAAACAATGGAATTGGAAAAACAAATTGAGGTTACTTCAGAATTTGAGAAAACTAAATAATTATATTCATTCAAAAAAATACGTAAACGATCTTCAAATACCAGTAACAATCAATGTAAAGAATTGAAAAAAAATATCTTGTTCATATCGTATGATGGAATGACTGATCCACTTGGCCAAAGCCAGGTAATTCCTTACCTGGCAGGGCTTTCAAAGTATGGTTACGAGTTTACTATTTTAAGTTGTGAGAAACCAAAGAAATACATTTCACGTAAAAAAGAAGTGGAAGATCTTATTAAATCATTGCCGATAAAATGGGTTCCAATTACTTATCACAAAAAACCCGCAGTGTTTTCTACCCTTTATGACGTTTACCGGTTACAAAAAAAAGCGCATCAACTTTATTTAAAAGAAAAATTTGACATGGTTCATACCAGGCCAGGAATTCCGGCATTAGTTGGTTTAGGAATGAAGAAAAAATTTGGAGTAAAATTTTTAAATGACATTCGCGAATTTTATGCCGATAGTAGAATTGATGGAGGAATATGGAATGAAAATAATTTTTTTTACAAAAAAATTTATGCTTTTTTCAAACGAAAAGAAATGGAAGAAGTTGAAAAAAGTGATGGAATTGTTTGCCTTACTTCTGCTGCCGAAAAAATAATTAAGCAATGGCCCGAATATAAAAGTAACATTCCATTGCAGATAATTCCATGTAGTGTGGATATGGATTTGTTTGACCCAAACAAGCTTGATCTTACAAAAAAAATGAATATTAAAGCGCAACTGGATATTAACAATGATGATTTTATTGTCAGTTATCTTGGCTCCATTGGAAGCTGGTACCAAATTGAGGAAATGATGCAGTTTTTTAAAATAATCGGCGATAAAAATGCTAACGCAAAATTTTTATTTATTACTCCCAGCGCAAAAGAATTGATAATAAGCACAGCGAATAAATTTGGTTTAGATGAAAATAAGATTATTATAACAGAAGCCCAAAGAGACGGAGTCCCTTTACTACTTTCACTTAGCAAGGTCTCAGTTTTTTTTATTAAGCCCTGTTATTCGAAACAATCTTCTTCGCCTACCAAACACGGAGAAATTATGGCAATGGGAATTCCTGTTATTACTAATTTAGGTGTTGGTGATGTGGCAGAAATTGTAGAAAAATATCATTCAGGAATCGTTTTGAAAGAATTAAACGAGTATGAATTTAAATCTATTGCTGAACTAATTTGCAGGAAAAATGATTTTAAACAAAATGAAATCAGAAACGCTGCCAAAGAATTTTATAATCTTGATAATGCAATTGAAAAGTATCACGATATCTACCAGGAAATTTTAGAGTAAAATAAAAATTTACAATATTTGTTTGTTTACTGTTTATTTCTTCTTTCCAACTGCATGATAAAAGGGAATCCCGGGGCTTATTATAATATCAACTAATCCAGCCGCCTCCATCATTTCAATAACTTGTTTTCTGGAGAATCTCTGTTCGAGTCGTGTTCCAAAACGGTCTAAAGTATCATTTCGAATCATAAAAAAGGAGCGGTTTTGATAGCCATGTAAAGGCATTCGTTTTGCCAGATCTTTAAAACCCAAAAAATTTACGAATCTTCCAATCAAAATAAAAGGCATGTAAAAAATGATTGCTAAAACATCACAGACAAAATGCTTTATCTTTCCGGGCAGCCGGCTTACGGCTTTTCTTATCAAATCGCTTGAATGAAATAACGCTTTATAAAGCGGCCCTCTTCTGTCCAAATTATAATAAAGATAAACGAAAAAATAGCCCCCTTTTTTTACTTTTTTTACACAATCTATTAAAGCCTGGCGGGTGTTGGGTATGTGATGTAAAACGCCTATACTCATTACAAAATCAAAGGTTTCGTCGGAAAAAGGAATTGTTTCAATTGAGGCTTTTGATAATCTTACATTTTCTATTTTTCCCAGTAATCTATCTGCCGCAAAAATAGCGTTACTCGGATCAACAGCCTCTATAAAGCCAACTTTGCCTGCAAGATATTTTGTCCACCTTCCTGTTCCACATCCAATATCAAGGGCATAGGTATTTGAATTCACTATTTGTTTAGTAAGAATATCAAAATATTCATCTCCTCCTTTTTTTACCAGGTCATCGTCGTGCTCATAAAATTTCAGCCATTCATTCCCGAATTCATCCACCACTTTTTGATCAATATTTTTTCCTTCAATATCAAAAATATAAATATCCCGTTCTCTTGTTTTGATGATTTTTTCGGGGCTTCTTGTAAATTCACTTTTCATAATCAGCAGGCAACTTTTTCAGTTTTGCAAAATAAGTTCATTTAGTTATAGAAATGATTTTTTTAAATTAATATTGTTGAAATGGGAAATGGGAAATTCGTTATTTCGCTGGATTTTGAAATTTACTGGGGAGTTCGAGACGCTGTTGAATTGCAGGATTACAAGTCGAACCTCCTGGGAGTACAAACGGTAATTCCTTTATTACTTAAAATGTTCAAAACCTATAACATCGGTGCCTCTTTTGCAACCGTTGGTTTTTTATTTTTTGATAGCAAAAAAGATCTTCTCAAAAACATCCCTTCTGAACTCCCACAATATCAAAATGCAAAACTTTCGCCCTACAATGGTCACTTCGAATATATTGGAGAAGATGAAAATGCTGATCCTTTTCATTTTGCCAGCCACATGGTCGCGCAAATAATAGCGGCAAAGCAGGAAATAGGATCACACACTTTCTCGCATTATTATTGTCTCGAAAAAGGACAAACGCCGGAAGCCTTTAAAGCGGACTTAATATGCGCAAAAGCAGTCGCGCAAAAAAAAGGTTTAGAATTAAAAAGTTTTGTTTTTCCCCGCAATCAATACAATAAAGATTATTTGAAAATTTGTAAAGAAATGGGATTTACCTCCTTTCGTGGAAATGAAAGATCATGGCTTTTCTCGTCACAAAGTTTTGGCCCAGGGTTTTTTCTCAGAAGGCCGTTTCGCCTGCTGGATTCATACATTAATTTTAGCGGGCACAATTGTTATTCGTTAGAAGAAATGAAAAAGGGCGATCTCATTAATATTCCATCAAGCCGTTTTTTACGCCCGTATTCAAAAAAATTTAAAGTGTTGGAAAAATGGCGTTTAAAACGAATAAAGGACAGTATGACTTTTGCAGCAAAAAAAGGGCTTGTCTATCATTTGTGGTGGCATCCTCATAATTTTGGCGTTAATATTTCCAACAACTTTTCTTTTCTTGAAAAAATCCTGCTTCACTACACGCAATTAAAAAAAGAGTATGGTTTTGAAAGTGTAAATATGAATGAATTATCAAAAATGGTACACGATGAATAAGCACAGATTACTCATGTTAGCCCGGCCAGGCGATAGCACAAATATCCTGTTTCATTCATTAAAAAATGATTTTGAAATCGAAGCGATTATACTTGAAAAGCCAGTTGCAGCAAGTGAACTATTAAAAAAACGAATAAAAAAATTGGGGTGGTGGACAGTGTCGGGACAACTGCTATTTCAGTTTTCAGTAATGAAGTATTTGAAGAAGACCTCCGCGAAAAGAAAAAAAGAAATTTTACAAAAATATGGATTGGAGAATACGCCTCTGCCACCTAAAAAAATCCTCAACGTCTCCTCGGTAAATAGTGATGAATGTATTGAGGCTATACGGAAAATCAGGCCGGAACTCATAATAGTTAATGGAACCCGCATTATCTCCAGGCGTGTCTTAAATACAGCACCTGTACAAATCATGAATATACATGCCGGCATTACTCCCAAATATAGAAATGTGCATGGAGCGTATTGGGCAATTGTTAACAATGACATGGAAAATTGTGGCGTCACTGTTCACTTTATTGATGAAGGAATTGATACCGGAAATATTATTAGCCAGCAAAAAATATCAATAACAAAAAAAGATAACTTTTCTACTTATCCGTTTCTCCAGTTAGCGGAAGGAATAATTTGTTTGAAAAAAGCCATAAATGCTTACTTTGAAAGAACACTGGTCGTACAACAAAATAGTTTGGAGAGTAAACTTTGGTATCATCCTACTTTTTGGCAATATATATACCATAGACTCGTTCATAATAAAAAATAGTTACAAATAATGCCTTCGAGATTTCTAATTATTGGAGCTGGCTTTTCAGGATCAGTCTTAGCGCATGAACTGGCTAAAAAAAGTGATTGTTATATTGATATTTGGGAGGAAAGAGATCATGTTGCGGGCAATTGTCACACGTCGCGTGATGATGAAACGGGAATAATGGTTCATCGTTATGGACCACACATTTTCAATACAGATAAAAAAGAAATCTGGGACTATGTAAATTCATTTACACCCTTTATCCCTTACGTGCATAGGGTAAAAGCAATGCATAACGGTAATGTATATACGCTTCCGGTAAATCTCCTTACACTTAACCATTTTTTTAATAAAACCTTTACTCCCGATACTGCCGAAGAATTTGTAAAAACATTGGGGGATAAAAAAATTACTGAGCCTCAAAACTTTGAAGAACAGGCGCATTCATTTATTGGAAAAGAATTGTACCGCGCTTTTTTTTATGGTTATACAAAAAAACAATGGGGATGCGAACCGAAAGAATTACCAGCTTCTGTTTTAAAAAGAATTCCTGTACGTTTTAATTATGATGATAATTATCACAATAACACTTTTACCGGAATTCCACTGGAAGGTTATAGCCGCTTGATAGAAAAGCTTTTAGATCATCCTTCTATCCATGTTTCGCTAAATAAAAAATTTTATCCTTTAGAAAGTTCAGGTCATTATGATCATATTTTTTATACCGGAGCACTCGACCAATTTTTTAATCATGAGCTTGGACGACTGGGTTATCGCACAGTGATGTTTGAATCTTCTGTGCATGATGGCGATTACCAGGGAGCGGCACAAATGAATTTTTGTGATGAAAGCATTCCTTATACAAGAATCACGGAGCATAAGCATTTCACACCATGGGAATCTCATCCAAAGACAATCATCTTTAAGGAATTTAGCAAAGAAACAACCGAAGATGATATTCCTTATTATCCCAAACGCCTGCAGATCGATAAAGAACTTTTGATGCAATACCGGCAAAAAGCAGAAAACCTTTCAAACGTTTCGTTTCTTGGCAGGTTAGCTACTTACCGTTATATGGATATGCACCACGTAATAGGTGAAGCAATTGATTTTTCAAATGATTTTTTAGAAGCTTTATCAGCAAAGCGTTCACTTCCTGTTTTCCCAAATATCGAAAAATAATCCACAAGGTTTGTGTTGTCGACAATAATATTTGAGGGCAATTCGTTTTAAAAGAAGTCTTTTTATAAAACTTCAATTCCTCCCCAATGGAAACAGTAATTGCTGTGGTTGTCACCTACAACCGCCAGAAACTATTAACTGAATGCATCGCAGCGCTAAGAATGCAAACTCACAAACTTGATAAAATACTTGTTATCAATAATGGCAGTGCAGACGGCACTGAAAGCTGGCTGCAGCAACAGCCGGATATTGAATTTTTCACACAAAAAAATGTTGGTTCAGGTGGTGGTTTTAACACAGGAATAAAATTGGCATACCAGCAAGATTACGATTGGGTGTGGTTAATGGATGACGATGGTTTCCCTAAAGAAGACGCGCTGGAAAATCTTTTAGAAGATGCTGATGACGAATTATGCCTGAGAAACTGTGCAGTTATCAATAAAGAAGACCGAAAAAGTTTTGTTTGGAAAACCGGGCATTATTCAACAATTGATGAAGTAAACGAACAAATAATCGAAAATTACGCTCATCCTTTTAATGGCACTTTACTTCATAAGGAAGTTATTAAAAAAGTTGGTTTACCCAAAAAAGAATTATTCATCTGGGGTGATGAAACAGAGTATTATCACAGGATAATTTCGAAACATAAAATTCCCTTTTATACAAAAACAAATAGTATTCATTACCACCCTGGCAGTGCTTATTCATACAAAAATGACTGGGATTATTTCACCAACTGGAAAATGTATTTTTATGTCCGCAACAGGTTCCATATTTTAAAAACCAAATTCAGTAATAAGCCAGTCGTGGCATTAGTGATGTATATTATTTTTCTTATTTCATTTAGTTGCGTTATCCTGGTGTTCCAAAAAAGCAATAAGTTGAAGAAATTAATCTTCATGGTGTGGCCTGTTATAGACGCTTTTACAAATAATTGCAACGTAAAACCGGCACTGATTCTTGAACGGTTGGCTTCGTCTGCGCCCTTTTTGGGCGGCTACTTCCAGCTTCAATTTAAAAGATTCAAAAACCCTTCATTGCATCCGGCCTCATCAAATTAAGAGGATTCAAAAGACAACTTTTGAACGCTTGCTAAAAATTCTAAAATGCACGCTCCTGACATCTTTTTAGTGCCTGCCTACCTTTTAATTTTATTTCTTTTCTTTAGACAAAAGCGGAAAAAATATGATGATCCTTTATTAAAAAAGTATCACCGGCAAGGATTTTGGATCAAGATGTTCGCCTGTATTTTGTTTATTCTCTATTATTCTTATTTGACACTGGGTGACACAACAGTTTTGTACCAATGCGAAGGCAATAATTTGTATCAACTGATTTTAAAAGACCCGAACAATTTTAAATACATTTTTAAAAGTGGAAAGCATTTTGATCTTTCGCTCGTTAAAAATCCGTATAACCGGGGTTATTTCAGAGATGAAAGCAATTATATGGTTATTCGGCTTGATGCCCTTTTTTCATTTATTTCTTTTGGAAGTTATGCTGTTATCAATTTGTTTTTTGCAAGCCTCGCTTTCTCGGGGCTGTGGAAGTTGTATCTCTTTTTTTATGAACAATATCCAAAACTGCATAAACAATTTGCCATTTCGATTTTATATTTTCCTACCCTTGCCTTCTGGAGTGCCGGCTTATTAAAAGATTCATTATGCATCGCCGCATTAGGCTGGCTGACTTATTCATTATATCGCTTATTGTGCAAAAGGAAATCTTTTATTAAAAATTGTTTCATCATTTTTGTTTCCGTCTTTTTTCTGGCCGTGCTCAAAGTGTACATCTTACTGGCGTATGTTCCTTTTTTTATATTGTTCGTAATTTTAAAAAGTCTTCAAAATATTAAATTCAGTCTTTTTCGCTATCTCCTTGCGCCGGTTCTTATCGTTGCTGTTGTTTATTCTTTCGCATCTGTTCTATCTTCATATAATAATGAATTAGGGGGATATGCTGTTGAAGATTTAACGTCCAGTATTTCTCATTTAAATGAAGTGATAGAAGATAGAACCGGTCGCGAAGACGCAGCCTCCAATTTTAGTTTGGGAGAAACATTTGATGGCACTTTCAACGGGTTGATAAAAATTGCACCGATTGCTGTGGCCACTACTTTTTTCAGGCCTTTCATATGGGAAGCTCACAAAGTATCTCAATTAATGGCAGCGCTGGAAAGCCTTTTGCTCATGTTTTTTACAGGCTATGTGTTACTAAGAGGCGGAATATTTAATTTTTTTAAGAGTATTCTCTCTGATCCATTAATCATGTATTGCTTCTTTTTTGCGGTGGTATTTGGGTTATTTATCGGCGCAAGCACTTTAAATTTTGGGACATTGGTTCGGTATAAAATCCCTTGTCTCCCATTCTATACTATCTCACTGTTTTTAATTTATGAAAAAGCAAAAGAAAGGGCTGCTAAAAAAGAATTAGAGAAAGAAAATGAGGTGAAAGTTATTTCGTTACATCCTGCCTTAGCCTAATAAAGAAGTGGCAGTAAACAAACAAATAATTGACATTCTTATTTTGCAGCTAATCATTTTGAAAAATAATAAAGGTATTTTGTGCCTGAATTAATCAAAGAAAATAATGTGTGGCATTGCCGGAGCAATAAATTCATCTTTCGCATATCCTGAGGTAATTAAAACTTTAGGCCATCGCGGCCCTGATGAACATGCCGGGTATCAATATCAAAATGTTGACCTGTTTCATCTGCGCCTTTCTATCCTTGATATTTCCTGTGGCACACAGCCAATGCATTTGGCTGAAAAATATACCATCGTCTTTAATGGTGAAATTTATAATCACCAGGAAATAAGAAAGAAATATGGAATAAACGGTGATACTTCTTCTGATACCGAAACATTGCTTCTTTTGTATGACCGGTTCGGAACTGACTTTCTTGATTTGCTTGACGGAATGTTTGCTTTTGTGATCTATGATAAAATAAAAAATCAATTATTTATAGCACGGGACCGTGCCGGCAAAAAGCCCTTTTATTATTTTTTTGATCACAAAAAATTTGTTTTTGCAAGTGAATTAAATGCTTTGAAAACAATGACGGACCTTGAAATTGAACCCGCTAACTTTTTTCAATATTTGAGGTTTGGCACTTTTTATCGTCAATTTACACCTTACAAAAATGTAACCGAATTAAGAGCAGGAAGCTTTTTACTTGTTGATTGTACTACACTTTCAATAAACGAAAGCCGTTGGTGGAATATCAATGATTATTATCAAAAAAAATCCAATGACAAATTAGAAAAATGCTTGCAAAAAACAGATCAATTTCTTCACCAGGCGATAAAAAGAAGATTAGAATCGAGCGATTTGGAAGTGGGAAGTTTTTTAAGTGGCGGAATTGATAGCGGATTGGTAACATCGATCGCAAGTCAATACCAGCCTAATCTTAAAACGTTTACCGTTTCTTTTGAGGGAGAATATGATGAAGCGCCCCTTGCCAGATTAGTAGCAGAAAAATATCACACAGATCATACTGAAATAAATATTTCTTTTGATAACCTGAAAAATGATATTGAAAAAATTTTATGCAATTATGGAGAACCTTTTTATGATAGTTCAGCCATTCCAAGTTATTATGTAAGCCAGGAAGCCAAAAAATACCTTACAGTAATTTTAAATGGTGATGGTGCGGATGAATTATTTGGTGGTTATCGTAGATATGTACCCTTCAGCAAATATGACTTTTTCAAAAAAAATCAGTTAATGCAAAAGTCGGCATCCTTGGTTAAAAGATCAATGCCAATGGCAAATGACAAGAAATCGCTTTACAATTATTTATATAGATTGGCTTCGCTAGCTTCCAATTCAGAATTGGAAATTTATCTTTCGGCAGGTGTTGATATTTTTGAAGGCTTCCAACAAAATTTTATAAATCCGGGTTTCGATTATTTGATGCCGGTAAAAAATGATTTTGAAAAAATTGCGAACAGTAATTTATCGGGGTTAAAAAAAATTATGAACCTCGATTTTGATATAGTTCTTTTTGACGACTTTTTGGTGAAAATGGATATTGCAACAATGGCCAATTCCCAGGAAGGAAGAAGCCCTTTCCTTTGCAAGGAAATTTTAGAATACATTCCTTCTCTTCCAGATAGCTATAAAGTAAAAGGTAAAACGACTAAATATATGTTGAGGAAGCTGGCAGCACAATATTTACCTGCTGAATTAATAAACCAGCCAAAACGTGGATTTGAAATTCCCTTAAAAAAGTGGGTCGACAATGAATTAAAAGAGATAGTTTTTGATTATCTTTCTGCCAATAATAATTTTTATAAAAACTTTGTTAGCCATAAGTTTGTTGAAAACCTATTAGAAAAGAAAACAAAAATATCAGACGAAAAAAGAGCCAAAATAATATGGACTCTTTTTTCTATGGAAGTATGGTATAAAAAAGTTTACCAATGACAACTGATTTACCTCAAAAGAAAAAAATTGCAGTTATAGAGAACAGTCTTTTCTCTACCTATACGATGCGGGATGGCCTGATGAAAAGGCTTCTGGAAGAAGGCTATGATGTTACCATTCTCACCCATACGAACAGTTTTGTTGAACATGTAGAAAAAACAGGTTTGCGCGTAATTAACATTGGTTCCGGCAATTTAAATCCCTTTAAAGTCTTAAAATATATTATAAATTTATACCTGGCTTTACAAAAAATAAAGCCGGATGTGTGCCTTACCTTTAGCATCAGGCCGGCAATTTTCGGAAATTTTATTACACGTTATCTGGATATTCCCACAATCACCAACATAACCGGAGTAGGCCCTTTATTTACAAGCAAAAATCTGGCTTACCGGATTGCACGGTTTATTTATCGTTTTGCGTTGGGAAAAACCCGCAAAGTTTTTTTTCAGAACTACGATGATTTGAATTTATTCCTTAAAAATAAATTTGTAAAAGAAGATATTTCAAAAAGAATACCGGGCTCAGGGGTAGATTATGAAAGATTTAGCCCAATGGTGAAGCCTCATAAAGACGATGACCATTTTATTTTTCTTTTTATAGGCAGGTTAATAAAAGATAAAGGGATTTTTGAATTTGTGGAAGCGGCAAGAACGTTGAAAAAGAGATATCCTCGCATTTTATTTAATGTTATTGGCCCTTTTTGGCATCAGAATTTGAAATCAAATACGATTACAAAATCTGATTTACAAAACTGGATAGTAGAAGGAATAATAGATTACGAAGGTGAAAAAAAGGATACAAGGAAGTTCATAGCACGTGCAGATTGCATCGTTTTGCCCTCGTACAGGGAGGGAACTTCAAATATCTTGTTAGAGGCTGCCAGCATGGAAAAACCAATAGTAACTACCAATACAACGGGTTGTAAAGAAACGGTGGAGGATGAGGTTACCGGTTATTTATGCAATGTAAAAGATAGTATAGACCTTGCAGATAAAATGGAAAAAATGTACCTGCTCACTTCCGAACAAAGAAGCTTGATGGGTAAAAGGGGACGTCAAAAAATGATAAATGAGTTTGATAAAAAAATTGTTATAAATAATTACCTGGAAGCTATTGATGAAGCCTTAAACGTAAAAAATTTTAATTTTTCACCTCAGTTTCAAACTTTGCCTGAAGCAAATTAAAGAAGGTTAAACATTTCCTCTTAATATAAGTCTTACATACAGTTTGTTTATTTTTGTCGCAGACATCAATAATTATGATCCAACTTCAAAATGACCAGGAACTTCTGGAACTTTTTAAAGACCCTGCTACCAAAGAGCAGGCCTTTACCGGTATTATTAAAAAGTACCAGGAAAAATTATATTGGCATATAAGAAGAATGGTAATTACTCATGATGATGCAGATGATGTGTTGCAAAATATGTTTATTAAAGTTTGGAAAGGATTGGAAAACTTTAGAGAAGATAGTCAGCTTTACACATGGCTTTATAGAATAGCCACCAATGAATCGCTTACATTTTTGGCAAAAGAGAAAAAAAGAAATTCAGTTTCTTTAAGTGATGATGAGAACGGATTAAGCAATAAGCTCAAAAGTGACACTCATTTCGATGCAAATAAACTCGAATGGAAACTCCAACTGGCAATACAATCGTTGCCCGAAAAGCAGCGTATTGTTTTCAACCTCAGGTATTACGAAGAAATGCCTTATGAACAGATGAGCCACGTTTTAGAAACAAGTGAGGGCGCATTAAAAGCCAGCTACCATCATGCTGCTAAAAAAATTGAAAATTATATATTGAATAATTAAACGAAATGGAAAAAAAATAGTCTGAAGAGAGGAAATGGAAAAATCAACCGAAATATTAAACGAATTAAGAAGCATAAGTCCTATTCTTGCTGAAATGGAGAAGGTAAATGTGTTCAGTGTTCCTGAAGGGTATTTTATTGATTTAGATAAAAAAATCGCCACTACCGTTTTTCTACAACAGGATGAAAAAAACATTTTTCAAAAAGTGCCTGAAGGATATTTTGACTCTTTAAGCAGCAAGATCGTTTCAAGAATAAAAGAGGAAGAGGAAAGTGGCGATAGTGAAATAGAATCAATTTCGCCTGCCTTGCATTATCTTAAAGAAGAGAAGGTTTTTACAGTTCCTGAAGGTTATTTTGATAATTTAAGCGATCGGATTTTAAATAAAATAAAAGGCGAAAATGCAAAAGTCGTTTCTTTTAATTCAGCAAAAAAATGGTGGAAATATGCAGCTGCAGCCGTAATCGCCGGAATCATTACTATTACTTCAATGCAATTGTTTAAATCTCAAAATTCGAACTACGGCAAAAATATAGCTGCTACATCAGCGAATATGCCCGCATATGTTCAGTTAGCTTCCCAATATAAAACGACAAAACAAATCGACCAGGGAATTGCTTCTTTAACTGATGATGAAATTGCAAAGTATCTTGAAAAGAATACCACAATTTTGGATGATGAAACGCTGACAAAAAATACCGATACGAAAGAACTACCGACACTAGATGATTATTTACTCGATAATAATGCTTTAGATAATTATCTTCAAAAAATAAATGTAGAAAGCACCAATAAAAACACTCAGTAATGAAAAAAATTTTACTTATTTTATTAGCCATAATTGGATGCTCTTCGTTTACGATGGCGCAAAACGGGAATGGGCGTGAAAAAATACAGGCTTTAAAAGTTGCATTCATTACCCAAAAGCTCCATCTTACTTCTGCTGAGGCAGAAAAATTCTGGCCGGTTTATAATCAATATGAAAGTGAAATAACACAACTGAGGGCTAATAACAGAAATGGCGATGTACTTGACAACGAGCAAAAGTTGTTGGACATCAGAAAAAATTACAAATCTTCATTTGAAAAAATTCTTGGTCCCCAAAGATTAAACGATCTTTATAATGCAGAAAGGGATTTTAGGAATGTGCTAATACAACGACTTAAAGAGAGGCGGCAATAAAGTAAAATAAAAATTCGCCTCATTTGTTTGTTTACTGTAATCTTTCTGTTTTCCTAAATTTTGAAAATATTTTAAGGTTGCTTCGAAATTTTTTTTTCAGCTATAAATTCAGTGAATTTTAATATCTTTGAAGGAAGAAACAAGTCAATATTATTAAAAAAAATAATTAAAAATTGGAGTAGTGAGTTTTTCTCCTATTTTTGCAATGGTGTTTTTCATAGGTTAGCAACGGCCAGCCCTTTTTAGGGCAGGCCTTTATTTTCTAAATCCTGCCCGTTATTTAAATGAAAAAATGGGTTCTTTAATATCGTGGTAAAACAAAAAAGTCCATTTTTCTTTCTCTCCTTGTGTCCACCATTTTTGCCTTAGTTCCATTGATTCGGCTCCATCAAAATCGTATTTTGCTTTAAAGCGATTTTTCATCTGCTGTAATTGAGGCGCCACATCTCCTCCAAAAAAAATGATATCATCACCATCAACTATCTTAAAAACCTGGTGAAAAGGGCTGTGTGCATTGGTAACCTTATAATAAATGTAATCATCAATAATTCCTTCATCTTCAGTAAAAACTACTTTCCCATTCTTTTCGAGCAATAAAAAATCATTTATATGATAAGATGGCAATCCTTTTTTTAAAGCATACTCCCATTCCTTTTTACTAATATAATAGATGGCATTTTCAAAGCTTACGATTCTTTTATTGGTTTCAGCAATACCACCGGAATGATCTTTATGAAGGTGTGAAAGAAGTACTTTAGTTACATCGCCGGAATTTATGCCGTTTGCAGCTAAATTTTTGTGGATTTGCAACCGACCTTCAATATCAGCAAAACCAAGGCCGGTATCTAATAACAAAATATCTTTTGAAGTAATAACGGCAAATGGTTGTATCTCTACCAAAAGGCTTCCTTTATTTCTATGCTGAAGATCATCCGCTTGCTTGTTAAACGGAATAAATTTTTTTGTTTGATCAACTGTAAAAGCGCCTTCACTTAAGGGGATTATTTTTGACATAATTGTAAAATTAACTTTGGAATTATTTATCTCAAAACCATTTGCCTGTCGGCATCCAGCCTGATCAAAACAAAAATTAAAATAGTGAAAGTTAGCAAAGACGAGCCTCCGTAACTCATTAACGGCAAGGTGATTCCTATAACCGGAGCAAGACCCACTGTCATACAAATATTAATAGAAACATGAAAAAAAATGATTGCCGCCACACTGTAAGCATATACCCGGCTGAAGGTGCTCCGTTGCCGCTCTGCCAGAAAAACCATTCGCAGCATAAAAAACACGTATAACACGATCACCAATGAGCTTCCCCAAAAACCAAAATTTTCACCCACAGAGGTAAAAATAAAATCAGTATGTTGTTCGGGAACAAAGTCGCCCTGTGTTTGAGTGCCTTTTAAAAAACCTTTTCCCCATAAACCACCAGAACCAATTGCAATTTTTGACTGCTTAACATTGTAGTTTTCTTTGGCCTTTTTAGCTTTATGTTGTTGTAGTTGCTCCTTTTTACTTAAACCTGCAGTTCCTGCATCTGGAACATAATCCACACCAAAGGTGTTCATAATTCTTTCTACCTGGTATTGGTGCAACACATGTTCGAAAATATATGGAACGGCAAACCTTTGAATCCCTACGCACAGCATCCACAATCCAAGTATAAGAACTAAAACGGCTTTATCTCGCTTGATATTTCTTCTTAATATATAAATTGAAATAGCGGCAATTATGGTTAGAATAAGGGCCAATAAATTCTTTTCTACTAAAATAGTAGCAACAACAAGAATGGCAAATGAAAAACCAATAATAAGATAAACAGGTGGCAACCCTTCACGATACATCGGAATTAAAAAGGCAAAATATACCAAAGCCAGTCCTGTTTCATTTTGTAAAAGAGAAAAAACTGCGGGCGTTAATGCGATAGCAGCTGCTATCAATTGTGATCGCGGATTTTGAAAATTGGTCTCAGGTCGGGATAAATATTTTGAGAGGGCCAGTGCTGTAAAAATTTTACAGGTTTCCACAGGTTGAAGATTAAAAAAACCAAGTGGAATCCATGAACGGGATCCACCGATATCTTTACCTAATACGAAAGTGGCCATCATCAACAAAATCCCAAAAGCATACCCTAAATTAGCTGTGGCGGTAAAAAATTTACTATCGGCGAGTAATATAAAAGTAGCAACCACAGCAGAGATGCCGATGAACAATAACTGCCTCGAATAGTTTTTTTTAAGCCCGATAATACTTCGCCAGATATCTCCGTCGCCGTGATATTCTACTGAAAAAATACAGAGCACACCAATAGAAACAAGGATAATATACAACCAAACACTTACCCAATCTATCCCTTTAGATATAATAGCCTGATCGCGCATTAATTTTGTAAAAATATTTTAGTGAACTGATTATTTTTTTTCTTTTCGTTTTTGTTGCTCGGGTAAAACAGCATTAGTGGAACGATCTTTTATAGTTTGTTTTTTTGCCGGGCTGGAATCAGCCTTTTGCTGCTCACCTGTTTTTGAATTATTTAATTCATCCAATACATAGGAACTATCTTCATCATCTATCCCCAGCGTATCTTTTATTGATTTTATGTATTCCTTTTCCAAAAGATTTTTTTGATTTTTTGCATGAGCAATTGAATCTCTTTCACGCATTGCATCAAGCATTCGTGCCGGAATCAAATTCAATTTTGAAATAGATTCAATCAGGGCTTTCCTTTCAGGTTCTGCAATTGAATCCCTCAAGTACTTTTCAATAATAAGGCTCGCAATAGGCGCAGAGGAATTAGAACCAAAACCCGCATTTTCACAAATAACGGCAATCGCTATCCTTGGGTTTTGACGTGGGGCAAAAGCAGCAAAAAAAGCATGATCCTTTTGTTTTACTCCTTTATAATAATTTTCCACGGTTCCTGTTTTCCCACAAACTACAATACCCGGAACTTTTGCTGCAGCTCCGGTTCCTCTTTCCATTACACCCTGCATACCATCTGCTACGGCCTCAAAAATTGAATCAGGGATATTTAAAGGGTGATGCCTCAACTTAAATGAATCCAGCAAGCCGTATTTATCACCTCCATCAATTGAATCAATCATGTGAGGTGTAATATACCAACCCTTGTTGGCCAAATAAGCCATTTCATTTGCTACCTGCAATGGCGTTACGTTCACTTCTCCCTGCCCAATACTTAAAGAACGAAATGTACAAAAATTCCAGCGTCCGTCCCCATACATCCTGTTATAAGTTCTTGGAGTTGGAATAACACCACTCTTCTCAAATGGCATATCTATTCCCAACCGGTTTCCAAGGCCGAAAGCATACATATACTTATCCCAAACCCTTAACGCACTATCTGCTGAACCAAATTGGGGATTATTAATGCAACGCTGCATTACGTTGGCAAAATACGTATTACACGAAACCGTAATAGCTTCTTTTAAATTAAAATTACCCGGATCAAGACAACCCATAGGCCGGGCACAGCCATAAAAAGCGCCTGTACATAAAAATCTTGTAGCTGGAGTAATAACGCCTTCCTGTAAACCAATAAGAGCCTGCAACGTTTTAAAGGTTGATCCCGGAGAATAGGTGCCACTAATAGCGCGATTGTACATTGGCAGCCGGGGGTCTAAAATTAATTGCGAAAAATGTTTTCTCCTTTCTGCCCCGGTTAATAAGTGGGGTTTGTAAGTGGGGCTGCTCACCATTGCAAGTACACCACCGGTTTTCGGATCTATGGCTACAATAGCGCCCACTTTATTTTCCATCAGGTGTTCGCCCAACTTTTGAAGATCAATATCCAAGGCCATGTGAAGATTTTGTCCTGGAACAGGAGCTGTATCATATCTTCCGTTTTCAAGGCGGTCAGTAAGCCTGTTCTTATTATCACGCTTCCAATATTCAATCCCTCTCCGCCCCATTAGTACCCTTTCATAGCTTCTTTCAAGCCCTGTCTTACCAGCGTAATCTCCCATTTGATATCCTTCTCCCTCGTGTCTTTTTAAAAAATTCGAATCCACTTCTGATAAATATCCAAGAATATTTCCAGCTGCATCATATGGATAATCACGTACCGGCCTTTCCTGCAAATAAAATGCAGGCACAAATTTGTACATACTTTCATTAATCCTGGCAATTTTTTCTTCAGAAAGAGAAGTTTCAAAGACTGATGGCCTGTAGCTACGGTTTTTAATAATAGCAGTAATAATCCTTTTCCTGAATTCTGCAGTATCAATGTTCAAAATCCGGCAAAGATCCGCTGTATCAATATGCAGCCTATATAATTTAGATGGAGTAACCATTAAATCATAGATCACCGTATTTCTTAAAATCGCTTTACCATTTCTATCAAATAATATTCCCCTGTTCGGATAAACCACCATCCTAAACCTTCCCTGTTCATTTGCCATGATGGAATACTTTTTATCCACTACCTGCAGAATGAAAAGCCGTAAAATAATGATCAATCCCATCAACAGGAACATAGCAATTATTATTTTTTTACGGGATTGGTTAAACACTGTATGGGGTTGATTTTGAGATACGGTAAAGCAACTATTTCAAAGCAAAAATACTTAGTCTATATTGTATTTGTCCTAAATCTTTTCTTCCTTGGAAATAATAATTCTATTAACAATATTAACAGTAAACTTATTGCCGTAGAAATTAAAGATTTTAAAAAGAAATAGAAATAACCGCCGGTTTGCAAAGCTTGCAAAAAATAAAGGAAGGTGTGATGAATAAACGTTAAAATTGTTACGTAAGTGAGATAGGGTGTAAATCCCAGGCTCTGAATGGAGGGTTCATTGTAATTACTTTCGGCTCCTTCCTGTGAAATAAGCAAATTAATGAGAAAAGGGCGTAAATAAGCAATAAGCACGCAAGCTGCTGCATGCATGCCATAAGAATTGCTGAAAGAATCAAGTGCAAAGCCTAAAGCGAAAGCTAGTAACATTTGCATCCTTCTTCCCATCTTAAAAGGAAGCCATAAAATAAAGAGGAAATAAATATAAGGCGTTACTAACTGATGCAAAGGAGGTATCTGGTCAAGAACAAAAACCTGGACCAAAATAAAAAGGCAAAAACGGATTATATTTTTAATTAAACTACTCATTTGCTTTTCACCTTATTTAAAAGTTCTTGAGGTTCTTCCATTTGAAGATTATTGATCACATAAGCATATTGAAGTTTTTCAAAATCGGCAGCAGGATTTAACCTTACCGTATAAGTACTGCTACTTTTATCGTTGATGATGTCCTTTACATATCCAACCAATAATCCACCCGGAAATTTGTCAGAAAAACCACTGGTAATTACTGTATCCCCTGTATTAATTTTAGCCGATTTCGAAATATCTTTTAAATACAAAATACCAGGTGTTTTTCCGTCATAACTTACTATCCCTGTTTCGCCACCTTTTTTTAGCCGGGCGCTTAAATTACTTTGCTCGTGCAATAAACTCATTACAACGGAATAGTTATTACTCACTTCAACCACAGTTCCCACTACTGCGTTATTTACACCAATTACTCCCATATCAGGCTGAACGCCTTGTAATGCACCGCGATGCATTTCAATATAATTGTTTAAAAGATTTACTGAGTTGCGAATTACTTTCGCTTCCATGTACAAATATTTTCTTTGCTTATGAGTTGAATCAAAGTTCATCGTATCAATAGCAATTTTATTAACAGTGTCAGGTATTTCAAAATCCTGGCGGAGTTTATTATACAACGCTTCATTTGCTTTTACCAAAGAATCATTTGTTCTTTTTAACTTGAAATAATATTCAATGCTATTGTACCTTTTACTGATGTTGCCTGTTACTTCATTGGCAGTTTTTGAGTAAACAGCATGATGGTAGTGGTTATAACTGAAGATCATATAAAATGATACGCCCATCAGAAATAAGAAGAAAATAAATGTAAAATAAATACGGATAAAGAGAAAAATGTTTCGCATGATTTCATCCGGGCTGCATTAAAGAAACAGCCATTTATTAGAAGTTGAAATAATTATTTCTGCAAATTTAATTATTGATCAAAATGATTAACTGATCAGAGCAATAAATATTCCAAAACTTATCTCATTACAAAAGGATAACGGTCATAATGTTTTAAAGCAAGGCCGGTACCGCGTACCACACTCTTTAACGGATCATCCGCAATATGAACCGGCAATTTAATTTTTGCAGCTAATCTTTTGTCAAGTCCACGAAGCAATGCACCACCACCGGTTAAATACAAACCCCTCCTGTAAATATCAGAAGCAAGTTCAGGCGGAGTTGTTTCCAGCGCTTTTAAAATTCCTTCTTCTATTTTGAAAATAGATTTATCAAGAGCTTCCGCAATTTCCTGGTAGCTCACCATTATTTGTTTCGGAATTCCGGTTACAAGGTCACGCCCGTTAACCGGCATATCATCAGGAGGATTGTCAATGTCTTTCATGGCCGCGCCGATCTGAATTTTAATTTGCTCGGCAGTACGCTCACCAATCAATAAACTATGATAACGTCTTAATGCTTCCATTATGTCTGCCGTAAATTCATCACCGGCTACGCGAATAGATTGATCGCAAACAATACCCGCCAATGCAATCACGGTAATTCCTGTTGTTCCACCACCAATATCAATGATCATATTACCTACCGGTTCTTCCACATCAATTCCAATACCCAACGCCGCAGCCATTGGTTCATGCAAAAGATAAACTTCTTTTGCTCCCGCCTGTTCCGCACTATCTCTTACCGCACGTTTTTCTACTTCAGTAATACTACTAGGGATGCATATCATCATTCTCCAACTTGGAGGAAATAAAGGTTTTTTAGGGTATATTTTTTTGATCATCTCACGGATCATCAGTTCTGCTGCATTAAAATCGGCAATTACGCCATCTTTCAATGGGCGAACTGTGCGGATGCTTTCATGGGTTTTTTCGTGCATCATCAATGCTTTTTTACCCACAGCCAATATATTTTTGGGATTGTTGCGATCCAACGCCACAATCGAAGGTTCATTTACAACTACAACATCATTATGAATAATAAGTGTATTGGCAGTTCCGAGATCTATCGCAATCTCCTGTGTAAAAAAATTAAAAAGGCCCATGTTTTATTTGAGGTATTGAATAATTACTAATGCCTGCAAAGTTGTGGAAATAATTTGGAATTACAACCTATTACTATTGAAGGTATTTATA
>JBBQWJ010000003.1:0-41224 GCA_038210685.1 Chitinophagales bacterium | reverse complement strand
GGTGAAATTATTTTTCGGTGCATCTTTTTTTAATTCATCGAATACTGCTTTTACCATTGCAGGAGTAAATTCTTTAGAAGAAAGTCCGTACCTGCCGCCAATTATTTTTGGAAGTTTTTCAAGTTTTCCGTTTTGTAATGCGTCAACAAGTGATGCCAATACATCCTGGTAAATCGGTTCACCGGATGCACCAGCTTCTTTGGTTCTGTCAAGTATAGCAATTGATTTTGTTGTTGAAGGCAAAGCTTTCAGTAAATGGTCTAAAGAGAAGGGCCTGTATAACCGGATTTGAATTACACCGGTTTTTTCACCACTTTCATTTAAGGCTTTTACAGTTTCTGTAACCGTTTCTCCTGCAGAACCCATGATCATAATAATCCGTTCAGCATCCGGAACGCCTGTGTACTGAAACAGATTATACTTTCTCCCGGTCATTTTTGCAAAATCATTCATTGCTTCATCAACAATACCGGGCATTTTGTTATAAAATGAATTGACTGTTTCTCTCCCCTGGAAATATACATCAGGATTTTGAGCGGTTCCTCTTACAAATGGATGTTCAGGATTCAATCCTCTTTTTCGATGAGCAATAACCAACTCATCCGGAATCATTGATTTTATTTGTTCATCGCTAAGAAGCTCAAGCTTGTTCACTTCATGTGACGTACGAAAACCATCAAAAAAATGAACGATCGGAATTCTTGATTTTAAAGTAACGACTTGCGCAATCAAAGCAAAATCATGAGCTTCCTGCACACTTGCTGAACTTAATAAAGAAAAACCGGTAGTCCTTGCTGCCATTACATCCTGGTGATCTCCAAAAATAGAAAGCGCCTGTGCTGCCAAAGAACGCGCAGCCACATGAAAAACTGTTGGAGTTAATTCGCCCGCAATTTTATACATATTCGGCAGCATCAGCATCAATCCCTGTGAAGCGGTAAAAGTGGTAGTTAAAGATCCTGTTTGCAACGCACCATGGACGGTTCCGGCTGCTCCTCCTTCACTTTGCATTTCCATCACATTTGGAATGCCTCCCCAGATATTTTTTATTCCTTTAGAAGCCCATTCGTCGGCAAGTTCAGCCATAGTAGAACTTGGAGTGATGGGGTAGATGGCGCAAACTTCATTGGTGCGATAAGCGACATAAGCAGCCGCTTCATTTCCGTCAATAGTTGAAATTATTTTTTTGTTGGTTGACATCAGTTTATAGAGTTAACAGGTTCTGGAATCATTTCAATAGCGTGGCACGGGCATTGCTCGTAGCATACAGCGCAACCGGTGCAGGCGTCGTAATTGAATTTATATCGGTTTCCTTTTCCTAATTTAATAATGGCATCTTCAGGACAAGCGCCAAAGCATCCGTCACATTCAAAACAGTTGCCGCAACTAAGGCATCGCTGTGCCTCAAACCTTGCTTCCGATTCTGATAAACCTCCGATCACTTCATCAAAACTTTGGATGGCAATGGAAGGAGCGAGTTTGTCTTGTTCCTTTTGAGGCGCATCTGTTTTGTACCACATGTGAAGTTTTTTATAACTGGCGGTGCGATGCTTTTCAGGCTTTAGATAAGGTTGTTGTTGAAGATAACCATCAATAAAACGTGCAGCTTTTTTACCGTGCCCAATGGCGATAGTTGAGCTCCTGGTTTCTCCCGGTAACATATCACCTCCGGCAAAAATCCCTTCATGGCCGGTCATTCTTTGAGCATCAATTTTTACAGTTCCGTCATCATTAACCAGTATGTTTGAAACAGCGCGTAAGAATGCAGAATCTGATTCCTGCCGGTTTGCAATTATCAATACGTCTGCATCAATTGTTTCAAATTCCCCGGTTCCAATTGCCTTTCCTTTTTCAACTTTCATTGTTTCCAGGGTGATCTTCTTGTCTTCAACTTTTGAAATGCTTTTTAAAAGATTTACATGAACGCCTTCTGCCAAAGCATCTTCCGTTTCGTAATCATAGGCAGGCATCATTTTTTTATCACCCGCGAAATAAACCGTTACCTCTGAACCAAATCTTTTTATAATTCTTGAAAGATATAATGCCAGTTTGCCGCCGCCATATACTACCGCTTTCTTTCCTTCAAAGGGAGAAGGATCAGTTTTCATTTCTTTAAAAAATGAGAAGGCATCTGAAATGTAAACTGAATCATCCTTTTGAAAATTTTCTTTTTTTATCAGTTCGGCACCGATAGAAAGATAGACTGCGTCAAAATTTCCTTCTTCTTTTTCTTTTAATATATCTTCTACTTTATGATTGAGATGGATCTGGATACCCATTTTTACAATTCTGTCTATTTCTGCTTCCAATATTTCTTTAGGCAACCGGTAATCAGGAACGCCTGAAGATAAAAGTCCACCAACTTTATCAGACGCTTCGAATATTTCCACCGTATGTCCCATCCTTGTTAGATGATAAGCTGCAGATAAGCCTCCCGGGCCTGCTCCAACTACCAAAACTCTTTTTCCTGTTGGCTTTGCTGAATAATTTATTGGCCACTTCTCTTTGATGGCTTCATCGCCAATATATCTTTCTACCGCATGAATACTTACGGTAGTATCAATATGAGTACGGTTACAACCGGTTTCGCAAGGCTTTACGCATACACGTCCCATTATTGCCGGAAAAGGATTGTCTTCTGCAATGGTTTGGAACGCTTCAAAATAATTACCGCTTTGGGCATGTGCCATCCATGCCTGTATGTTTTCTCCTGCAGGACATGCGCTGTTGCAGGGTGGCATAAAATCCATGTATACAGGTCGCTGGAATCTTTTGGGGCCGGTGCCTTGGGCGTGAAGTGTGAGATCGACAGGCTTGGTAATATCAAACATAATTTCGAATGAAAAGTGAGATAAATATTCTTTGGCAAAGTAAAAATTATGCGGAAGGGAAAAACTGATTTTTGGCATCAGAATGTATGATGGCTATCATATTTAAATAAAAGGGGTAAAGTTTGGATTTGGGTAAAATCAAAAAAGGCAGTAAATGTTGGTTTACTGCCTTTTTGCTAAAAGAGTTACTTTCTATTTGGATAAATCAATTTTGTTGTTTGTATATCCGTTCCGTTATTAAGTTTCACTGTGTAAATACCTTGTTGCAGCGTGCTAACATCAAAAGTATTGAAGTTGGTTCCTATATTGGTGATTACACTCTTAACCATAACCGGCTGACCAAGATAAAGCATTAATGCTCCTAAAAAAATAGAATTTTTTCATAAATGTTAATTTGAAAATGACATGTAAAAACATGTTATCAAATCGAACTTTTTTTACATATCGTTAACATATTTCTTCTGCCTTTTTATTAACCAGTAAACCAATAAAAAATGCTTATTTCTGTTTTAGGATTTAATTTAATCAAATTAGTATCAATCCATATGTATTAAACCGCTTATGTAAAATCAACTTTAGTAAAAATGAAAAAGTATAACTTTGCCCCCTTAAAAATTTAAGTATGAAACGATTAGCTATTGTAGCATTTTTACTGATGATTACAGGAAGCGCTGTTTTTTCTCAGTCAGACAGTACCTCTCACTTTGACCAGGACAAAGCGTTTGCACCATTTTTTTATCCTTCAAACGGAAATGAATACAGAAGTGCAAGCGGCGAGCCCGGCCCTGCATACTGGCAAAACCGTGCAGATTATAAGATTGCGGTTTCTCTGGATACTGCAGAAAAAACTGTAAAAGGGTCCGTAGTTATTACCTATAAAAATAACAGCCCCGATCCTTTAAAATTTTTATGGCTTCAGCTCGATCAGAATATTTACAGGGAAGACAGCCGCGCCCAGGCCACAAGTCCTATCAGCGGCGGCCGCTGGTCTAATAGGGCGTTTACTGAAGGTGATGAATTGAATTCTGTTGATATTGTAATGAACGGTAAGACTACAAAAGCCAAATACAAAGTTTCTGATACTCGTATGCAGGTTTGGTTGCCACAACCTTTGGCCGCTAAAACCGGAACTCTTCAACTTAAAATTAATTATGCTTTTTCTGTTCCCCAATATGGTACGGATCGTATGGGAAGATTAAATACAAAGAATGGATGGATCTATGAAGTAGCGCAATGGTTCCCTCGTATGTGTGTATTTGATGATGTAGAAGGATGGAACACGTTGCCTTATCTGGGCCAGGGAGAGTTCTACCTTGAATATGGTAATATTGATTACACCATTACTGCGCCATCCGATCTCATTGTTGTCGGTTCAGGAGCTTTGCAAAATCCTGATGAATGTTTAACGTCAACCGTGAGGAAAAGGTTGGAACAGGCAAGGAAGAGCGATAAAACTGTGACCATTGTAAGTGCTGATGAACTGAACGGAAGTTCTTATCATCCCAATAAATCAACCCTTTCGTGGCACTTTGTGTGTCATAATACACGCGATGTAGCATGGGCTGCCTCCAAAGCATTTATATGGGATGCCGCGCGCATTAATTTGCCAAGTGGTAAAAAAGCATTGGCACAATCTGTTTATCCGGTTGAAAGCGCAAAAGATAATGCCTGGAAAAGATCAACAGAATTTGTGAAAGGCGCTATCGAATTATATTCAAAAGAATGGTATGAATTTACCTATCCCACCGCAACCAACGTTGCAGGAATTGTGGGTGGTATGGAATATCCCGGTATCGTTTTTTGTTCTTCTAAAAGTAGTGGCGGTGGCTTATGGGGAGTAACCAACCATGAATTTGGCCACAACTGGTTCCCGATGATCGTCGGTTCTAACGAACGTAAATTTCCATGGATGGATGAAGGCTTTAATACTTTCATCAATGGGGTAGATACCAAAGTGTTTAACAATGGAGAATTCTTCCAAAAAAGTAATGCACAAAAACAAGCTTCTTATATGTTTCAAAAGGACGCAGATGCGATCATGACGATTCCTGATGTAACCCAGCCAAACTTTTTAGGGGTTGCGGCTTATGAAAAGCCTGGAATGGGATTGGATATTTTACGGTATCAAATCCTGGGCAAAGAACGCTTCGATTCTGCTTTCAGAACTTATATTGACCGCTGGGCTTTTAAACATCCAACTCCGTGGGATTTTTTCAGAACTATGGAAAATGTGAGCGGCGAAGATCTTTCCTATTTCTGGAGAGGTTGGTTCTTTACCAATTCAAAACTTGACCAGGGAGTAAAGGAAATAAAATATGTAGATAATGATCCTTCTAAAGGCGCGTTGATCACTATTGTGAATAATGACCAGATGGTTTTGCCGGTACCAATGAAAATTGAGCAGGAAAATGGTAAAACAGATTCTATTGAACTTCCTGTGGAAGTATGGCATCGTGGTGGTGAATGGACCTTCCATTATCCATCCACATCAGCAATAAAAAAGATTACCATCGATCCTGATCATGATTATCCGGATATTAATCCGGAAAATAACTCTTATACCGGCGAACCTTTAAAGCCGGTTCCACAAGGCCTTACCGCTTCAACCGTTATCGATAATTATCTAAAAGCTGTGGGCGGAAAAGATAAAATACAAGATATCAAAGATTTGTCTTACACAGCAAAAGGCGAGGTACAAGGCCAGGGAATTGAACTTACCAATAAATATAAAGTTCCTGATCATATGCTTCAGTCGATTACTTTAACTTCCTCTAATGCAGTTATTCAAAAAGTATTGGTAAAAGGCGACAGTATAACCATTACAGCAATGGGACAGGAACAAAAAATTGATGCTGCAACAAGTGCAAGGGTT
This sequence comes from Chitinophagales bacterium, assembly GCA_038210685.1. GTDB lineage: Bacteria > Bacteroidota > Bacteroidia > Chitinophagales > Chitinophagaceae > Ginsengibacter. Next base: position 35,521 of record JBBQWJ010000003.1, on the reverse strand, counting down.
AAAGAACAGGCGATACCTTTTCCCGAGACACAGTTTTCAAATGCAGGATACCAATTATCATTAGAACCAATGATTGCTAAAGTAGATGACAAAGATGCTTACGTGGTAAGTATATCCTCTAAATCAGGAAGTGCGATTAAAGAATATTTTGATGTAAACACTGGGTTTAAATTGAAAAAAGTGACCACAACAAGCGCTGGTCCGTCTTCTACCACCTACTCGGATTATAAAGAAGTAAATGGTATTAAATTTCCATATTCGGAAACCATTTCATCACAGGTAGAAATTCCGTTAAAAGTAACTGATGTGAAAATAAATAGTGGATTGAAAGATGACGATTTTAAATAAAAAATTAAATAAATAATTCGAAGGGAGCATTCTATGAATGCTCCCTTTTTTTATAGTAAAGCAATAAATTATTGTATTTTTTGTTTTCGTAAAAACGACTACAAAGCATAAAGCTTTTTTATTTTCAAGCTGCAAACAGTTGATTTATTTTTTTAGAAGTCATCCTTTTGCTGTTTTTTTTCAATCCTTTTTCTTTTTAAAAAACATTTTTCTTTTTTTTTTCGCCGTTGATAAGAGAATACATCCGATAAAAACAAATATAATTTAATCTGAAATTAAAATTCTAATTTCATACAACTTTTAAGATGGCATGTTGCTCCCGGGAATTTTCCAGTTGATTAGATCGAACTTTATCTTTATTATTCCCTAAAGAAATGAACACCGGGGCGCGCGTCATATAGACACAACATTCTACTATATATTTTACGGGAAAAGTCCTATAACTTTTTGTTTAAGAGTCGATTTAACACGTGACAATTGTTTGTACAGGTTTTTGTTGATAATAATTTGAGCGTAAGAGGTAATATGATTGTTAATCAAAACAAAACATATTTTATGGAAAAAATATTAATTATAGAGGACAATCCTAACATTCGGGAGAATACAGTTGAAATATTACAATTGATGAATTATAAAGTATTCTCAGCAGAAAACGGGAAAATCGGAGTGGAAGCAGCATTGCGCGAAACACCTGATTTAATTCTTTGTGATATTATGATGCCGGTACTTGACGGTTACGGGGTGTTACACATGCTTCGCAAAAATTCTTCTACAAAGAATACGCCATTTATTTTTCTTACTGCCAAAACTGAAAGAGACGATTTTAGAAAAGGAATGGAACTGGGCGCTGATGATTATATTACCAAGCCATTTAATGAAACTGAATTGTTGAAGGCAATTGAATGCCGCTTGAAAAAAGTAAAATTGCAGAAAGATGAATACAGTAATGAGTTGAACGGATTTCAACAACTGTCAAATTCCGGTGTTGGTAAAGATCTGCTTGATGACCTGGTAAGTGGCCGAAATATTAATACCTACAAAAAAAAGCAATTGATCTTTTCAGAAGGTAACCGACCTGCCTTTTTGTATTATATCCGGAAAGGGAAAGTAAAAACTTACAAGACGAATGACAATGGAAAGGAATTGGTAGTTGGGTTATTTACAGAAAATGATTTTTTTGGTTATGTAGAACTCCTGGAAAATACCAATTACCATGAGACTGCTGCTGCAATGGAAGAAACTGCACTGGCAATTATACCACATGAAAATTTTGAAGAATTACTCAACAGCAGCAAGGAGGTAAGTCAAAAATTTATCCGGATACTGGCAAAAAATATTGCTGAAAATGAAAATAAATTATTAGGATTGGCCTACAATTCTTTGCGCAAAAAAGTAGCGGATGCATTAATAACTTTATTTGAAAAATACAAAAAGGGCAATGAAGAAAAATTTCCTATTAGTATTACGCGGGATAACCTGGCAAGCATTGCCGGCACAGCTATTGAATCTTTGATAAGAACCCTTGGCGATTTCAAGCACGAAAAACTGATCGATATAAAAGATGGCATCATCACCATTTTAAATAAAAAGAAATTAGAAAATCTTCTGAACTAACTTTTTGTATTTTATTATTCCTTCAACTTTAGTTTTTTCCTTACAACAAAAAGCCCCGCTGAACCAATTGCGGGGCTACAAGTAGGAATATAACCTGCTTACTTTACAGCGATATGTTTATTCACTGTCAACTTCTTTGCTTCTTCTTTTTTGGGAAGAGTCAGCTTTAAAATTCCATCAACATAGCTGGCATCAATTTTTTCTTTATTTACTTCTTCAGGTAAAGTGAAGCTGCGGCTGAAAGATGAATAATTGTATTCCATACGGGAATAATTTTCATCTTTTTCTTCTTTGTTCTCTTCTTTTTCACTACTGATAGTAAGTAAATTGCCGGTCACATCAATTTTAAAATCGCCTTTTTTCATACCCGGAACAGCAAAGGATAATTTGAAGTCATCTTTGTATTCAACAATATTTACTGACGGAAGGGTTAGTGGACGGCCCAGGTAGCTTCCCCCATCAAACCATTCATTCCATGGACGTAAAAAATCATCAAATAATGATGGCATCACATCATTGGTTCTTGCTAGTGCTCTTGTTTTCATAATAACCTCCTTGTTTTTTAAAGATTTAGTTGATAAATAATTTCAGGTGTAAAGGTATTTTTAAGAAGCGCTAAAAACGGAAACAATCGTCAGTTAGTTCTATGAGTTTGGTCAGGGAAATTTGCTTTTTTGTAAATCCAGTAAACAGGTAAATAAGCACAATTTTTATTTTAATTTGTGAGTTTTTATAAGGTAGCAGAAGGTAATATAGCCACCAGTGAAGTTGTATTGTGGGCGGAGCTGCAGATAAGATTAATGTACATTCTGATTGTTGTGCAGATAAAGATGAAGAAGTTCATCGTGTTATTTTATTAAAATGTTTCCTCGTTAGTTAAAGGAAAAAACTTTAAAGAAGGCGCTCTCTACTTATGTTGCCTGAACAACCATTCCATCATTGCTGGATCGCTGTAAGCTGCAATCCATGAGAAATGTCCTGTTTCAGGATACATAGTTAGTCCGGGATGGGCGCCTGCTTTTCGTAATGCTTCAGCCATGTCCAGGGAATATTGCGGGTTTACTGTCGGGTCTTCTGATCCATGAAATATCCAAAGCGGAATAGAGGCAATGGTTGAAGCAATTGAAACATCGCCGCCGCCACAAACAGGAACTGCTGCAGCAAACATATCGGGATAACGTTCAATCGCATCATACGTGCCGAAGCCGCCCATTGAAAGCCCGGTTATATAAATACGATTGGTATCAACAGGGAATTTTTTTTCAACCTGGCGAATGAGCGAAATTAAGAGTTCCATTGGTTTTGACGGTATTGACTGAAGAGACATCGGGCCACGATTGGAATTTGAAAAATTAGACCAACCTTTCCCGGTTGGGCATTGAGGCGCGATAACAATGGCAGGATGAAGATGCATCATTTCATCGGTCGCAAAATTTTGAACGCCCCATTTTAGTTGCGCTTCATTATCATTTCCCCGCTCACCTGAACCATGCAAAAAAATTACCAAAGGATATTTTCTTAGCGTATCATAATCAGGAAACAATTGCCTGTACAACAATGTGTCCCCATTCTGAATAAATTTTTCAGAACTGAAACGAGATGTAAGATCCTGCGAAAAACTTTTGCCGGTAACACCGCATAAAAAAATTAAAAATAAAAAAACAGGAAGGATTCTTTTTAAAAATTTCATTGTTGCAATATTTTTGGAGTGATCAAATTTGAAGCACTATTGAAAATGAAGTTAATAACAAAAAGTGAGAAATTGTTTTTAAAACCGGCAAAATAAAAATATCGTTTATTTCTTTGTTTACTATAAAGTTGTAGCTTTCCGGCCATAATATGGAAACAATAAAATTTGATGTGGTTATAGCAGGAGCGGGGCCTGCGGGCTGTGCAGCAGCTTACATGCTTTCAGGAAAAGGGTTAAAAATTGCTCTCATTGATAAAGATACTTTTCCGAGAGATAAAATTTGCGGCGATGCACTCAGTTCTGATGTTACCAAACAATTTCACCTGATAAGTGAATCGCTAAGTGAAAAACTGGAACAGTTTCAGGAAAAGATTCCTTCTAATGGGGTTCGCTTTTATACACCAAAACATCAGAAGTTAGATATACAATTTACAAAACCAAAAGATAAATTCGGCGGCGGCTTTGTAACAAAAAGAATGGACTTTGATAATTTCTTTTTTTCTGAAACGGCCAAATTGCCTGATGTTACTGTGTTTCAGAATGAAAAGATTGAGTCAGTAATAAATGAAAAGGATAAGATCATATTGCAATCTGCAACTAAATCTTTTGAAACTTCTATGGCCTTAGGCGCTGATGGAGCGCATTCGATTCTAAATAAAAAACTCACACAAAATAAAGTTGAAAAAGATCATTATTGCGCTGGTGTGCGCCAATATTATTCCAATGTAAAAGGCTTTCATCCGGATAACCATATAGAGTTGCATTTTTATAAAGAAATTCTCCCCGGCTATCTCTGGGTATTTCCGCTTCCGAACAACCAGGCAAATGTTGGATTGGGAATGCTTTCCAGTGTTGTAAGTAAAAAGCAACTAAATCTCAAAAAGGAATTGATGCATTTGCTTGAAACTGAACCTACACTTAAAGACCGTTTTAAAGAAGCAACACCATTGACCGACATCGAGGGTTTCGGCTTGCCTCTTGGTTCAAAAAAAAGACCAATATCCGGTAATCACTTTTTATTGCTTGGAGATGCTGCAGGATTGATCGATCCTTTTACCGGTGAAGGAATTGCCAATTCTATAAGGAGTGGCCGTGTGGCTGCGGCTCATGTTGAAAAGGCATTTGATAAAAAGAGGTTTGATGCAGAATTCAACTTTAGTTACGATGCGGAAATTTATCAGAAAATGTGGAATGAATTCCGGTTTGGACACACCCTGCAAAAAATGTTTCGTTATCCCGCCTTTATTAATTTTGTGGCGAAAAAAGCCAACAATAATAAATCAGTACAAATGCTTTTAAGCTCGATGTTGAATGATATGGATCTTAAAAAGGAACTGGTAAAACCAGGGTTTTATTTCAGATTACTTTTTACGTGAGGATAGAACCTCAGATAAGCCTGATTAACTGATTACACTGATTGAAAAATTCAGGATAATCGGTAAATCTCTTAAATCAGTTGGTTCAGAAACTTTACTCCTCAGTATCAGGAACAACAATTTTGCTATTCGCGGTTATTTTCTTTGAAACGATCTCATCAACTTCAGCTCTCTTTTCTAATCCCTTCATGCCCCAATGTAGCATAACAGGTATCAGTAACAAAATCAATTTTGAAAGTAAGGGTAAAACTAAAGACACAAGGAATGAAATAACAAAAAATACCGGTATAACAAGGCTTCTGTATAATCCCAACCTGATTCTGGACGGTGGTATTACGCGTGAAAGCATTTTTCTTTTTGGATTGCTTACGTATAGCCAGATCCAGCAATTCATAAAACCGGTGAGGCACATATTAAAAGTGTACACAGCATAGGGAATCTTAAGGTTGGAATAAGGACTGTATTCCCCCAGGAACCCCGCACTGAACGGAAGTAAAACAATCGTGAAAAGAAAAGCCAGGTTAAGCCAAAGTAAGGCAGTAGTGTATTTTATTACATAACCGAATATGCGGTGATGTACTGACCAGTAATGACCTACAATTCCAAAGCTGATGACAAAGCCTAAAAAACGAAGTGACATGTGTGACAATGCTTGCCACAAAAGTTGATCAGTAGGAAGTGGTAGTTCAGGAACTTTAATCTCTATAACGAGTAAGGTGATACAAATGGCGCAAACACCATCTGTAAAAAAAGTTAATCTTTCGAGTTGAAAATCCAGTCTTTCCTTATCGTGTTTTGGTTCCCGCATAACAATTTTTTGTTGCCGTTCATTTATTTCCAGTAAATATATGAAAAGGTATAATAAGTTGGAAAACTTTATAAACGACATCACATTCTGTAAAATAAAAATCTGCGGAATTCCTTTGTTTACTGTCCGGTATGGACGGCTTCATAAAATGAATTGATCTCTGTTTTGGGCAAATGAATTTGTTGTAAAACAAATAATGGCAGAAAGGAGAAGTAGTTTTATAATCCTATTCTTTTTATTGCAATTCTTTTAATTGGCGGATGAATTCATCGTTATCGTAATCCGCAATTCCCTCATGTTTCAAAACAATCTTTCCTTCTTTATCCAGAACAACAGTTGTCGGTAAAGTGCCACTGAAAAGTTCTTCTGTAACATTTAATTGACTATACAAAGGAATAGAAAAATTATTTTTTTCGATGTAGTCAACAGCCTTTTTTTTGTCTTCATCTTCATTTACAAACAAAAAAACAAAATGATTGTCATTGTGCAGCTGGGTGTACAATTTATTTAAAGAAGGCATTTCGGCTCTGCACGGAGGGCACCACGAAGCCCAAAAATTGATAAACACTACTTTGCCTTTTAATGATGCAGAGGAGACAGTATTTCCATTAGTATCTGTAAAAGCAAAAGCAGGTGAGGGACCTACATTTCCGGGTTGCTCCTTTTTAATTTCTGCTTTAAATAATCCAGTTGAAATTACCCGCTGCAATAACCAGGCTTTGGCTCCCGGACTAAAAATAAAAATAAGTATCACTGCGTAAAACAGGATGCTGCCCCAATTCTTTTTTATTTTTTTTATTACAGTTTGTAAATCCACTTTGTTCTTTTAATCTTGAGATGCAGTAAATATACACAACTCATTTTCCTGTTGTGTTACAAAAGTTGCATTGTTAAATCATTTGTGTTTTAATTTAAATTTTGCTGTGCCAGTAAACAAATAAATTTTACGTTTTTTTATTGCTGCGCAGTTTCCTAAATTTGATATGTGCAAAGATTACATTTGAAAATTATTTCTAAAATTCTAATTTATGAAAGCATACGTTATCGTGGAGGTAACTATCCACGACCAGGATTTATATGATGAATACAAAAAATTAACACCGGCAACCATAGATGCTTTTGATGGAAAATTTGTGGTTCGTGGCGCTCAAACAGAATCTCTGGAAGGCGATTGGAACCCAAAGAGGTTAGTGGTGTTAGAATTTCCGTCTGCAGAACGCGCAAAAGAATGGTGGAACTCTGAAAAATATTCAAAAGCAAAAGCCATAAGGCAACGTGCCGCTACCACAAAAATGCTGGTGGTAGAAGGATTAGAATAAAAGGAATTTTTTTAAGCAGGACTTTTATCAATCCAATGCGCACTGCTCATTTGTTTTTGGATGCATTCAATATCTCCAAAGAAAGAAACCAGTACATCATTTTCTCTTTCATCTACAAGATCTATTAGAAAATTGTTACCGCTCGAAACAATGTATTCTGCCATTTGCTGCCCGATCGTTTTCATCAGGTCAAACTTTCTTATGTCGGCAAGATCAATATTGTCAAGCACTTTTGGCGATAGATCGTGCAACCATTTCGTCCCATATTTTTTTGCGTCGAGGGTTCCTGTATTCTTAAGTTTTTTTAAAGCTATGTGGTCCAGTGAAATTTCAAACCTTCTGAAATCGATTATTTTTTTAAATACAGGAGAACGGAAAGTGTTTACCTGCATCATGCTTGCATCCTGGCCGGTTTGGTTCATGATCCAATGCAACCAAAAGCTAATAGCAAATCCTTTAGGTTTTATGGTTTGTTTAAAATTTTTAAACTGTCGCGAAATGCCGGTTCCAAAGCTGAAAAGGCTGATAGAAGAAACAGAATACTCAGGCGTTTTATTTTTATCGGCACTGTAGGAGGTGGATTCAATAAAAGCGGCAAGCGAAGGATTGTTGTAAGTAGTGGTTCCACCATCCAGAAAGCGCTCAAGCGGATAAAAATAAGTAGGGGCGCTCATTGTAGCTTCCATTGCTCCACGAAGTAATACTTTTTTATAAGTGCCATGATGGGTTCCATCACTTTGTTTAAAACAAGAAAAAAAAGTTTCTTCTCCTGCAGAAATATCACTGGCAGTTATCATAATATCCAGGTCATGAATCTTACTGGCATCTTCGAGAGTAATATTGCCGACAAGTGATTTTAAGAGGTTTCTGTAAGTGTTTTTTGTAAAAGCAGGAGGAAATAAAAATCTTCCCCTGAAGAATTTTTTTTCAAAAACCTTTGTTACCAGTCCGGTATACATCTTTTCAATTTCCTCAGCGGTGTGCCCCACGGTAATAAGGCTTGCAATGATGGCACCGGTTGATGTTCCTGCAACCATATCAAATAATTCATAACATGGCAATCCTGAAATTGCTTCCAATTTTTTTAAAAGCTGAATGGTCAGAATACCACGAATGCCTCCGCCATCCAAACAAAGGATTGCCCTGGATTCAAGAGGAATGTTTAACTTCTCAAATGCCTCTTTTCGTGAAGGCGATATGTCTGCGCCGTTTGGTTTTGCCATAAATTAAAAAGGAATTGCAGTTCGAAATATAATTAAAAAACCTAATTGAAGTTAGGGCAAAGTTTGGATTTTAATAGAAATTTCCTGCAGATGCTTCCTTATTCTTCATTAATTTTGTACCATACATAACCTTGCTCAGAGTAATTGGATAGTACTGTTTGGGCTGTTAATGACACTTTGGTTCCCTTAAATAAATCAGCCTTATTAACATCCCAAATTTGCATCGCTTGCCCGCATGCAATAAACCTGGCACCATTTTGCATTAAGTCCTGGATAATTTTAGTGTTAGGATTTTCCGTATTGTACATTTTCTTATAAGCATCATTATTCTCTATCGAATGCAGTGCAGATCCTCCATGTACCACTATTACGGGATGAATTTGTGAAATGGGTATCCCTGAGGCAACATGTAAATTTAAAATTCGTGCAATTTCCACAAGTCCCGGATTTAGCTTTTTATGAGAAGTATCTTTGTCAATGAGTGTAAATTCAAACAGTAATTTATATTCTTTTTTGAGGTCTGGAATTTCATCAACACCCTCAACAGGTAATACGCCAGAAAACGGACCAGCTTTTATCAGTGGATAATAAGCTATACCAGAAAGTCTTGCAAATTTGGTACTGTCTTTTCTGGCCCCGGCAATACTATCAGCAAGGTGTTTATTTACATCATTCGATTGTGAGAAAGACGGGGATGCAAATGAAATAATTAAGGCGCCGATAGCGATGTACTTTATCATTCAACGATTTTTTAAGGTGAGAGACGAAGATATATTTAAATATTAATAATCTTAAAGCAACATTTATTTGCAGAGAAATACGCTTTAATTCCTAATTTAGTGGTTTGTTGCAACTTATACCGTAAACCCGTTAATATGAAGTATTCTTCAATAGCAAAATTTTTTGTTTTTTTAATTCTCTTTTCTATAATGGTAAATGATGCGATCTGCCAGGGTAGTTATTCAAGTGATAGCCTGATTTTATTAAGCATGATACAAACACGCCAAATTTCGATGAAAAAAAAGGATATACCTGCTGTGATGAAACAGTTTGCTGATGATGCTACTTTCATTAATCCTGCCGGATACTTTTACCAAAACAAAAAAGAAATAGAATCGTATTATAATACAGTTACGCACCTCGATTCGATTAATTATTACTATTCTACAGGTAGTTTAGAGTTAAGGATGCTTGACGGCAATAATGCATTGATCTATTATCCGTGGAAAATGGATTGGTTTAATATTTCCAAACCCGCCGATACGCTTTATAAAGAATATGGTCTTTTTACGATCACTGCCCAAAAAAGAAATACAACCTGGTACTGGATAGCCGTTACTGATCAGCATACGCCTAACTTTTTTGACGATCTCTACGATCACAAGGGTATTACACCTTCAAAAAGAAATTAGAATCAACTATCGTTATTTAACCGGGTGAACTTTTTTTAAAACATTACCAAGTAACTTTCTTTTGCTCATCAAAAAAATATAGGATTGATGTAAATTTATTTGGCTTGGCAAATGGATCAATATTTCCGTAAATCATAACCCACATCATCAATATTTTAAGGGGAACTATGGTTTAAGTTTATATTTTTTGTGGGGGGACCGCTGGATGCAAACGATAAGAAGTGATTTGGACGAAAAATTAAAGATCGAACAACGGCCTGAAAATTTGCGGTTAATTCTAATTGCCACAAAAAAATAGAGCCGGATAGAAATCCAGCTCGTTTTAATCCAATATCCTATGAAAAACCATTGCAAATGTAAGTTCCTTTTTTGAATGACAAAAATCATTTTCATTAACAAATAGGTACCCCTGATTGAAATTGCCTTCTTTTTTTACTGGTTTTCAATATAATTTTAAAAAAAAGAGCCGGATAGAAATCCAGCTCGTTTTAATCCAATATCCTATGAAAAACCAAGTGTAAATATAACAGCACTTAATGGCGATTTTCAATGACAGCCGTCAATAAAAGAACTGATTGTTGTTTCCCAAATGTGATATAATTAATTAAAATCAACCAAATGCTTGACTACGGTCATAGGTAAAAGAGCCTTTCAGGCTTAACTTGGCAAAGGTCTTTTATTCAAGTTCTAAGTCATCTCTTTTAGTAAACAATTAAAAATTATTTTTATGAAAAAGCAACTCATCTTATTACTGGCAATTTTTCTTTTTTCTGAAAGCCGGTTGGTCGCGCAAAATGATTCAATTGTTTCATTACCGCCAATTACCATTACTGCAAATAGTGAAATCAATACCGTAGTGAATAACGCGTTTAGAAAGACTTTCCCGGAAGCAATTAATGTAACCTGGTATAAATTCGACAAAGATTATCTTGCCAGGTTTATTGAAAATGACATGGACCATAGTGCACTTTTTAAAAAGAATGGAGTATTGAAATATGACGTAAGCTTTGGTTATGCAAACAACCTTCCGGAAAACGTTCGCGACATTGTTACTTCCGCTTATCCTGATTATCAGATTACCCGGGCTTTCAGTGTAAAAGAAGGAGGTCGTGATATTTGGGTAGTGAATCTTGAAGGAATAAATAACTATGTAATAGCTCGCGTGGAGGATAATGCGCTAGAAGAAGTACAAAGGTTTAATAAGCCTTAATATACGCCTTGCCATTGTTGCTTTCAAAGCTGATCTTTTTTTGGTTTAACGGTTAACTTTCTCTATGACAGAAGCCATGTTTTTCCAGGGTTACCTTGCCTCGCTTGACAATGACGAGGCGTTGAAACAACTTGAAAGTAATGAACAGTCTGGCTTGTCAGATACAGAAGCATCCAAACGAATAAATCAGTTTGGAGAAAACCTGGTTGTGGCAGAAAAACGGCGGAATTCTTTTTTTGAGTTGTTACGCCATTTCAAGAGCCCGTTAATATTAATATTAATCATAGCCACAGTTATTTCTTATTCATTAGGCGAAACCATTAATGCTTCTATTATTCTTTTTATTATTCTTTCCAGTATTGCTATAGATTATTACCAGGAACGCGATGCCAGCAATGCAGCTGAACGCCTCAAAGAAACTGTCAAGAACAAAGTAACTGTTATTCGAAATAATAAGGAAAAACTTATTTTTCATGAAAAACTCGTACCCGGTGATATTATCCTGTTGAGTGCAGGAAAAATTGTTCCGGCAGACGTGAGGATTCTTTTTTCAAAAGATTTTTTTGTGAACCAATCTTCACTTACTGGTGAATCATTTCCCTGTGAAAAAAATAATATTCCAGTCGGCAACAATAAAACAAATCTTATAGATCTGACCAATATCTGTTTTATGGGGTCAAGTGTAATAAGCGGAACCGCCAAAGCGATTGTTGTTAAAACCGGCGCACAAACTGAGTTTGGTAAAATTGCGCAAAAACTTACAGAGCCTGAAGAGGAAACTGACTTTAGTAAAGGCATCCGCAATTTTGGTTACCTGATCATGAAGGTGATCCTCGTTTTGGTTTTATTTATTTTCCTTGTAAATGCTGTTTTAAAACGTGATCTCTTTGAATCCTTTATGTTTTCTTTAGCTGTTGCTGTGGGTTTAACACCAGAACTTTTGCCCATGATTATGGCAGTAACCATGTCAAAAGGTTCTACCCACATGGCGCGAAAAGGAGTGATTGTAAAAAGGCTTTCGGCCATCCCCGACTTCGGAAGTATGGAAGTGTTGTGTGTTGATAAAACAGGCACGATCACCCAGGATATCATCCATTTGATAAAATATGTAGATGTGGAAGGTAATGATTCAGATTCTCTGTTATTACTGGCTTATTTAAATAGTTTTTATCAAACGGGTATTGCCAATCCCCTGGATGCCGCTGTATTGTCTTTTCGTAAAGTTGATATCAGTAGCTATTCAAAGAAAGATGAGATTCCCTTCGACTTTACCAGGAGGAGAATGAGTGTGGTGGTTACTTTTGAGAATACAAACATTCTTATTTGTAAAGGAGCTCCTGAAGAAATTTTTAAAGCTTGCTTAATTAGTAATGAAGATAAAAGGATTGCCCTCGGGCAGTATGAAAGCCTGAGTATGGATGGTTTTCGCGTGCTTGCTGTTGCTACGAAAGAAACCGGTGCAGACGACATTTTTACCAAAGAAGATGAATGTGATTTGGTTTTACGAGGATTTATTGCCTTTCTGGATCCTCCAAAGGCTGATGCAGGAAAAATGATTTACGCTTTAAAAGAGATTGGTGTTGAAATAAAAATAATCACCGGCGATAATCACCTGGTAACTCAAAAGGTTTGTAAACAAATTGGGTTGACGATAAAAGGAATATTACAAGGGCATGAGATGGCTACGCTTTCTTATGATGCCTTGCGGCAAAGAGTAAAGGATACTACTATTTTTACAAGGTTTTCACCCGAACAAAAAAATCGGGTTATTCTTGCATTGAAGGCCTATCAGTGGACCGTTGGCTACATGGGTGACGGGATTAATGACGCCCCATCTTTAAAAACCGCGGATATTGGAATTTCAGTTAAGGGTGCTACGGATGTTACCAAAGACGCAGCCGATATTGTACTTACCAAAAAAGATTTGATGGTGCTGAGAGAAGGAATTCTTGAAGGGCGTAAAACATTTGGGAATACCATGAAATATATTCTCATGGGATTAAGTTCCAATTTTGGAAATATGTTTTCTGTAGCGGCAGCTACAATTTTTCTTCCCTTTTTGCCTATGTTGCCGGTGCAGATTTTAATCAATAACTTTTTGTATGATACTTCACAGATAACACTTCCAACTGATAACGTTGATCAAAGTTATATACAAAAACCACAACGTTGGAACCTTAAGATGATCTATAGTTATATGATTGTTTTCGGCCTTACCAGTTCTGTCTTTGATTTAATTACCTTTTTTCTATTATACAAATTTTTTAATGTTAGTCATGCCCAATTTAGAACCGGTTGGTTTATGGAATCGCTTGCTACGCAAATCCTCGTGGTTTTTATTATCCGCACATGGAACATTCCGTTTATTCAAAGTAAACCTTCACGTCAATTATTTATTGGTGTAATATTTTGCCTCGCCGTTGGATGGCTGTTACCTTACCTTCCATTTGCGAAACTGGCAGGCTTTGAAAAATTGCCTGGCCTCGTAGTTGTTTACATTACAGGAATTGTAATTATTTATTTGTTTACTGCAGAGTTATTGAAAAGATTTATTTACAAAAAAATCAGTAAACAATAATCCTTGTATGAGGATTATTGATCGGCCTGCTTGCTTTGGGAAGATGTACGGTAAGTATGCCTGATTTATATTGTGCGCTAATAAAAGTAGAGTCAGCATTTTCGGGTAATAAAATGTGGCGGTCAAACCATTTATAACTGAATTCCTGAACCTGTAAATTCCTGAGAGTAGAATTTATTTTCTCATTATTTACCGCACAAATCGATAAAATGTTTCCCTTGGCGTATAAGAGTAATTCATCTCTTTTTACGCCAGGTATCACTACTTCTATTTTATAAGAGTTGGGTTGTTCAGTAATATTCACCGCAGGCTGAATGATGTCTCTTTTATCGGTACGGTTGATTGCTTCTTTTACTTCTTTTTCATTTAGAAAAGGCACATATTCTCCGGGGTAAATTGAACAGTCTGGTTCTCTGGGTGATAACTGTTTCATGGCCGGTAATTTTATTTATATTAAAGATACATTATTAGTTTGAATATGATAACACTGATTTTTATTAGACTAAACCCTGATGTTGGTTAATATATAACGCAAAAATTGTGCCCTACATCTTACAGATAGGGTAACTATTATTTTTTATTCGTTTTTACCAAATTCTTACCAGTGCCGCAAAGATTATTCATTGATGATTGTAACAATGAAATGGAGAAATCCGGGCAGGGTTTTATTCCTCAAAAGAATATTCTGGCACTTCAATGTTGAGTTTATTATCAACATTGGTAACTCCTTTGGCAAACCAGGCTGCGTTTTCAGCATCTTCTTTTTCCGGCAGAGATCGAACGGTTCCAAAAAGTGTTACCCGGCTTCCCATCAACTCAACTTTTATTTTATCTGCATCAATTGTGGCGTTTCTTTTAAATGCCGCATTAATTGCTTTTTGAACATCTGTTGAGATTACCCTGTCCTTTACTTTTATCAGGTTGATTACAGAACGAACACCTATCAAATCTTCAACTGCTTTTAGTGCCTGCCTGCGTTGATAATCCCAGTCAACTTCCCCTTCCAGTTTCACACTTCCGTTTTCAACGCTTACGGAAATTTTTTGGTCTGGTACCATTGTATGCCACTTTAGTGCATTCACAACAGCTTCGGCAACTTCAGCATCTGTTTTACGGTAAACAGGAGAAAGCCCTACCTGGATGTCTAAAGCAATAGCCCTTGCACCGGCAATTCTTTTTGTTACTTTCTCTGCCAGTATTTTCTTTGAGTAAGAATCAACAATTCCGGAAAGTGTTACAATTCCGTTTTTGACCGCAACGCCAATTTCTGAAGCATCCAGGAACGGTTCCCACTTTAGTTGCTCCATCACGTCTTTTTGAATTTCAATATCTGATTTCATGATTGTATGTTTTTGGATTTTTGGGAGATTTACTTTGTCAAAGAAAAGCAAATACATGGTGATTGCAAATGCCTGTAGTCAGGAACTTTGATGACATTGGTCAGCACAGTTTTAAAATAAAAATCTGCGTTATTTGCTTGTTTACTGCAAATGAAGTTTGTGGCTATTTAAGCGGCCTTTTTTTTATCATTCCTCCGCGCGTGTCTTTTACGCTGCTCATTACTACAAAAGCATCCGGATCAATTTTTTCAATTTCACTGGTAAGTTTGTTTACTTCCAGCCTCGTAATAACTGTATAAATTATTTCCATATTGCTTTTGTTTTCTCCTTTGGTTCCAAAGCCACGTTTGCCCTGGTAAACAGTTACTCCACGTCCGATTTTTTGGATGATCTTCAACCTGATTTCTTCAGATTTATGAGAAATGATGGTGACACCTGTATATTCTTCAATTCCTTCAATAATAAAATCTACTGTTTTAGAAGCAGCGAGGTAAGTGAGAATAGAATACAAAGCGGTTTCAACAGACAACAAGTAAGCTACTACGGAAAAGATAAGGATATTTAAAAGGAGTATTACGTCACCAATTGTAATTCTAAATTTTTTGCTCAGGAAAATAGCGAGAACCTCAGTTCCATCAATCACAGCCCCGCCTCTTACCGCGAAACCAATACCTGCGCCTAAAAAAAATCCACCAAAAACGGCTACCAGTAATTTATCATTTGTCACTTCAGGATAGGGAATGATAGCGGTGCAAATGGCCAGGCCACCAATGGCGAATAAAGTTTTTATGGCAAAGGTTTTACCTATCACTTTAAACGCAAGAAGTATGAAAGGGATATTGATCAGAATTAATAAAAAAGAAAGCTGAAATGTCGTTAATCCTGCAATCAATAATGCGATTCCTGTTGCGCCTCCGTCTATAAATTTATTTGGAACCAAAAAGCTTTTAAGTCCAAAACCTGCTGATAAAATGCCACATGCAATGAAAAACAAGTTGATGAAAAATCTCCTGATTCCGATTTTTATTGTAAAGAAATATTTTCCCAGTTCGTATTTGGAACCTGCTGCATTTTTCTCAACTCCGAGAATTTTTTCCACAAGAAAACTTGACAGGGAATTACTCATTATTATTTAAATTAAATAACGGGGTTTGTTTTTTTTGATATTCTTTTTCTTGAAACTGCTTTCTCTATTTCCACTGCGAAAAACACGAGTGATGACGCGGCGCCTACTCCCAAAAATTCATAAAAAGTTAAGGATTGCGTTTTAAATATAGGATGAAGGGCAGGAGTGTAAGTTACCACAAACTGTAACACTAACGTAAGTAATACAGCGCCCAGCAATGGTTTGTTGGAAAATAAACCGATGGTAAATAAAGACTGGTTTTGCGAACGTATTGCCAGCAGGTGCGCCATCTGGCTTATACAGAGTAAATTAAAAACGATCGTCTGCCAGTGTAACCCATTTTTAATGGCGAAACTTTGAGCCGCCAACGCAATTCCTGCCATAAAGATACCCACCCAGATCATGTGTAAACCTCTTCCATTGGCAAAAACACTTTCCTTGGGTGATCTTGGAGGCCTGTTCATGATATTTTTTTCTGCTTTTTCAAATGATAAAGTGATCGCGGGCAAGCCATCAGAAACAAGGTTCATCCATAATATGTGGATGGGTAATAGGGCAATCGGCAAACCCATCAAAGGGCCTAACAATAATGTCCACAGTTCACCGGAATTGGTTGTCATCAGGTAGCGGATAAACTTTAAAATGTTGTCATAAATTCTTCTTCCTTCCCTTACAGCTTTTACGATGGTTGAAAAATTATCATCGAGTAGAACCATGTCTGACGCCTCTTTGGAAACATCAGTTCCTGTAATGCCCATTGCAATCCCAATGTTGGCACGTTTCAATGATGGTGCATCATTTACGCCGTCACCAGTCATGGCCACAAAATGACCTTTCTGTTGCAACGTTTTTACGATTTGTAATTTTTGCTCCGGCGATACCCTTGCATATACTTTTATTTTTTCTACTTTTTCAAGGAAACTTGAATTATCCATTGCAGACAACTGCCTGCCTGTTACGATTAAATCATTATTGCTACTTAATATACCAA
This sequence comes from Chitinophagales bacterium, assembly GCA_038210685.1. GTDB lineage: Bacteria > Bacteroidota > Bacteroidia > Chitinophagales > Chitinophagaceae > Ginsengibacter. The sequence continues at coordinate 18,486 of JBBQWJ010000003.1, read as the reverse complement.
TGCGCGCAGCAATTGTTTTTGCAGTAAGCGGATGATCGCCGGTTATCATTACCGGCACAATGCCCGCGGTTTTACATTCTGCGATAGAGTCAAAAACTTCTTCTCTTGGCGGATCGATCATCCCGGTTAATCCTAAAAACTGTAATTCATTTTCATTCAATATGTTTTCGGGTTCATTGGGCAACTCTTCCCATATCCGGTAAGCAAAGCCTAATACGCGCAAGCCTTTTGAAGCCATTTGATCCACCTGTTCATCTAAGGATGCAAGATCAACCTCTCTACATTTTTGCAATAAAATATCGGGTGCGCCTTTCGTAAATGAAATCACCTTGTCCTTATAAGGATGAAAAGTGGTCATGAGTTTACGTTCAGCATCAAAAGCAATTTCAGAAAGGCGTGGCCAGGAGGAGGGAAGGATATTTTCTGCTGCTGCTGTTTCCTGTAAAGCAATTTCTGTGGGGTCGCCTTTAAATTGGTTGCCATCAGGAATCACATCGTTGTTTAAAGCAAACGCGTGCATGAGCAAAGAAATATTTTCGTTTTGCAAGAGGGGTTTCAATTCATTGGTTTGATAAAGATTCCCGTTTACAAAAACCTGCTCTACATACATTTTATTTTTAGTGAGCGTTCCTGTTTTATCCGTACAGATATAAGTTACCGATCCCAAAGTTTCAACAGCAGGTAATTTCCTTATGAGGCAATTGAACCGTATCATTCTTTTTGCCGCCAATGCCAGTGAAATGGTAATGACTGCTGGCAAAGCTTCGGGAATCGCGGCAACTGCCAGGGAAATACTTGTCAACGCCATTTTAACAAGATCCTCCCCACGCAACCAGCCGGATACAAAGAATACAATACAAAGAAACAATACCAGTAAAGAAAGTTTTTTGCCGAATTCTGCCATTCGCTGTTGTAAAGGAGTAAGTACTTCATGCCCTTGTAACATTTTGGCAATGCGTCCTAATTCTGTTTGCATTCCTGTAGCAGTTACTACGCCTCTTCCGCGGCCATAGGTTACATAGGTTCCTTTGAAGGCCATGTTTTTTCTGTCCCCAACAGGCAGATCTTCGTTATTTAATACTGAAGCAATTTTATCAACAGCACTCGATTCGCCGGTGAGAGCTGCTTCTTCAATTTTTAAATTAACTGATTCACTGATCCGGATATCAGCGGGCACAGCATTTCCTGCTTCCAGCAACACCACATCGCCAGGCACTAATTGGGTAGAAGGCAACCAGTGAATTTTTTCGTCTCGCAAAACTTTCGCATCTGCAATAGACATATTTTTTAAAGCAAGCATGGCTTTTTCTGCGCGGTATTCCTGGATGAAGCCGATAATTCCATTTAAAACGACAATGACAAGAATAACGATGGTATCAGTGATGTCGCCGATAAAACCGGAGATAATAGCCGCGGCAAATAGTATTAAGATCATTACATCTTTAAACTGCGCCAATAAAATTTCTGCAATATTTTTTTTCTTTCCTTCTTCTAATTGGTTAGGCCCTGTTTCTTGTAATTTTACATCTGCGGCTGAAGATGAAAGCCCTTCCGGACCAGAATCCAACAGTTCAAAAACTCTTGATATGCTTAACCTGTACCAGTTCATAATTTAAATTAAGTCATTCTGTAAATTGCCAACATTAGAATCGTATAAAGAACAATGAGAATAATAGCATCAATGGCAAATACAAAACGTTTTTTGGGAGAACCATATAAAATTCCAATACCAACTACCGATGTCATTAGCAAGGTTACCATTCCGCTTAAAGCATGATCAGGGTTGGTTTCCAATAAAAGGGGGCCTTTTGTGTAAATTAAATCGTCAAATGCAAGGATCAACAAGTTGAAAATATTACTGCCTAACAGGTTGCCTACTGCCATATCCATGCTTCCTATTTTTACGGCTGAAATAGAAACAACCAATTCTGGAAGCGAAGTGGAAGCCGCCACAAGTAAGGTGCCTATAAAAGAATTGCTAAGGCCTGTTTCGGTTGCTAATCTTGAAGCAAAAAAAGGCAGGAAGAGGGCTCCCATGATTACGAGTAATGCAAAAAACAAATACCTCTTTATCGAAAGCTTTAAGGAGATATTTTCTTCTTTTTCTTTTTTGAATGTTTCCGCCTCAGAAGCTTTTGCTGCCAACAAATGTTGTTCATTTTTAAAGATCACTCTTATAGCGGCCAAATACACGATAATGATCAGGATTGATGAACTGCTGAACCAGCCAAAGGTCGGAAACCAGGTGCCAAAGACAATAGAGATAATAGTGAGCGTCATCAGGAATATGCCAAAGAAACCTGCAACCACATGACTTTTGGTTACTACAGAACTCAATGGTTTTTTGGGAATAAAATAATCTAAGAGTGCTAAAATAAGAAGGTTAAAAGCGCAACTTCCCATGATATCGCCAACTGCAATATTTGGTACGTCGAAAAAAAGTATAGAACTGATGCCTGTAAAAAGCTCAGGCAGAGAGGTGACAGTTGACATTAAAATCAAACCAAACCAGGCTTTGCCCATACCAGTAAGGTTGGTAATGATATCTCCATATTTAGAGAGCCTTGAACCACTAAAAATAATTATAGCTGCGCAAGCAACAAATCCTGCTATGGTAAAAATCAATGCTGGCATTACACACAGTGAACAATTTTATAATGAAGTTAATGTTTATTTTTATTCTTCTTCAGGTATTATCAGCAACGGAAGTTTTGTGGTACAGGCCATATTTTTAGTAAAACTTTTTAAAAATATTTTTTCAAGGAATCTCTTATTGCGTCGTACCATTACCATCATGTCAAAAGGAAATGTATCACAAAGGTGTTCTAATGAATGTTTAAGATGAGAGCTTTTCAATTCCTTAAACTTGATTTGTGAATCATTAAAAGTCCTTTGCAGGAAATAAGCGTAATCAGAAAAAGAATCCGGGGCGCCTTTTTCAATATTTTCATTGCTAACATGTAAAACGGTAACGTCAGCGTTTAAAACTTTTGCAAAAGAAAGGGTGAATGACAGTGCTGTCTTGTCATTACTATGATAATTGGTTGCAAAAACGATCTCTTTAGGATCTTTCCATTCATATTTTTCAGGAACCACCAGTACAGGAATGTCCGATTTTTCAACAATGTGCGAAGTCACGCTTCCGATGATTGTTTTTTCGAGGCCTGAAGCACCCTGGGTTCCCATTACTATTAATTCAACCTGGTTTAGTTTTGCAAAGGAGAGCATGTTTTTTATTACAGGCGGTTGAGAAACGATCGTGGAAACGATAACATTCATTTCATGGCTTACTACTTTCTTTTTTAACCGTTGCAGCCGCTTTAGCTGTTTTGTTTCAAGCTGGGTTAGGTATTTGTTTTTTTTTTCAGTCGAATCAAAGTAAGGGATGTCTTTCTTGTCATTTATATGAAAAAGAATGATAGTGCCCTTGGCATTAGAAGCCAGTTGCGCTGCAAAACGAAATGCTTTTTCTGCAGTTGGTGAAAAATCAGTGGGTACTAAGATTCGTATCATACTATTTTTTTAAAACATAAAATCTTCTTCTTTGAAATTCCGGGTTATCCGGTTTGATTGAAATTGCGGCTGATTTTCTTTGATAAATGCAATCCCACCGAAATTTTTTAAAAGGCCTCCTTCTGTAATTTCAATCCTGTTTCCTCGCTCCAAAAACCTTTCAATTTCATCTGTCAGTTTTTTCGTGGCAACAAAAAGTGCTTCATTCAATAAGGTTTTATGGATTTCCTCCTTCAGAAAACTGTCGATTAGCAAAAGCCCGTTATCACTTTGTTTCAGGGCTTTTACCACTTTTTCAAGATGGCTTACAAGGTTTTTGGACCTCTTGGCGATTGCAATTTGACCTTTTATCAATCTTGATTGCCAGTAATCCCATTGATTAGTAAGTTTTGCTGCCAGGTTTTGAATTTTCGAAGATACATCGTCGGATGGAATAATATTTAATTTAAATATAATTTCTTTAAAAGGGAAGAATTCGCAAAATTTGTTCGTTTGCTGTTCATCTTCCTTAAAAATAAAAATGGGTTTGTCTTTTTTGCTGTTGACCATTTTGATGATGTTTGAAATTCTTTGAAAAAGGAATTCATCACCGTTTTTTTTGGTAATACTTAATCCATGTTTTTGTGCAAAAACTTTATGCAGTGAGTTATTGAAATATTCATAAAGTTCAGCACCCTTTTTATTCAATATTAATATTTCAAATTCCGGATTTCTTACAGAATCGGCAACGAGATCTAAAAGAGAAAAAGGATCATTAAAAAAAACGACCGCTTTGCCCTTGTAATTGAGGTAAATAATTTTTTCTTCTTCACCTTCAATAATTATTGCCACACTTTTACGATGCGAATTATAATTCAATTTTTTGAAGATATTTTTCAGCCGCTTAATCACCGTTTTTATCTCCTCCGTCTCATAACTTCCTTCAAGTTTTATCTGCACAACCTCCAGCGTATAATTTAATATTCCCCGGATGGTTTTCATATCTACCATCGAAGGTTGAAAAGGAATTACTAAACCAAGTGAGTAAATTCCGGGGTTGATCTCTGAGAGATGCGGCTGGTCGATTTTGATGTCAGGAAGTGTGGTCATAATTGTAGTATTATCTGGATGAACGAAATGGATTTATTTGTTATGCGCAATGAATAACGGCGTTTCTGTTTCTCTTATTAAAATATCAGCCATGCTTGTTTTGAACCAGCGGGAAAGCTCTCCACGACGGTAAGCGCCCAATATCACTAATTCATTTTCTTTGTGATTTCGCAGGTAACCGGGTATTTGTTCTTCTGCAATTCCTTTTTCAACGGTAACGGTGGCTTTCGGGAAATGCCATTTTATAAATTCCCTCATCCTTTTATTTCCCGGCAGGCGCAGGGTGGCCATATAATTTTCTTTAACCGTATACACTTCTATAGGCAGAGATTTCAGATGAGAAAGAAGATAACTGAACATTTTGATGGCGTATAAAGAAGAAGGGCCCCCATCGTACAATAATATAATTTTATCAATCTCTTTATAAGTGGCGGGAACTACTAAAACAGGGCATTGCACATCCCCAAGGAAATCTTTTATGAAACGACCCGGCGCTTTTTCTTTAAAACGGGTGAATGTTTCATATTCATTAATGATCACCATGTCTGCAAACATGCTTTCTTCTTTCAATTCCTGCAGGGCCAGGTTTTTATCTCTATGGATAGAGAAATGTATGCCTGCCTTGTTACATGCTTTCTCAAATTTTAAAACTGATTCATCTCTTGCTCTTTTATCTTTTTCATCCAGTTTATCCAACACTTTTTCAGCATTCTTTTCTGTGGTAATTACTTTATATACACTGTAGCTGTGGTAAATAAATTCATCTAAAAAAACACCCACAAGGTGTGCCTCTTCAAGTTTTGCCAACTCTATTGAATATTGCAATGTGTTCATCGACATTTTGTAACCGTCGAAAACTGCCAGGAACTTTTTCATCGTTAAATAAATTTATTTTATGCAATATATCTTTAATGAAACAAGGAGAGACTGACCACAGTCAGTATTTTTCATGATTTCAATCGCATAAAAAAACCGGTCCATCAACTTTTAAGCCGGAGGAAGATATTCATGTAATTTAGATGAACCGGCAAAGCATTTGTGCGGGCTGCACTTGCTTATCATGCATTCAATTCAAGAGGAGCTTTCGCTCTACCATTGATTTCATACTGCGCTAATCGTTTTAGCCTGTCATCAATCTGTTTCTCATTCACAGATGCCTGGTGAAAAACTTCTGATGTTTTTTCCAGGCCCAATAAATAGGCAAATGATGCTGCTGTACCGTAAGTGCTTATTTTGAAGTGATTGATAGATTGTACTTCGGCAAGCAGACAAGCGTCTTTTACTGCAGAATCTGTGCAGCTTCTTAGTTTGTCTTCAGCCTCTTCAATAAAGGCCTCCATTATCTTGTTGTGCAAAGACAAAGAATTGATGTGCTCTTCTTCATAAAATGCCTGCATGTTTTCAATATGTTGTTCAATGAAATCCCTGTATTTCTGCAACAAATTCTTAAGTTTAATTGAACCTGCAATATTGATCCATTGAGGTAAAACTTTTTTCAGTTGTATTTCAGCGCTGATAAATTTACGGCCTTCAAAATCAAGAAGCTCGTGTAACGTGGTGATGTTTGAATTATTTTCTGACATGGTTCTGATTTTTAAGTAAAATTAGTTGCTTCATCATCCCCGGAGAATGACCATAGTCAGTAAAAATAGAAACTCTGGTCATTGATTTTGGTTGAAAAAAGCCCTTGCTTTGGTGTGGTATTTTAAGGGAGAATTGTTTGTGTAATTACGATCGGAAAGATGATATAAAGCAGCGATCAGGCTGATGCGCATCATTTAAAACCTAATCATTCTTCAGGAACTTAGAATACTAAAAACACAATCATGAAAAGAGTAGAAAATAAAGTAGTAATAGTAACAGGAGGTTCTTTGGGAATAGGAAGAGAAACCTGCATTTTACTGGCAAAAGAAGGAGCCAAAGTGGCCATTACCGATATACTTGACAAAGAAGGCAACCAACTGGCTGATGAAATTAATAAATCAGGTGGTACTGCCAAATACTGGCATTTAAATGTTGCCGATGAAAATGAAGTGGAGCAGGTGTACACCGATGTGGTAAAATACTTTGGTAAACTGGATGGCTCTGTAAACAATGCGGGGATTTCCGGAACCAATAAACCTACGCATGAAATAAGCGAAAAAGAGTGGGACGCGACAATGGCTGTAAATGTAAAGGGGGTTTTCCTTTGCACCAAGTTTGCGGTGCAGCACATGCTTAAAAACGGAAGCGGAAGTATTGTGAATTTATCTTCCATTTATGGTTTAATCGGCGCCGGTGATGCGCCTCCATACCATGCTTCAAAAGGGGCGGTAAGACTGATGGCAAAAAATGACGCAGTAGGATATGCAAAAAATAAAATCCGCGTTAATTCAGTTCATCCTGGATTCATTCTTACACCTATGGTTGAAAATTATGGAAAAGATGTGCCGGGATTTTTTGAGCAACTAAACAGTTTACATCCTTTAGGCCACATAGGTGAGCCAATTGATATAGCTTATGGAATTCTATATCTCATTTCAGATGAATCTAAATTTGTAACAGGAAGTGAGTTGGTGATAGATGGGGGTTATACTGCAAGATAAAAAATCGCTTTATTTGTCTGACTTACGTCGCCGGCATTTTTTCGTGGTTGGTTTTTTTGTTCACAGCCAGCAAAAACAGAAAATTGCTCGGCTAACAGAGGTTTATATTCCCCCGGGAGAAATGGTTATTTGAAAAAAAAGTGGCATCTGCAATGAAAGGATTGAAAATACTCTTGTAAATATTTAAAAAATCTTATTACATTTATGTTCCTTCTATCCAATTCTATAAAGAACATTCCGTTTTTTACCGCCCTAAAAATTCTTATTGTCTTTTTAATTCAAAAAAACGATTCAAATGAAACACTTCATCTTCATGCTGATTTTTGGAGGCATTATCTTTTACCCGGTGTCATCCGAAGCCCAATTGCTAAAAAAATTGAAGGAGAAAGCTAATAATGTGTTGGACAAAAAAATCGATAAAAAAATTGAGGACAAAACAGGTGTTAGTTCCGGGGACAACAGTAATTCCAGTTCCAGCAAGGCTGGTAATAATTCCTCAAAGCCAGGCAATACCAAAGGAGCGGGATTAAAAAATACAGAGCCGCCTGATGTGGTGGCGGCCATTGATGATGCGGAAAAATTGTTTGGAACCAAAAGCTATAGCGATGCCAGGTATGCCGTGCAACAAGCCCTTATAGGGATCGAACTTCAATTAGGTCGCCAATTGCTAAAATCCCTTCCCACAACGGTTGATGGATTAACTGCCGATACATCCCAGGACAAGGTAATGAGTACCCAATGGGGTTGGAATAATCTAACCATTCAGCGGATCTATAGCGATGGTAAAGACAAAGAAATGACACTTACTATTGGAAATAATTTATTGTACAGTGGATTAGTAAATGCTTACTTTAATAATGCTTATGCCGTGCAGGCAAATGGCAATGATCAAAATGCCAAGCAGGTAAAAGTACAAGGTAACAAAGCACTTATTACTTTTGATGCAGATCAGGGATACTCGCTTATTGTTCCGGTGGGACAGAGTTCTATGGTGGTATGGGAAGATATCAACTTTGCCAATGAAGAGGAAGTAATGTCTGCTGCAAATAAATTTAGTATTGAAGACTTAAAAAAATCATTAGGAGAAAAATAAATCTACTGCCATGAAAAAATGTTTATTAGTGATGATAATTATTTTGGGTACAGTGGCTCTTAGCTATGCCCAGGATTTTTCAAAAGATCTAACCGTAGCGAAAGCTTCTTATACTTCTGGTAATTTAGCAGATGCACACTTTTCATTGGAACAGGCTATCCAGGAATTGGATATGATAGTGGGAAAGGAAGTGTTGGATATCCTCCCAAAGGATTTTAACGGGCTTACTGCAGATGAAAAAAAAGACCAGGTTGCCGCAAATGTTGGGTTTGTTGGTGCCACGGTCCATCGTCAATATGGTGATAAAGGTTCACAGGTAGAAATTATTAGCAACTCACCAATGATAGCTACCCTGAATTCCTTTTTAAATATGCCGATATTGGGGGGCATGATGCGAAATTCAACCACCAAAGTCGTTAAGGTTAATGGTTACAAAGCAAGGTTAGAAAAAGATGGTGAAAATGCAGATGGCAGTTCAAACTATACTTTGCAAATTCCACTTAAAAGCGCGTTAATAACATTTACGGGAAAAGGGATGGATGAAAGTAAAATTCTGTCCTTTGCTAATACTATTCCAATCGATAAAATCGCGGTGCTTATTCAATAGTTGAAGTGTCTCTTTTAGCAGGTGCCTGAACCAAACTCATCTTATGACCATGAGTTGTACTTTTATTCTTCCAAAGATTCCTTAACAGAAACTTTGTGTGCACGGCTGATTTCAAAGGAAAACAGGGTAAGAAAAAAGCCTTGCACAATGAACATAATCCCAATTATTGCAACAATAGTTAAAGCTGCAATCAGCGGTTTTAAAAATATAAGAATGCCTACCAGCAAGCTTAGTAAGCCGGCTGTGAGAACCACACCCCAAAATTTATATTGATTGTTTTTGAAAAAGACTGACTGAAAGATCCAGAAAATGCCGGTAAGAATTCCATAAATAGCAAACACATAGGGGAGTGTTATTGCTGTTAAGCCGATATTTAAAAGAAGGATGACAGCCAAAATAATATCGAGCAAACCTTCTGCCATTTGCCATCCCCAGCCGTGGTGCACGTTTCTCGTGATGGTAGCAAACGTTGCCAGTATCAATCCGGAAATAAATAATGAGATGCTGCCATACACAATCAGGCCAAGCATTCCACTGATAGGGTATTTTAAAATGTGAAATCCTAAAAAAATAAAGATCAATCCTTTGATCGTAATCAGCCACCAGTTCTTTGATTTAATCATGATTGAAATTTTAACTAAAGGTATTTGTCTTTCATTGCATTAAATAAGAAAGTCAATAAAATTCAAGACAATCTTTTCTTAAATGTACAAAATAAAAAAGATGAGAACCAGTATCAATAATATTACAATAAGGAAAAGCCAGTAAAGAATTTCAACAATCTTATTAAATTTTTTCACCGGAATCATTTTAAGCATAAACCGTTTTTTTTGTAAAGCTATTACTGTTGGTTTTGCGCCAAAATGACTTGTGTCAGAACAAAGGGTGACATACGTCAAGAAGGGGATACAATTAAATACAAAATACCGAAATTCCTTTCTAAATATTGGTGATTTACTTATTATTTTACTCAGGTTTTTTAATGATTATGATCATATTTTTTTAATTGATCTGCAAATACTTTTGCTCTGGTCTTTTCATAATATATAGTATTAAATCAAAGCTGGATTTTTATCCGGCTTTCTTTTTTTTTTAGAATAGAAATCCGGTTTCTTTGTTCGTTTGCTGATAAAGATTTTTCTCTTTTTAAATTTCCTGGTCACCTCTATAAGTTTGTTTTTTATTCTTTACAAGTATTTCCCTATATCAACAAAAAGCATGGAATGGAAAAGATATATGTGCCGGAGCAAACAAGAATACAGAGTTGGTGTAAAAAATATCAGTGACACTTAAATTTCAAAAAAAATATTTTTTGTTTGAAATTTTATTTTAATCTACTTTGAATAATATTTAGACCGAACAACTCAAAACTAACAATGCTGATAGCGCTTAAAAACCATAGCTCTCCTTTTTTTTCAGTTTGCAAACTGTTCTATTTTTAATTCATCTAAAACCATACTACATGAAAAAAATAACACTAATTGTAATTTTAATTACTTTTTATTCCATTGCAAAATGCCAGTTAGATCAAGGAACCTGGCTCGCAGGAGGTTCAGCAACTTTTAATAAGTACAGAGAATACTATACTACACCTACATTTACCCTTATCAATAAGTACACAGAGTTCACCTTGTATCCTGCAGTCGGTTACTTTTTTGCTGAAAAATTTGCAGGAGGTATACGAGGTGGGGTGACCTATTTCAAGGAACATAATATCGCTGCAACCGGTGGCGTTAGTGGTGGATCAACGCAATCTATTCAGTACTCTGCCGGCCCCTTTGCACGCTATTATTTTCTAAACCCGGACAAAGTTTACAACATTCTTGCAGATGTTTGTTATCAATTTGGATCAAACAGGTATTTAGGTGCACTACATGATCAAGGTAAACTGAATACATTTTCCATATTAGCTGGGCCAGAATTTTACTTTAATACTGCAGTTGGAATAGAAGTATTGTTAGGGTATTTCGAAAAGACGAAATCGAAAAATAGCCCCCTAAATGGGTTTAATAGCGATAGCAAAGGGTTAGAGGCATCAATAAGCTTTCAATTTCATTTATTAAATAATTAAAATAGCAACATGAAAAAAAATATCAAAGATATGCCAAGGTTGATCAGGCAACGATCAACATTTCCGAATTAACTACAGGAACTTATTTTATTGAAATCGCTAATAACGCTTATAAGGAAAGACAACAATTAATCATTCAGAAATAAGGTATTGTTGTCTCAATTTTAAAGAGTCTTTTTAAAAAACGAGGCTCTTTAGAATTTTATTTTATTAAGGCTGACGCAGTCCTTTAACTACTGTCGAAGTAAGTTTGAGGCCGCAAAAAGGAAATAAAAATTCCGCTTTTTTCTTCGTTTACTATGAAACCTCAAACACTTATTACTTGCTGTTCCTGATTTCTGCATACAATTTTTCAGCATCGCTCAAGCGGCAAAGTTGTGTGCCATAAGTCATGGAGGCGGCAGTGCCACAGGCTACCCCATATTCGGCGGCTTCTAATAATGATTTATTTTCTGATAAACTTAAAACAATACCTGCAAGCATGCTGTCGCCGGCACCTACGGTACTGTTCTTTTTTACAGGAGGAGGAATGATATGATGGGTTGCCTCTTTGGTTACCAGCATGGCGCCGGTAGCTCCCAGTGAAACAATAATTACTTCACATTTCCCTTTTTTAATAAGGCTTTTTGCCACTTCCTCCACTTCGTTTCCGTTTAGCTCATCTTTGCCCGACAAGGAACTCAATTCACTCAGGTTGGGTTTTAATAAATACACCCCTTCATCTACTGCATCTTTTAAGGCTTCACCGGAAGTATCAACAATGAATTTTGCTTTTTTTCTTTTGCTGATATCTGCAATTCTTGCGAAAATATCTTTCGGAACTCCGGTAGGTAAACTGCCGCTTGCAACGATAAACTCCACCCCATTTATTTTTTCAATTTCCTCAAGAACCTGTCTCCATTCATTTTCATTTGTTACAGGTCCGGGCATGCCAAAGCGGTATTGAAGGTTGGAAGAAATATCAAGCACGATCAGGTTTTCTCTTGAATGGTGAGCCGTTTCAATAACAATTGAATGAATGAGCTCCTGCTCAAGCAACTGTGTTAGGAATTTGCCGGAATAACCGCCCGCAAGATAAATGGCCGTTGCATTTCCACCCAGCTTTTTGATCGCTCTTGCTACGTTTATTCCTCCGCCACCGGGTTCAAAAACAGGTGGCGTGCATTTTAGTTTTTTTTCAGGAATAAGTGTACTGATCGTTGTGCTTTTATCAATAGCAGGATTGAAAGTAATGGTTAAAATGGCAGGCATATATGGTTTCTGTTATTTTAAATGATGATCATTGTGTTAGTAATCTTTTCTTTGGGTAAATTTTCTTTAGGTAAACTTTTTTCAGCGTGATTTATATTTTCAATTCCTTTTAAAATGGCATCAGGATTAAAAGAAATACTGTCAATATGTTCCGCCACCAAAAAATTAGCAAATTCGGGAAAATCACTCGGTGCCTGTCCGCATAAACCAATTTTTGCACCTGCTTTTTTTGCTTTATTAATCATTACTGCAATTTGTTGTTTTACACCTTCATTGCTTTCATTAAAAAGATCTGAAATAATTGCTGAATCACGGTCGATACCCAGGATCAATTGAGTAAGATCATTTGAACCAATTGAAAAGCCATCAAATATTTCCGCGAATTTTTCAGCTAAAAAAATATTATTCGGAATTTCAGCCATTACATAAATTTCGAGTTCATTTACTCCCTGTTCAAGTCCGAAATTTTTCATTACCTCCACTACTTTTTTCCCTTCTTCAACCGTTCTGCAAAAAGGGATCATCACTTTTATATTCGTAAGGCCCATTTCGTCTCTTACTTTTTTTAATGCTTCACATTCCAGTCTGAACCCGTCTTTGTAACGATCGTTATAATACCGTGATGCGCCACGGAAACCGAGCATTGGATTTTCTTCTACAGGTTCAAAATCTTTTCCTCCCAATAAGCTGGCATATTCATTTGTTTTAAAATCGCTCATTCTCACAATTACTTCTTTCGGGTAAAATGCAGCAGCAGTGGTTGCTACGGCCTCTGCCAGTTTCTCTGTAAAGTATTTTTCCTTGTCGGGATAATGGTGAGTAAGTTCTTCAATTTGTTGCTTTACTTTTTCATCTTTTAGCTCATTGAACTTTACCAAAGCCATTGGATGAATTTGAATGGCATTGGTGATGATGAATTCGAGGCGCATTAATCCAATACCTTCATTGGGATAAAAAGAAAGTTTAAACGCTTTTTCAGGATCACCAACGATCATCATCACTTTCGTTTTTTTCGGCAATTTCATGTCAGTGAAATCCAGTTCTTTTGTGACAAATTTTGATTCGCCTTCATACACAAAACCTTCTTTTCCTTCGCAGCAGGAAACGGTGATCATTTCACCATCTTTTATTTTAGAAGTCGCATCACTGCAGCCAACGACAGCAGGAGCGCCAATTTCCCTGGCAACAATAGAGGCATGACTGGTACGGCCGCCTTTATTAGTGATAATAGCGCCGGCATTTTTCAGGATCGGATCCCAATCCGGACTGGTAAGATCAGTAACTACAATTTCTCCGGGCTTTAATTTGTCCGAATCTTCAGGAGACTCCAGTATCCGTGCAATTCCACAGGCGATCTTATTTCCTATTGCCTGCCCCGATACCAGCAGTTTTCCTTTATCTAATAATTCGTATTCTTTTATTACCAAAGGATTGATCTGCGAATGCACGGTTTCAGGCCTTGCCTGGATGATAAAAAACTTATTGGTAATTCCATCTTTAGCCCACTCAATATCCATTGGTTTGTCGTAATGCTTTTCAATGATGGAAGCCCACTTCGCAAGAAGTTCTATTTCCTGGTTGTTGATAACATACTGGTTCTTTTTTTCTTCCGGGGTTTCGATATTTGTAACAGGGTTTTCTTCATCATTGGTATAGATCATGGTTTTGCTTTTGTCGCCCATGTTTTTTTGAATGATCGCATTTTTCCCCTGTTCCAGTGTGGGTTTAAAAACCAGGAATTCATCCGGGTTTACCGTTCCCTGCACCATGTTTTCTCCAAGCCCCCAAACCCCTGCAATATGAATTACATTTCTAAAACCAGATTCAGGCTCCAGTGTAAAAGACACGCCTGAACAGGCTTTATCGCTTCGAACCATTTTTTGTACCCCTACAGAAAGTGCAACTTTTTCATGTGCAAAACCATTGTCTTCGCGATATTTAATTGCCCTGTTGGTATACAAAGAAGCGTAGCAACGTTGTATGGACTTCAGCAATTCTTTTTCTCCTTTTATATTCAGGTAACTTTCATGCTGCCCTGCAAAACTGGCTTGCGGCAGATCTTCGGCGGTGGCACTGCTTCTTACCGCCACTTCAAAATAATCGTTGTTGCATAATTCTTTATAGGCGCTGATTATTGCTTTCGAAAGATCAGCAGGCATATCTGCATTTTCAATGATGCTTCTTGCCTTTGCACCTATTTCTTTCAGATTTTTAAAAGTTGTTGTATCGAGCGTGTCAAGCAATTTTTTTAAGGGAGTCGTTATAGAATTATAGTCTAAAAAATAACGGAATGCAGAAGCTGTTGTCGCAAATCCGTCTGGTATTGCAATTCCTTTTGAAGAAAGTTCATTGAACATTTCACCCAGCGAGGCATTTTTTCCACCGACTGAAATAACGTCAGAAATGTGGATCTCGTTAAATTTTTTTATAAGCATGATGATACTTTTTCTCAAATTTCTTTCAATTGTATTGCTTTTGTTATGACCGTCATCATTCGCTTATATGATAGCTATTAGAAGTAAAATGTAGGTACTGACATTTTTGCACTTTTCCCCGGTTGGCACAAACCTTGTCATAAGCATATAAACTATTAAAATAAAATTATAAGTTATGGCAAAAATTATAGGTATTGACCTCGGAACTACAAACAGTTGCGTGGCAGTAATGGAAGGAAATGAGCCGGTTGTGATTCCAAATGACGAAGGACGACGCACGACCCCTTCGGTGGTTGCATTTTTGAAAAACGGTGAACGCAAGGTTGGTGATCCTGCTAAAAGACAGGCAATTACTAATCCTACAAATACTATAATGAGTGTGAAGCGTTTTATGGGGCATAAATGGGATGAAGTGACTACTGAAGCATCGCATCAAAGTTACAAATTAGTAAAAGGTGATAATGATACCATTAGAATCGATATAGACGGAAGACAATATACACCACAGGAAATTTCTGCAATGATTCTTCAAAAAATGAAAAAGACTGCAGAAGATTACCTGGGCCAGGAAGTTACGGAAGCTGTAATTACTGTTCCTGCCTACTTTAATGACTCTCAAAGGCAAGCAACCAAAGAAGCCGGCGAAATTGCCGGACTGAAAGTTCGTCGTATTATCAATGAACCTACAGCAGCCGCTTTGGCGTATGGCCTTGATAAAAAGAGTGTGGATCAGAAAATAGCAGTGTTTGACCTTGGTGGGGGTACTTTCGATATTTCAATTCTTGAGTTAGGCGAAGGTGTTTTTGAAGTAAAATCAACAAATGGTGATACTCACCTTGGTGGTGATGATTTTGATAAAGTGATCATGGATTGGTTGGCAGCAGAATTTAAAAAAGACGAAGGAATAGATCTTCACAAAGATCCAATGAGCTGGCAACGTTTGAAAGAAGCAGCAGAAAAAGCCAAGATCGAATTGTCCTCTTCAACAGAAACAGAAATTAACCTTCCTTACATCACAGCAGTTGATGGAGTTCCAAAACATTTGGTAAAAAAATTAACACGAGCACAATTTGAAAAATTGGCAGATGCTCTTTTTACCCGTTGTTTAAAACCATGCGAAGCTGCGTTAAAAGATGCAGGTTTAAGTAAAAATGACATTAATGAAGTAATTCTTGTTGGTGGTTCAACCCGTATTCCTAAAGTGCAGGAACTGGTTGAAAATTTCTTCGGAAAAAAACCACATAAAGGTGTAAATCCTGATGAGGTAGTT
Source organism: Chitinophagales bacterium (assembly GCA_038210685.1). Lineage (GTDB taxonomy): Bacteria > Bacteroidota > Bacteroidia > Chitinophagales > Chitinophagaceae > Ginsengibacter. The sequence continues at coordinate 2,572 of JBBQWJ010000003.1, read as the reverse complement.
GCTATTGGTGCAGCTATCCAGGGTGGTGTGTTGACAGGTGAAGTAAAAGATGTGTTGTTATTGGATGTTACTCCGCTTTCTTTAGGTATCGAAACAATGGGAGGAGTAATGACAAGGTTGATTGATTCCAATACAACAATACCTACAAAGAAAACAGAAGTGTTTTCTACCGCGAGTGATAATCAACCTGGCGTACAGATTCATGTGCTGCAAGGTGAGCGCCCGATGGCTTCTCAAAATAAAAGTCTTGGAACTTTTAATCTTGACGGAATACCACCGGCTCCCCGTGGCGTACCACAGGTAGAAGTAACATTTGATATTGATGCCAATGGTATTTTGAATGTATCCGCAAAAGATAAAGGAACCGGGAAAACCCACAACATCCGCATTGAAGCAGGTAGTGGTTTAAGCAAAGAAGAGATCGAAAAGATGAAGAACGAAGCAAAAGCCAATGAAGAAACTGATAAAGCTGAAAGAGAAAAAGTGGACAAGATGAACCAGGCTGATAGCTTGATCTTCCAGACAGAAAAGCAATTGAAAGAATTTGGTGATAAAATATCTGATGATAAAAAAGCGCCGATAGAAGCTTCTTTAGCAAAACTGAAAGAAGCGCACAAAAGTCAGAATATTGCTGATGTCGAGTCTGCCACTACAGAGTTAAATGCTGCATGGACAACCGCCAGCGAAGAAATGTATAAAGCTACTCAAGGTGCAGAAGCAGGAGCTAACGGAGAGCCAAATGCAGGACAGGGCGAGCCGGAAAATGCTGAAGCAAGTGCAGGTGGCGACAATGTTACTGATGCAGAATTTGAAGAAGTAAAATAAAGTTTAATTGATAAATAAAAAGAGCCTGGTTTATCCGGGCTCTTTTTATTATATCAAAATACATCAATATAGAAGATTTTTATCACCTTACAGGGGCAGTGAATAGTGGAAAGTACTTCCTTTTCCCTGCACGCTCTCTACCCACATATTTCCGCCATGGTGTTTTATAATTTCCGACGAAATGTATAGGCCAATTCCCAATCCTTCGAATTTATTGGAGAATTCATTTACTCTATAAAACCGGTTAAATATTTTGGGAATCTCCTCTTCAGATATACCAATTCCGTAATCTGTAAAAGAAGTATGTAGTTCATTGTTTTTTAGTTCTGACTGAACAAGTATTTTATTTTTCCCCGGGGAATATTTAACTGAATTACTTACCAGGTTTATAATTACCTGTTCAAGCCTTATGGGATCCACATTTATAAACGTACTTTCATTTTCTTCCAAAACAATTTGATGTGTGGGAGTGATTTGTTGGATTGAATTTAATGTCTCAGCTAAGTAAATCTTGTAATCTAGCTTTTTTAATGAAAGATGAAGTTTTCCCAGGTTTATTTTTGATACATCCAGAAGTTCGTTCAGCAGAAAGGTGATTTTTGTGGTATTCTGATTAATTTTAGCGAGGTAATTTTTTAATAACGCGTTACTTTCGTGGCATATTTCATAGGCCAATTCTCCATAAGCTTTTATTGTTGTGATTGGAGTTCTGAGTTCATGCCCGGCAATTGAAATAAATTGATCTTTTTCTTCCTGGAGCATTTTCGATTGTATTAGTTCCCCTTCTTTTAGGATTAGAGCCGCTTCTGTTTCTTTTCTTTGAGATATATCCGAAATAAATGCGATGAATATCCAATACTCTTCAAGTTTTACATTTGAAATGCTTAAATTAATATGAAATTCCTGGCCATTTTTCTTTAGCGCGGTAATTTCAATCGTCCTGTTTAAAACGGGACCTTCATTTGTTTTCAAAAAATGTTGTAAACCTTTAGCATGTGCCTCGCGGTATTTTGGTGGAATAATAGTTTCTTCAAGGCTCTTCCCATATATTTCATTCGCACTAAATCCAAAAATCGCTTCTGCCCTGGGATTCCATTCTAAAATTTCCTGCTGTTCGTTAATAATAATTATCGCATCCGGATTTGCATTCAAAAAAGCCTTCAAACGTTTTTCACTCTCAAGGATCTTTTTTTCCGCCTTCTGTCTTAATGTGGTGTTTTTAAAAACGCCTCTTGTGTATTGTGGTTTACCGAGCTTGTAAGAGCAGCTTACCTGTACTTCACCATATATCAATTCGTTTTTCTTCGTGATAAAGCAAAGCTCCATACTTTTTAATTCCTTGCTTCTGATCACTTCCATACGGTGTTGATGATATCTTTCTTTGCAATCCGGGTGAATGAAATGGAGGATATTATGTCCTTTCAATTCGTTAAGGTCGTATCCAAGTGTAATGAGCGTTGCAGGATTGGCTAATTCTATTTCCCCATTTATTTTTAAGAAAAATATAAGGTCGTTTGTGTTTTCAAAAAGGTCACGGAAGTGGTTTTCAAAGTTGAAAGTGCCCATAGTTCTTTTTCAAATGTTTGATAAAATTAAAGTTTAAGATTTGAAAAACGAAAATGATTTGAAAAACGAAGGCCTGAAAACCAGGAAATCCTGTAAAATAAAAACTTCGGATATTTGTTGCTTTACTGGTGTGTAATTACGCCAGCGAATTATTAATTGTGTATATTTTACATTTTTAAAC
>JBBQWJ010000002.1:0-42987 GCA_038210685.1 Chitinophagales bacterium | reverse complement strand
CACCAAGTGCATTTTTCAATGAAAGGGTAATGCGGCTTCCTGGTAAAAATTCCCAGGTATAAAACATATCTACATTAAACGTATTAAAATTAAAATCATGGCCAGGCGAATAGGCTCTTTCGGTCCAATTACCGTCTTCTTTTACATCATAAAAATGGTGATAGATCACATTGCTCCAGTAATGCCTCAATCGAATGTTGAAATTCATCAGGGGATTAATGGTATAAGAGGCGCCTAAAATTGAATAATCTGTTTTGACGGTGCGCTGCCCTAAAATGGGTACATACCCACCTCCTGGTTTAGTGTAAGCATAGCCGTAGTTTGCCTGGTCGTTATCAATATGGCCTTCTGCATTCATTTGAAAACGATCGTTGAATTTGTAAGTTGCGCCCAATGTAAATCCATAGTAAGGCGCATCAGGCAAAGAAGTTATACCACTTTCAGCAGTATAATCGAGAAATAATTTTTTGCGGGTATCTGTACTTCCCGTCACATTTAAAAAATATTGAGCCGGCCTTTTCAAAACTCTTCCGGGTGTACGTAATTCAAAAAAATCGTTTGACCACAGCGGCGATACCTGCAAGGTTACCAACAAATTTGAAAAGTCTTTCATCAATAAAAAAGCTGTAGAATTGATCACAAAGTCCTGCCAGGAAAAAGGCTTGTAAAGATATTGATTGATACCACCCAATGTATACCGTTGATTCAAAAAATGTTTGGTAGGCTTGTAAATTACATAACTAACGTTTCCTGCATAATTCAACTGGTTGTTGTTTTGCAGAAAGCCAAGGTCATTAGGATCATACGTATCAGACATTGCGCCCACCGTAAAAAGATATTGAAATTTGCCACTCACTTTTTGATAACGGACATCCGCTTTGTACCCGTCATAATTTGCCTTTTTACCCCAAATGGTACTGTAAATTCCATCTAGAAATAAAAAATGCCGGTTTTGTTTATCAAATAAAGAAAGATCAAGCGCAGATACATTCGCGTTGCGGCTGTTGCCATTTCTCAAAACATTTGTATTGGTAAAAGTAACTGACGAACGGTGTTTCAAAGCCTGGTCAAAAACAATAATATTGTAATTGGTTAAAGGTTCTGTTTGAATATGAATAGTTGAATCGGCCGATTTATCAAGGATCTCAGCATTCATATTAGAGGTAAGGGCATTAAAAATTCCAATCCCTAAATTCCCTTTCGTTCGCCCTGAAAATTTGGTACCATTAATAAGCCTGGTTATACCTGGATTTTTAATGATGTCATAGTTTGAATCAGAAGCGGCTTTTGCCAATACACCATAAGATCCCGATGGCGTGGCTCCAATCCTTCTTGAATAAAAAATTCCGGCTTTATTAAACAGTTCGGTTCCTTCTGTAAAAAACGGACGAAAGTCTTCAAATTTTATATCAAAGGGGCTCAGGTTTAAAACAATATTATCTGATTGAACCTGGGCAAAATCAGGGATCAAAGTAAGATCAAGCGTAAAACTTTCATTGATCCCATATTTTACATCCATACCCCCGCTTTTTAAGAACTCGGTATACTTTTTATTTCCTATAGGAGAAAATTTGATTCCACCGGAAAGATAAGGCAGAAATGAAAGCCTTACGGGAGGAATAATATTTTTCAATCCCGCCCATTCGCCCCATTTGTTCATCGTTCCTCCTATTTTTGGATCGTCAGGACTCCATGTAGAAATTTCATTATTCACTCTTCTAAACCTGGTAAATTGTATGCCCCAGGTTTGTAAATTACTTTTAGAAAAACGAATGGCGCTGAAAGGAATTTTCATTTCAACGATCCAGCCATTTTTCTTCATGCTCACTTTGCTCTCCCATACTGCATCCCAGGTTTTGTCTTCTGTTGTTGAAATTTTAGCATCCTGCTGCACACCAGAAGCAGATACATAAAAGGCAAATGCATTTTGCTTATCGTCATAGGTATCCAGTCCAATACCGAAAAAATCAACATCTTTACCCTCAATGTCATCACGTGCAGTTAATTGGCGTTTGATATTCTTAGGATCACCATGCATATAAGCCAAAACGTAAACAGCTGTATTATCATAAGCGACTTTTACATGAGTTTCATCCTCTTTTTCACCAAAAACCGGTGTAGAAGTCACAAAACCAGAAACATAAGGAATGTTCTTCCAGGCAGCGTCTTCAGGATTTCCATCAATTTTAACAGGCTGGGTAATTTTGACAGCAAGTATTGATTTTGTTTGAGAGAACGAAGGAAAGGAGTAGCCAATAAATAGTAATAAGCTAAGTAAGAGTTTACTCATAAAGTTAGTTATGGAGGCAAAGATAATTTTTTTTCATAAAGAAAAAAATCATCATATTTATTGACAATTATCAATAAAACATATTATGAATCGTTTCTTCTTCTTAATTCATTTTTTATCAATAATAACTCCCTACTTGTTTGTCCGCTTACTGCAGAATTTTCCTGGGCACGGCGCATGAGATAAGGAATTACATCTTTTATTGGCCCGAAAGGTAAATACTTGCTCACATTACAGCCCGCTTTAGCAAGATTAAATGTAATATTATCACTCATTCCATATAATTGAGAAAGATGAATGCGTGAATCATTATGTGCCACACCAAATTGTTCCATCAATTGCACAGCATATAAATTACTGTATTCATTGTGTGAACCAATCACTACATACATGTTGTTTGCCGGGTCGATACAAAACTCCACCGCAGCATTAAATTTATCATCAGTTGCCTGTTTGGTTTTATTGATGGGTGATGGATAATTCATTTCCATAGCACGTTCCCGTTCTTTTTCCATATACGCTCCACGAACCAGTTTCATTGCCGGAATAAAATTATTTTCATTTGCAAACCGGCAACTGTCCTTAAGGTATTGCAACCTGTCGTGCCTGTAAAGTTGAGCTGTGTTATAAATTACAGCCCTTTCAATATTGAACTGACGCATCATTTGCGTAGTGATCGCGTCTTCCGCGTGTTGTATCCAACTTTCTTCTGCATCAATTAAAACGCCTACGTTGGTTGTAACGGCAACTTCACAAATTTTACGCAACCGGCCCACAACTCTCTCCCACTCCGCCTTTTCGCTTCCAGATAATTTTTCCAAGGGAATTTTTCCCTGGACAATATCGTTGTAATCGGCAAGATCGTCAATCTTTTGAAACAATTCAAATCTCGATAATCCGGTGAGCTTAATGCTCATAAAAGGAATGTTTGGTTGCGTAGCTGCGTATTTTATCACTTTGATAAATTCGTCTGCCGCATGGTCAAAATTTTCTTCACCATCTTTACCTTCCACTCCATAATCCAAAATTACCTCGACATGAAATTTAGCCAATTTTTCTACAACTGCTGAGGTTTTCTGTAACGTTTCCCCGCCCACAAACTGGCCGAAGATAGTTTTCTTTATTACTCCTTTTACAGGCAAATTCAATTTTAGTGCAAGTGGCGTAAGCCAAAGGCCAAGTTTTACTAACCAGGATTTTGCCATGGAACTGAAAATAAAACGAGCACGTTTTAATTCCGGATTCGATTTATAAGCAAATGCTGTTTTGGTGTCATCGAATGAAATATTCATAAATAGATTTAAAGGCCGAAATTCTGTAATTGGCAACGATTCTCCAAAAATAGTTGGCTGATCCTGATTAGGTTATTTGCTGATTAGAAAGCTATCTTTGCAAAAAATTTTGGAATGACAGTGAAAAAACCTTCGGATAGTTTAATAGTTATGACAGAACTGGTGTTGCCAAATGACACTAACTTATTTGAAAATTTAATGGGCGGAAGGTTAATGTACTGGATGGATATTGCTGCTGCACTTTCAGGAAGTAAACATTGCGGAGCGCCTGTAGTTACCGCTTCTGTTGATAATATTTCCTTTACCAATCCGATAAAGCTGGGAAATGTGGTACACATTGAAGCTAAAGTTACCCGCGCTTTTAATACAAGCATGGAAATATATATAAAAGTTTGGGGCGAAGACATCATGCAACAATACCGCTACGACAGCAACGAAGCTTATTACACATTTGTGGCCCTCGACCCGCACGGAAAACCAAGACCGGTTCCTAAAATTGAACCTCAAACCGCACAGGAAAAAGAACTTTTTGAAGGAGCACTGCGCCGCAGGCAATTGAGATTAATTCTTGGAGGCAAAATGAAACCCGGAGATGCTTCAGAACTGAAAGCGCTCTTTATGAATGTGAGAGAGGAGGAATGATTGGTTTAGTGGTTTGGAAATAAAAATCTTACAAATTTGTTGATTTACTGTAAAAGTTGATTTTAATGCTTCACATCTGCGGTTGTAGGAAGTTTATCAACCAGCATAAATTTCTTACTCTGTTCAATTGAATCCATCACTTTTTCAAGTATTTCCTCAATACTTTCTTCATAAGTAAATTGAAGCGGCTCCTTAAACCGAACCGAAAGCTGCGTTCCCTTCTTTTTAAACTTCAATCCCTTCTTATTAAATGCACGCCAGAAACCGTTGATCACCACAGGCACCACAATTGGTTTGTGATGTTTAATTATAAACGCAGTTCCTTTTCTGCCAGGGGAAAATGGCTTGGTAGTTCCCTGCGGAAAAGTGATCACCCAATTATTTTCAAGCGCTTTTGAAATCTTCCTGGTATCGCCGGGATCAAGGCCACGCCTCACTTCATTACCTTCTTTTTTCCACGTGCGCTTTACCGTTATCGCTCCTCCCCATCTGAAAAATCTGCTGATCCATGTGCTTTTCATCGTTTCGGCAGCCGCCACAAAATATACCCTTGTAAACGGATTTAGTAAATAAAACGGAATGCCTAATTTATTTTGCCTGCGCCATTTTACTGCACAAAAAATATGGATCAATGTGATCACATCCGCAAAATAAGTTTGATGATTACTTACAAACAGTACATTTTTTTTAGGCAGGTTTTTGATATTTTCTGTGCCGCTTATTTTTAATTTATTTATAATGGCAACCCCCGGATAGCTTAAAACACCTATAATAAAATAAACCACCGATTTAAACAGAGGTGTTTCTTGCAGGTTTTTTAACCAACGCTTCATTCAATTTTATTTAATTATACAATCGGTTGCAATTTAAGAATTAGATGTTAATATGAGAAAGCAATTTATTAGCTTGAATTTTAGTCATCCCCATAGGTAAATTACACTGTAATTTCTTACCTTTGCACTCCCAAATAAAAAAATTGGCAAAAACCATGATAGAAATTTATTTATAACCAAAAAATGCTGATCAGCAGGATCCTTTAACAGATACAGCAATAACAAAATTACCCGCTACAATATAATGGATACAGAAAACAAAGAAACAAACAGCGAAGAACTGGAAATTTCAACTGAAAACCGTCCGCAGGGAGGTATTGATGGAGTTCCTTTCCCTGATTTTCCGGATGTGGAATCTACACAGGCAGCAACAGAACCCCAGCCTTCAGAAGTTGAAATTCACGAAGAAGCGCTTTCTACTCCTCATGATGATTTTGATTGGAGTATCGACAAAAGAAACGTTACCGTTTACAACAATTCCGAAAGACAAAAGTATGACGAGGTTTATGACAAAACCTTCAAGCAGATCAATGACAACGAAATGGTTACCGGCACCGTGGTGGCGATGACAAAAACAGACGTTGTTATCAATATTGGCTTTAAAAGTGATGGACTTGTTGGTTTGAATGAATTTCGCGACATACCCGACTTAAAAGTAGGTGACGAAGTGGAAGTGATGGTAGCAGAAAAAGAAGACAAAGATGGCAATTTACATTTAAGCCGCAAACAAGCTCGCACAACCCGTGCATGGGAAAAAATTGTGGAAATGTACAAGAGTGGCGAAATCGTTACAGGTCTTGTTACCAGCAAAACCAAAGGCGGACTCATCGTGGATGTATTTGGAATGGAAACTTTCTTACCAGGTTCTCAGATCGATGTTAAACCCGTTACTGATTACGACCAGTTTGTTGGAAAAACAATGGAATTTAAAGTGGTGAAAATTAATGAAGCCATTAAAAACGCCGTTGTTTCTCATAAAGCACTTATTGAAAGTGATATCGAACAACAAAGAGCTGAAATTATCGGTAAACTCGAAAAAGGACAGGTATTGGAAGGAACCATTAAAAACATCACTGATTTTGGTGCATTCCTCGATCTTGGCGGCTTAGACGGATTACTTTATATAACTGATATCAGCTGGGGACGCATTAATCATCCAAGTGAAGTATTGAAACTGGATCAAAAACTAAATGTGGTTGTTCTTGATTTTGATGATGATAAAAAACGTATCAGCCTTGGTTTAAAACAATTAACTCCGCATCCTTGGGATACATTGCCTGAAAATATTAAAGAAGGCGAAATCGTAAAAGGTAAAGTGGTTAACATAGAAGATTACGGCGCATTCCTGGAAATTTATCCTGGCGTTGAAGGGTTGGTTCATGTAAGTGAAATTACCTGGGCTAATACTCCAATCAATGCAAAAGAATTCTTCAAATTGGGCGATGAGTACGAATCAAAAGTGGTAACACTCAGCAAGGAAGATCGCAAGATGAGCCTTTCTATCAAGCAAATGACAGAAGATCCTTGGAACACAATCGAAACTCAATACCCGGAAGGAAGCAAGCACCAGGGATTGGTAAAAAACATTACTCCTTACGGCGTGTTTGTTGAACTTTCTCCAGGCATTGGCGGTATGATCCATATCAGCGATCTTAGCTGGTTGAAGCGTTTCAACAACCCTAATGAATATACAAAAGTGGGCGAAACAATCGATGTGATCATTATGAGCATTGATAAAGAAAATCGCAAACTTCAATTGGGACACAAACAAATCGAAGAAGATCCATGGAACTCTCTGGAAGAGACTTTCCCTGTAGGAAGTGTTCATGAAGGAACCGTTACCCGCCGGGATGACAAAGGCGCTACCGTTCAGCTTCCTTATGGATTGGAAGGATTTGCTCCTGCCCGTCACCTTCGCCGTGAAGATGAAAAAGTAATCGGTTTGGATGAAGTGGCTCCATTTATGGTCATTGAATTTGACCGTAACGATAAGAAGATCATTTTAAGCCACAGCCGTATCTGGGAAAAAGAGAAAGCCGATGAAAAAAATGCGCAGTTTAATGAAAAAAGAGCTGAAGCAGAAAACACTAAGAAAGTGGTAAAGAACATCCAAAGTAAGGTTGAAAAAACCACTTTGGGCGATCTTGGAGTTTTGGCTGATCTGAAAAAGAAAATGGACAGTGAAGCGCCGGCAGAAGAACCTAAAGCAAAAGCTGCGGAACCAAAAGCTGAAGAAGTGAAAGTGGAAGATGCCCCTGTTGCAAAAAAAGCACCTGCAAAAAAGAAGAAAGCTGAAGATGCAAATACTGAGGAGGCAAAACCTGAGGAAGTGAAAACTGATGCAGTGAAAACTGAAGAAGTAAAAGCTGATGCAGAAAAGCCTGATGCAGAAAAGAAAGCTGAAGCAACTTTAGTACAAACGCCTCCTCCACCTGCCAACGAACCTGAGCATATTGAAGCTAAAGCGAAAGCAGCAAAGAAAGAAGCTAAGGCTGAAGAAGCAAAAGAAGAGAAAGATGATGAAGCAAAAGCAGATGATAAAGCTTAATTAGTTTTTGATCTTATACAAAATCCCGTTGTTGAAAAAGCAACGGGATTTTTTTTGTAAAGTTACTTTTATTTTCACCTCAATTATTTCAAAGCAATTACAGTAAACCAACAAAAACCAAAGATTTTTATTTTTCAGTTTGAGAATAATTACTGATCGAAGCGGCAGCAATCCATCCGCTCGTCCAGGCATGTTGAAAATTAAATCCACCTGTAATTCCATCAACATTTAAAATTTCTCCGGCAAAAAAAAGATTTGGAACAATTTTACTTTCCATAGTTGCCGCATTTATTTCGTTCAGATTTATTCCTCCAGCGGTTACAAATTCTTCCTTAAAAGTTGTTTTTCCTTTTACACGAAATTGTTGAGCGCAAAGCTGCTTTGCCAGTTGGTTTTGTTGTTTTGCAGGCAGATCGGCCCAGCGGATTTCTACATTAATTCCACATTGTTTCAAATGATATTCCCACAATCGCTGTGGAAGATTGAAAGGATTTTTATTGATCATTTTTTTGGAAGCCAATTCATGCCTTACGAGTTTTAGTTTTTCTAAAAGAGAATTTTCATGATAATTGGCAAGCCAGTTAACTGAAATCGAAAAATCATAATTCATTTTTGCCAATTCGCGCGCCGCAAAAGCAGATAATTTTAGCACCGCCGGGCCGCTGAAACCCCAATGGGTAATCAACATTGGCCCCTGCTGATAAAATTTAGTACCGTTTATTTTCACCTGCACATTTTCAATAGAAATTCCCATTAATTCTGAAATGGAATTTTTGGGGACATTAAATGTAAACAATGATGGAACAGGGGTTTCAAAACTATGGCCTAAAGAAGTGAGCCATTGAAATTGAACTGGTTTTGAAAAACCACCGGAAGCAATGCAAACAAAATCAGCTTCTAAAAGTGAATCGTCTTTTGTAAATAATTGAAAGTAATTTTCATTTTCTTCGGATATCCTTTTTTCAATCTTTACAATTTCGCTGTTCATCAAAATGTCAACCTGATATTTATTGGCTTCCTGCATAAGACAATTAATAATCGTTTCTGAAGAATTGCTTTCAGGAAACATTCTTCCGTCTGCTTCGGTTTTTAATTTTACATTTCTTTTTTCAAACCAGGCAATCGTATCGGTTATAAAAAAATTATGGAAAGCCTGCTTCAGAAATTTTTCGCCCCGTGGATATTTTTTGATCATTTCTGCAATACTAAAACAGGAATGAGTAACGTTACAACGTCCGCCACCACTAACTCTTACTTTACTCAATAATTTTCCTGACTTTTCAATTATCGTTACTTTCAGTTCGGGATTTTTTGCTGCTGCATTTATGGCACAAAAAAAACCTGCGGCTCCTCCTCCAATAACTATCAATCTTTTTGGTTTCATTATTAGCAGATAAACAACAAAATTATTTTATAATTTTTTCAATGTGAGTTAAGCGGCCATCATTTGTCATGCCCTCAATGATCACCCTGAACTCATCAGTAAAATCATTGTTAAAAAAAGTAAGGTCCACTTTATTTTGTTGAGGAGAAGTCGTGACTGCCGGGTTCCAATATAAAGTCGTCCGAATATCCTTTTTATTATTAATTGCAAGGGTATCATAATCGGGCGAATAAAATTCTCTTACCACCGTATAACCATTTACTGTGTGATTGTTCAATCCTTTAAGATAGGAAACCGGCTCACCATCTTTTCCAATTTTTGTATAGATTACAATAGCACCACCGGTTCCGCTTCCGGCTCCTCCTACAAATCCGGGTCGGAATACTTTTATATAAGCTACATTGGCAACTGAAATGCTTGAAAGAACGCCGTAGCTTGTCCCCAATTCATTTAAATACAATGCGGGGCCATTTTCTCCTGCCCTGTTCCTCATCCACACAAACTTTTGTGCCACGTAATCATAATACAAAGAAGGAACTTTACCTTGTATATAACTAACTATATCAGTATAACTTGTAGATAATGGATCATCCTCCAAATCAAGTTCTGTAGCATTTCCACCTTTAAATACCCCGGTTGTGTACTTGTCATTTATTTGTTGCAGGTTAGATCGTATTCTCGATTTGATATTTATATTTTCTAAAATTATTCCTTTAAAATATTGCATTTGGTCTTCAGCTTCCTTACTCAATTGCAAATGATAATGATTGGCAGAATCTGAATAATTATTGGTTAAATAAGGAGCGCTAAAATAATTTGAAAACGGAGGCAATATATCAGGCATAAATTGAACTGAAATACGGCCCATTGTTTTTTTTGTAGCAAAATCATAAAAGATATGAGCCGTATCAAAAAGAATCAAAGAAGGATCATTAAAATAACCATTTGGCTGAACAGGAATGGTAAAGGTTTGTGTACCTGAATTATTTTGCGTTAACATTAAAATAATATCTCCGGCTTTTTTTAACTGCTGAGTAGTAGCTCCGATAACTTTTCCGGATAACGAAAGGTAAGAAGTGTCTTTTTGGTATTTAATCAACGGAAATTTCCCCTGCACAACTTTCTGCCAATCGAACCTGCGCCAGCCATGAGTAAGCATTACAAGATCGAGTTGCTGTCTAATCGAATCGCTGTTATTTAAAAAATAATAAGTAGGGTCATACACTTTGCCTTTTAATTCTCCGGTCAATAAAAGATGAGAAATAATATTGTCACTGTTATCATTCCCTAATTTTGCATCCGTAACTGAAACAGAAAGATTTGCAGTAATATTATCAGGAACAGAAATTTCAAGATCATTTTTTGAGCGCTTGTTCAATCCTTTTTCAACCACATTTACTTCCGGTTTAAAAAGATAATCTTCATTATTTACATAAGTGATTCTTTCAGCGAGCGGTTTCCATTGCTGATCAAAAACAGTAATGGTTAAAATACCGCTCGGCAAAGATTCTGTCGGAATCGTTCCTTCTGCCTTTCCATTTTCAAGCGTCTCATCAAGCTTAAATATCTGGTGTTCATACATAGTACCTAAAATATGTACATCCGTTAAAGAAGAAGCAGGAGATGCACTTACCAGGAAAATCCTATTACTACCGGAAATGGTTACACGCAAACCAACTCCGGAATTTTTAATGACCGGCAAAGGTGTCGTATGCTGGTTCCCGTTTTCATCTTCCCATGAAGCAGAAAGAGTTTGTCCTTCATGAGGGAAAATAAAAAAATAGCCCATGCCATTGTGAATAATTTTAAGGCTGTCTATAACAGAACTGCTATTGTCTTTTATTACACCTTTTATAGAAACCGGCCTTCCATATTGATCGTTGGCTTTAAATGCAATTTTATTCGTCATACCTGCAATAGCATCGCCTCCTTCGGGGAAAAAATATAACTCAGGTATTATCTTAATTCTCTGGGAGGCCATTTTTTCATCAGAAAGTATTTTTATTTCGTGATTGTACAAAAAAGAAGAATCAAAATTCAACATCCATTTTGTATATGCTCTTACATGAATAAAGTGACCAGTATAATTTTCAGGAATTTCAAATTGTCCGTTAGTGGAAGCATTTTCAACAGCACACACGCTGTGTAATAAAATATTTCCATTTTCTCCAAGCCAATCTATATATACCGTTTTACTTTCATCATCAGGAAACATTTCTTTTATAAGATAATCCTTGAACCAAATAGTTTCTCCGGCTACGTAAGAAGATTTATCGTATTGGAGATACATTTTTCCCTGGGCGTAGTCTTTAGCATAAGTGGCTAAAGTGTTTTCTATATTTTGTGCCCCGGCTTCGCGAAAACACAGTAAGAAAAAAATCCCATAAATCAGTTTTGCCATCTGTCTGGTTTTAAAAACTGTAATAAAGATAATGGATAACCCTTTTTAAAACCTAATTCTGTAAAAATAAAAGGCTTTTTTAAATAAATTGTAGAGAGCCAGTAAACGAACAAATAATGGGAATTTCTTTTCTGCTTAGTAATCAGAAAACAAATTTGCATTTGCTTTTTCTGCCGCTTCGATAGATGAAAACGAGGTAAGAATATCTGCTTTATTTTTCTTTACGCAAATTGTGTGTTCATAATGTGCAGCAGGTTTTCCGTCGCCTGTACGAACCGTCCAGCCGTCTTTATCATTATAAACTTCTTTAGTGCCAAGGTTGATCATGGGTTCTATTGCTATAACAAGACCGTCTTGCAATTTGCTTCCTTTTCCTCTTTTACCGTAGTTAGGCACTTGTGGATCTTCATGCAATTCCTTTCCTATTCCATGTCCTACCAATTCACGCACCACACCATAACCAAATTTTCTTTCAGTATAATCCTGGATAGCAAAAGAAATATCGCCAATACGATTGCCAACCACAGCTTTCTCAATCCCCATGTACAAGGAATCTTTTGTAACGCGAAGTAACTGTTTTACTTCATCAGAAATTTCTCCAACAGCAAATGTGTAAGCGCTATCGCCATGGTAACCATTTTTGAGCGCACCGCAATCAATTGAAACAATATCTCCTTCTTTCAAAGGATTTTTTGTAGGGAAACCATGAACTACCGCATCATTTACTGAAATGCAACATGCGAAAGGAAATCCGTGGTAATTTTTAAAATTGGGAACTGCACCATGATCACGGATATATTCTTCAGCAATATCATTAAGCTCCATGGTAGAAATGCCCGGCTTTATAAAAGATGCCGCATGGGCAATACTATCATTAACGATGACACAACTCTGCCTTATCAGCTCAATTTCTTCATTTGTTCTATAGTGAATCATGGGTTTTATAATTTAAAAAAACCCCGGCATATTATTGGCCAGGGTTTGAAAATATTTTTAATTAAGTTCTTTTAAATTCCGCCGGTAACACCTGGTGCAGCAGTTCTTCCCTGTATGCGTCCTCCACTCATCAATCCATCATACTGGCGCATTAATAACTGAGTTTCTATTTGCTGTAAAGTATCTAAAACAACCGCAACCATGATCAATAAGGAGGTACCTCCATAGAATGTTGCAAACCCTTGTGTAACACCTAATAGTTGCATTATACCTGGAAGAATACCTACGACGGCCAATAAAACGGCACCTGGTAAAGTAATTCTATCCATTATAGTCCCAATGTAATCGGTAGTTGGTTGCCCTGGTTTTACTCCCGGAATAAAGCCGTTATTTCTTTTAAGGTCGTCCGACATTTGTTTCGGATTAAAAATAAGGGACGTATAAACGAATGTAAATCCTATGGTCATAATACTATAAACAATCATGTAAACGCCATTGGTAGGCGAAGTAAAATAGATCGCCCAATTTTTTCCGGTAGTCTGGAAGCCAGCAAAAATAGTTGGCAAAAACATAATTGCCTGGGCAAAGATGATCGGCATTACACCTGCGGCATTTACCTTTAATGGAAGAAATTGTCGCGCACCGCCAAACTGCCTGTTACCCACAATTTGTTTTGCATAATTTACAGGCACTTTTCTTACTCCCTGAACCAACACGATCAATCCAAGAATTACAGCGATAAAGGCAGCGATCTCAATTAGAAATATCAATAAGCCACCACCACCATGGGTTTGTTTGGCAGAAAATTCCTGCATAAATGATTGTGGAAGACGGGCAAGAATACCAATCATGATAATTAATGAAGTACCATTTCCCAATCCTTTGTCAGTGATCTTTTCACCCAACCACATAACGAACATGGTACCTGAAGTAAGAAGGAAGACCGTTGATACCCAGAAATAAGGTTTAAAAGCTTCGAGCAATGCGCCCTGGCTTGAAGATTCAAGGAAGCCAATATACGCTGCAGCCTGGAAGGCAGTAACGATCACAGTAAGATAACGTGTCCACTGGTTAATTTTGTTCTGGCCACTTTCCCCTTCTTTCTGAATTTTAGAAATTTTTGGAACAAGTACCGTTACCAGCTGCATAAAAATTGATGCAGAAATGAAAGGCATAATTCCAAGAGCAAAAACAGATGCTTTCGCAAAAGCACCACCTACAAAAGCATTCAAAAGGCCAAGCATCCCACCCTGGGTACTACTTTCCAAATTAGCAAGTTTGTTTGGATCTATTCCGGGAAGTACTACAAAAGAGCCTACCCTATAAACCAAAATCAGTCCTAAAGTAACGAGGATTTTACTTCTCAGTTCTTCAATGGTCCAGATGTTTTTAAGTGTTGTGATGAATTTCTTCACAGAATTATAAAGATTTAATTATTTGCAATTACATTGGGATGCAAATATCAATTAATTATTTTATTATTTCTACTGAACCTCCGGCAGCTTCGATAGCGCCTTTAGCTTTTTGACTTACTGCATTCACCTTGAAAGCGATTTTTGCTTTCATTACGCCGTTCCCTAATATCTTCACTCTATCATTCTGACTGATAAGATTGTTAATATATAGATTTTCAGGAGTAAATTCTTTGATTTCGTGTTTTTCGATCAACTGGTCAATTTGTCCCAGGTTAAAAACTTTATAATCTATACGATTATTATTCTTGAACCCACGTTTTGGTAACCTTCTCTGAATTGGCATCTGGCCACCTTCATGAGCCATTTTAATTTTATAACCTGCGCGGCTTTGTCCGCCCTTATTACCTTTCGTTGAAGTTCCTCCTTTTCCGGAAGCTTCTCCACGGCCAAGTCTTTTTACTTTGTGTGTTGAGCCTATTGCAGGCTTTAAATTTTCTAATTTCATTTGTACTTTTTTTGAACTTAACGCTCCGGGTACCCGGAGCTCGCTTTATTGATATAAAAAAAGAAAAACCGGTTTAAGCCAGTTCTTCTACTTTTATTAGATGATTTACTTTTTTTACCATTCCCAGGATTTGAGGTGTTGCTTCCACCTCTTTAGTAGCGTTCAACTTATTAAGACCTAAAGCCTTTAACGTAAGTTTCTGCCTTTCTGAACGGTCAATACCACTTTTAACCTGTGTAATTTTAATCTTTTTCATGATTGATAACGCTTAATGCTGAACTCTTTATTTTTATTATCCGTTAAAAACTTTCTTCAAAGAAATGTTTCTTGTTTTAGCGATTGCTGTCGGCTCTCTCAACATTGACAATGCTTTTACTGTTGCTTTTACCACGTTGTGAGGATTAGCAGAACCAAGAGATTTTGCCAACACATCTGTAATGCCTGCACTTTCCAATACCGCGCGCATGCTACCTCCGGCAATTACACCGGTACCTGCAGCTGCTGGTTTGATAAAAACTTTAGCTGCTCCGTCTTTGCACCACTGCTCGTGAGGAATCGTTCCATGTAATAAAGGAATTTTGATCAGGTTCTTTTTGGCATCGTCCATACCTTTTAAAATAGCTTCCTGCACTTCTTTTGCTTTGCCTAATCCGTGACCAACTACGCCGTTTTCGTTTCCGACTACCACGATTGCAGAAAAACTAAAAGCCCTTCCGCCTTTGGTTGTTTTTACCACACGATTTATGGATACCACTTTCTCTTTTAATTCAAGATCAGCACCTTTTATTCTCTGTGTATTTGATTTCAACATTATTATTGTTTATAAATTTTATTTTTAAAACTCTCCTTTCTGAATTGATTTTAAAATTCCAATCCACCTTCTCTTGCTCCGTCAGCAACTGCTTTTATACGGCCATGATATAAATACCCGCTACGATCGAAAACCACATTTTTAATTCCCAGGTCCTGAGATTTCTTTGCAATGGCTTCTCCCACTTTTTTGCTGGTATCTACTTTATTTCCTTTTTGCGCTGCAATATCTTTCTCACGTGAAGATGCTGATGCAATAGTAGTTCCGTTGATGTCATCAATTAACTGAACATAAATATCCTTGTTACTTCTAAAAACGCTTAAGCGTGGTTTTTGGGATGTGCCGCTTATTTTTTTGCGGATGCGATATCTAATCTTTTGACGTGCACTAACTTTTGAGTTCATTTTTCTTCTATTTTATATTCCGTCCCGATAGCTATCGGGATGACGGAATCTTTTTTATTTTTTTGAAGCAGATTAAAATTCCTGCGTTTTTGTTCGTTTACTGTAACAGGTGCCAAACGTAATTTATATTTATTATTTACCAGCTGCTTTACCTGCTTTTCTGCGTAATACTTCACCTTCAAACTTCACACCTTTTCCTTTGTAAGGTTCAGGTTTGCGAAGGCTGCGAATCTTTGCAGCAACTTGTCCGAGCAATTGTTTATCAACACTTGACAAGATCACTTTTGGATTTTTACCTTTTTCCTGTGCAGTGGTTATAGTAAGTTCTTTTGGTATTTCAACAATGATATTGTGAGAATAACCTAAAGAAAGATCAAGCAGGTTTCCCTGGTGAGATGCCTTGTAACCAACCCCCACTAATTCTAATGTTTTTGTATAACCATCAGTAACACCTATAACCATATTATTCACCAAGGAACGGTATAACCCGTGCATCGCTTTGTGCCTTATCTGGTCAGTAGGACGAACCAATTCAATCTTGTCATCCTTTATTTCAACTTTTATATCAGGATTAATTGCCTGTTTTAACTCACCTTTAGGGCCTTTTACAGTAATTACATTATCTGCTCCCACAGTTACG
This sequence comes from Chitinophagales bacterium, assembly GCA_038210685.1. Lineage (GTDB taxonomy): Bacteria > Bacteroidota > Bacteroidia > Chitinophagales > Chitinophagaceae > Ginsengibacter. The sequence continues at coordinate 26,886 of JBBQWJ010000002.1, read as the reverse complement.
TTTACACCTTTTGTAATATTCACTGGATTTTTTCCAATTCTAGACATAGCCGGTTTAAATTTATTTAATTTTTAATCAGGTAGTGTTCAGCCACGACTAAGGCTTAATTATCTTACCCATACTTTTTATTTCTTTTTCCCAGAACTTCTTAACACAAATCTTATCGCAAAGAATAAAACCACAAAGACGATAATTGCTCCGGCAAAGGAATTCATAATTCTTTAATAAATATTGCACAATACTTCTCCGCCCACATTTTGTGCTTTCGCTTCTTTATCAGTCATTACACCTTTTGATGTGGAGATAATAGAAATACCCAAACCATTTTTAACTCTTTTAAAGTCATTTGGTCTTGAATAGGTACGCAATCCCGGGCGACTTACTCTTTCAAGGCTTTCAATTGCAGGAATCCTTGTTTGAGGATCATACTTAAGCGCTATTTTAATAACACCTTGTTTTGAATCATCTTCAAACTTATATTTTAAAATATAACCCTGGGTGTATAATATTTCGGTAATGCGCTTTTTTAAATTGCTGGCAGGAATTTCCACAAGTCTGTGGGTGGCCATTTGCGCGTTGCGTATTCTTGTTAAATAATCTGCGATAGGATCAGTAACCATTGTTTGTTTTTTCTTTAATTATTGTTTATTTACAATGCGATATCCGTTGATACCATTTTTAACTGGTTTTCTTTACCAGCTTGCTTTTTTTACTCCCGGAATTTTCCCTTCCAAAGCCATGTCGCGAAACATGTTTCTTGAAAGGCCAAAATGCCTCATATATCCTCTTGGACGGCCAGTAAGTTGACACCGGTTTTTAAGACGGACAGGAGATGCATTTTTAGGAAGAAGATCCAGCCCTCTGTAATCACCGGCGTCTTTTAATGCTTTTCTTTTTTCAGCATATTTTTCAACCATTTTTTCGCGCTTCCTTTGTCTTGCTTTAATTGACTCTTTAGCCATAATTTTTTATTGTTTTGTTCCCTGGATATATTACAGGGTTATTTTTTTATATTCTTAAATGGCAATCCCAGTTCTTTAAGCAACTCGTATGCTTCTTCATTGGTATTTGCTGTTGTTACTAAAGTGATATCAAGGCCGGTAATCTTATTTACTTTATCAATATCAATTTCAGGAAAAATAATTTGTTCTGTTACGCCCAATGTATAATTACCACGACCGTCAAATGATTTATCATTAATGCCCCTAAAATCACGAACGCGAGGTAATGAAACAGATACCAGGCGATCTAAAAATTCGTACATAGTCCTTCCGCGCAAAGTAACTTTTGCACCAATAGGCATATTCTTACGAAGCTTGAAATTAGAGATATCCTTTTTAGACATCGTGGCAACCGCCTTCTGGCCTGTAATTGTTGTCAACTCCTCAATAGAGATATCAATTAATTTCTTGTCGGCAACTGCACCATTCACACCGCGGTTCAAACAAACCTTGGTAAGTCTTGGCGCCTGCATTACAGTTTTGTATGAAAACTTTTTCATTAATGCCGGTACAACTTCTTTCTTGTACTTTTCTTCCAGTCTTGGAGTATATTTATCGGTACTCATTATTTAATTACCTCCCCTGATTTTTTAGCTGTTCTAATTAATTTTCCACCTTCTCTTGTTCTGCTGATCTTAGAAGGAGCGTGTGATTTTTTATCCCAAAGCATTACATTTGAAATAGCAATCGGAGCTTCAATTTTCATGATGCCACCTTTAGTGTTTTGAGCAGAAGGTTTTGTATGTTTTGTAACAATGTTTACGCCTTCTACCAACACGCGGTTCTTTTCGGTTATCACTTCCAACACCTTCCGGGGGTTCTTAATATCTTTATCATCACCGGCAATTACTACCACTGAATCTCCCTTCTTTATGTTGAACTTTGGTTTAAATCTTGTCTTCATTTTTGACAAATATTTGTCTTGATTAATTACTTATTAAATACCCTTATTTTTAAGGGGTGCAAAGATACAATTATAATTACAATACTTCGGGTGCAAGTGAAATGATTTTCATATAACCCTTGTCACGTAATTCGCGGGCAACAGGCCCAAAAATTCTCGTTCCTCTTGGCTCATCTGCTGCATTTAAAAGTACTACAGCGTTATCATCAAACCGGATGTAAGAACCATCTTTACGACGAAGTTTATTTTTCGTGCGCACAATAACGGCTTTGCTTACAGTCCCTTTCTTTATTCCTCCCGCAGGAATAGCATCCTTTACGGTTACGACTATCTTATCGCCAACATGAGCATAGTCCTGGCCGGAATTTCCCAGTACTCGTATACACAACACTTCTTTGGCCCCGCTGTTATCTGCTACATTTAGCCTGCTTTCTTGCTGTATCATTTTTATTTATCTGTTTTGAATTTTAATTTGAATGTTGATGTTCATTTCTGCAACTCCATTCAAAATCTATCTTTAAATTATTTAACTTTCTCTACAACCTCTACCAGCCTCCAGCGCTTTGTTTTGCTCAAAGGCCTAGTTTCCATAATCTTTACCAAATCGCCGATATTGCATTCGTTCTTCTCATCATGGGCATGAAATCCTGTAGTTTTTTTCACAAACTTTCCATAGAGAGGATGCTTTACTTTTCTTTCTACTTTTACAGTAATGGACTTGTCCATTTTATTGCTGGAAACCACGCCAACCCTTACTTTTCTTAAATTTCTTTCAGACATTTTTTTAATTTTTAGGATTTAGCACCTAATTGTTTTTTTCTTAATTCTGTTTTTGTGCGAGCCAGTTCCTTTCTTACATCGCGAATGGTCATCGGATTCTCAAGAGGAGAAACCGCATGAGCAAATTTTAATTTTTTAATTCGTAACTCATCTTCCTGGATCCTTGCTTTAAGATCTGTTTCTGTCATCGTCTTTAATCCGTTTACGAAATCGTTTCTATTTGACATTTTATTTAATTTGATACATTTTTACAATGAATATGAATCCTGATTTTTTTTAAGAAACATAATCTCTGCTTACAACAAATTTTGTTTGAATAGGCAATTTTTGTGCTGCGAGTTCAAAGGCTTCCTTTGCTACTTGTAAAGGAACACCGTCAGCTTCAAAAATGATCCTTCCCGGTTGAACTACTGCTGCCCAATATTCTGGGTTACCTTTACCTTTACCCATCCTTACTTCAGCGGGTTTTTTGGTAATTGGCTTATCAGGGAATATCCTGATCCACACGTTTCCTTCACGTTTCATGTGGCGGGTTAAAGCTTGCCTTGCAGATTCGATCTGCCTGTTGGTTAACCAAACAGAATCAAGTGCCTTTAATCCAAAGGTTCCAAAAGAAATAGTGTCTCCACGTTTTGTATCGCCCTTCATACGGCCTTTCTGCATCTTTCTATGCTTTGATCTTTTTGGCTGTAACATAATTTGTTGTTTATTGTTTGTTCACTGCACCTTAGTTTGGTGAACTTTCTAAATAATAGTTGTTTATAAATAATTATCTCCTTCCTCCTCCTCCACCTCTTCTGTCACCGCCGCCTCTTCTATCTCCACCACGATCGCCTCCTCCTCTTCTGTCTCCAAAGCCACCTCTTCTGTCGCGACTATCATGCTCATTCTTTCCTCCACCTGCAATAATGTTAGGGTTTAAATCTCTTTTAGCAAGAACTTCACCTTTACATATCCACACTTTTATACCGATCTTTCCATAAACCGTTTGTGCAAAAATGCTTGAATAATCAATATCCATTCTTAAAGTATGCAATGGAGTTCGGCCTTGTTTAATTTCTTCACTACGCGCAATTTCAGCTCCACCTAAACGGCCACCCACTCTCACTTTTATTCCTTCTGCTCCCATTCTTAAGGCAGAAGCGATTGACATTTTGATCGCTCTTTTATAATTAATACGATTTTCAATTTGCTTGGCTATTGTATCAGCTACAATTGCTGCATCCAGTTCAGGACGACGTATTTCAAGAATATTAATCTGCACATCTTCTTTACCAGTCAATTTCTTTAATTCTTCTTTGATACGGTCTACTTCTCCACCACCTTTACCAATAATAATTCCTGGTTTAGAAGTGTGAATAGTGATAATCAGTTTATTTAGCGTACGCTCAATTACAATTTTAGCTATTCCTCCTTTATTGATACGGGCATTCAGGTAGGTCCTGATCCTGTCGTCTTCAATCAATTTTTTACCATAATCTTTTGGACTTGCAAACCAGTTGCTATCCCATCCACGGATGATTCCCAACCTGGCTCCAATCGGATTTGTTTTTTGACCCATTATTCGGTTTTTATTTTGTTGATTTTTTGTCTTCTTTTTCTGTTTTTTTCTTTTCTACTTTTTCACCAGCAGCTTTCGTTTTTGCTTCTGCCTTAGGAGCCGCTTTCTTTGGAGCCGCTTTCTTTGGTTTTGCTGTAGACTGTTTTTCTGAAACAGCTTTTTCGGCAACAGGAGCTGTTTCAACTTTTTCAGCTTTCTTTTTAGAAGCCCCGTTTCCATCGCTATGTATGCTATCTACTATAAGAGTAACATGGTTGCTGCGTTTACGGATGCGGTAACCACGACCCTGTGGAGCAGGACGCATTCTTTTGATGACTCTTCCGCAATCCACCATAATTGTTTTTACAATGAGGCCCGCATCTTCCACCTTTTCATCTGCATTTTTTTGTTCCCAATTATTGATGGCGCTCTTTAATAATTTATACATAGGCACAGCCGGATGTTTTGGATTGAATTGTAAAATTCCTAATGCCTTTTCTACTTCCAACCCCCGGATAAGATCAGCCAACAAACGCATTTTGCGTGGTGATGTTGGGTAATTATTGAGTTTTGCTACTGCTTCCATATTTGTTTATTTCTTGATACTTGATACTAAATACCTGCTACTTGTATTTAAGCAATCTTTTTACTAGAGTGTCCTTTAAAATTTCTTGTTGGTGCAAATTCTCCTAATTTATGGCCTACCATAAATTCAGTTACATACACGGGAATAAATTTATTACCGTTGTGCACTGCAAAAGTGTGACCTACAAAATCAGGCGTAATTGTTGACCTGCGCGACCATGTTTTTAGAACACCTTTTTTAGAACTTCCTTCATTTATAGCAAGCACTTTATCTTCGAGCTTTGCTTCTACATAAGGACCTTTTTTAATTGAACGAGCCATTGGTTTTATTTATTTTTTTGCTTTGCTTTGTGCTTATTTATTAGGTAATTTTTTACCGTTTCTTCTTTGAATGATCATTTTATCTGAACCTTTTCCACGTGTACGTGTAATCTCACCTTTTGCATACTTGTTGGTTCTGCTGCGTGGATGGCCTCCGGAAGCTTTACCTTCACCACCACCCATCGGGTGATCAACCGGGTTCATTGCCACACCTCTTGTTCTTGGCCTGATTCCTTTCCACCTGTTTCTTCCTGCTTTTCCTTTGCTCTCAAGGCTATGATCGCTGTTAGAAACCACACCTACTGTTGCATAACAATTTATCAATACCTTTCTTAACTCACCACTTGGCATTTTAAGAATAGCATACTTTTCTTCTTTGTTGGTCAGCTGTGCAGAAGATCCCGCACTACGTGCTAATTTTCCACCCTGACCTGGCTGCATTTCAATATTATGAACTACAGTTCCCAAAGGAATATTCTTAAGTTGCAAAGCATTTCCCAATTCAGGAGCTGTCGAATCACCACTGATAATAGTTGCACCTACCTGCAAACCCTGAGGCGCAATAATGTATCTCTTTTCTCCATCCACAAAAACTATAAGAGCAATAAATGCACTACGATTCGGATCGTATTCAATTGTTTTTACTGTTGCCGGAATGTCTTTCTTATTTCTCTTAAAATCAATTACACGGTACATTTTTTTATGTCCACCTCCAAGATACCGCATACTTCTGCGCCCCTGGGAGTTACGACCGGCTGTATGGTGAACTTTTTCAAGCAGACTTTTTTCAGGCTCGTTGGTAGTTACTTCAGCATAAGCATTGCCTATCCTCCAGCGGGTTCCAGCGGTAGTCGGTTTGTATTTTCTTAAAGCCATGATTTTTATTTTTGCTCCGATAACTTATCGGAATTATGATTCTTAAAAGTTTAATTCCTGGTATCTCTTATATATTTCCGTATAAATCAATACTATCTCCTTCCGCAAGAGTTACAACAGCTTTCTTTTTAGCAGGCTTTCTTCCTGTCAATAATCCGGCTTTTGTATTCCTTTGTTTTACTTTAGAAGGCATATTTAAAGTATTCACATCTTCTACCGTAATACCATAAAACTCTTCTACCGCTTTTTTGATTTCGAGTTTGTTAGCTTTCCTGTTTACAATAAAAGTATACCGGTTGTATTTTTCTGAAAGACGGTTTACTTTTTCTGATAAAACAGGTTTTATTAAAACATCTGATGATTTCATGATATTATTTTTTAATTAAGCTTCTGCAGCTTCTTTATTATCTTTTGCTTTAGTATCAGTTTCTTTATTTTCGTCAGCGTTTTCTTCTACAAATATTTTGGCCGCGCTTTCTGTAAATACTATTGAGTCTGCATTTACAATATCGTACGTATTAATATCGCCTAATAAAGTACCACAAATGGTAGGTATGTTACGAAAACTCTTATACACGTTTTCATCATAATCTGCCATGATCAACAATGACTTCCTGCTATCAGGGGTGAGGGTTAAAAACGTTTTGCTAAATTCATTGGTGGCTGGTTTTTCTACTTTTACCAGTTCATCTTCTACCACAATAATTTTATTGTCTTTCGCTTTTGCACTCAACGCGCCTATTTTAGCAAGATCTTTTACTTTGCGGTTCACTTTAATATCGTAACCATGAGGTTTAGGGCCGAAAACGGTACCACCACCTTTATATAAAGGGTTACGAAGATTACCTTTACGACTACCGCCTGTTCCTTTTTGCTTATGAAGTTTTTTGGAAGATCCCTGGGCTTCAGCACGGGTTTTCACCTTATGAGTACCCTGGCGTTGTGCAGCCAAATATTGTTTTACCGCCAGCCAGATAACGTGACTGTTAGGTTCTGCACCAAATATCTCTTCCGGCAGATCAATCGTTCTGCCAGTCTTTTTTCCTTCTGTAGTGATTATATCTAATTGCATATTATTTCTGGATTAAAACGATTGAACCGTTATGGCCGGGAACCGAACCACTAATTAATAAATAATTTTTTTCGGGGAAAATCTTAACGATTTTAAGGCCTTTCATTTGTATTTTATCATTTCCCATACGGCCTGCCATGCGCATTCCTTTAAAAACTCTTGCTGGATATGATGAACCGCCAATAGAACCGGGAGCCCTTGACCTGTCGTGCTGTCCGTGAGATTGCTCACCTACCCCATGAAAGCCATGACGCTTTACCACACCCTGGAAACCTTTTCCCTTGCTGGTGCCTACAACAGATATCTTGTCGCCTTCCGCGAATATGTCAACACTTATGGTGTCACCAACATTCTTATCTGTTTCGCTATCGCGGATTTCTTTTACGAATTTTTTTGCCGGAGTGTTTGCTTTGGCAAAATGGTTTTTTTCTGAGAGGAGGGTGTGCTTTTCTTTCTTATCTCCGAAAGCAATCTGAACAGCATTATAACCGTCAGTTTCTTTGGTCTTCTTCTGAGTTACTACGCATGGACCTGCTTCAATAATGGTCACGGCCGTTTGCCTGCCATTATTATCGAAAATGCTGGTCATGCCGACCTTTTTTCCAATAATACTTTTCATTTCTATTTTATTATACCCAGCGCTCCGATTTATTCTACAATCTGTAGCCGGAGATGGGTGTTACAATTTTTTATAAGAACTTTCTTCTCCTTCCTCCCTTGGGGGAAGGCCGGGAAGGGGGCTTTTATGCTTTTATCTCAACATCAACACCAGATGGCAAATCAAGCTTTGAAAGCGCATCTACTGTTCTTGAACTGCTGGTATAAATATCCAACAAACGCTTGTGCGTACATAGTTGGAACTGCTCACGCGCTTTTTTATTTACGTGTGGCGAACGCAATACGGTAAATATCTTTTTATGAGTAGGTAAAGGAATAGGCCCTGTAACTACTGCACCTGTACTGCGTACGGTCTTAACGATCTTTTCGGCAGATTTATCTACCAGGTTGTGGTCGTAAGACTGAAGTTTTATCCTGATTCTCTGAGACATTTTAAAGAACTTTTTTTATCCAAATTTATTTTGGGAGTGCAAAAGTAGACCGTTATATTTAAATAACAAAAAAATTATGTGAAGATTTCAAAAATAATTGTGAAGATATTACTGGCACTATATTTTCTGTCATAAAAATAAAATTTTATTATGCAACAAAACGATAAAAACACTGCAAAAAATCAATTATCTCATGAAATTGATTCCCCACATGACCGGGAAGAAATGAAAGAAACACCTTCAAAAATAGATATTCCTGATGCGCATGAAATCCCAGGACAGGAAGATTTTACCCCTGCACCTCTTGGTGAAGTTGCAGATACGACCATTTCTTCTGCTGATGAAGAAGGAGATGAAACATTTGCAGAAAACCTGGATGAGGAAATAATTAACAGCCCAGATTCAAATGTTTCAGATGAAGAACAGGAAACGCTTAGCAGAACCTTTGCTGATATGCCGGGAGATGATGAAAATCTTCGGGAAGCTGCGCTGGACAATCGCGACGATGATGGCGCTCCTTTGAATGAGGAAAGTTTTAAAAACAATATTTCTCCTTCAGACCTGGATATTCCTGGAAGTGAAGCGGATGATGATGACGAAGAGATTGGGGAAGAAGATGAAGAAAATAATGATTATAGCCTTGGTGGCGACAATGATGAAAGTCCCAGGGATCAATTTTAAAAATATTTTGTAGATTATTTACTCTATAAATTTGAGGCGGAATTCTAAATTTCCTTATTTTACAATATGGAATTACCCAATCTGGCAAGTGGTTATTGGCCGTTACTTATTACTATAATTTTTTTCCTGGTAATAACCGGAAGATATTTTTTAGTAGCAGGAATGTTTTACTTTATTTTTTATAGTTGGTTTCGAAAAAAATTTGAGGCGCGCAAGATCAATAAGAAAGATTACAAACCTGGCCAGTTTAAAAAAGAAATTCAATACAGCCTCATCAGTTCTTTGCTCTTTTCTGTTGCAGGAACTATTACCGTTATTCTCTGGCAAAAAGGTGATACAAAAGTTTATACAATAGCAGATTTGTATGGCTGGTGGTATTTACCAGTAAGTCTTGCCATTTATATGCTTTTGCAGGAAACTTATTATTACTGGATTCACCGCTGGATGCATAAACCGGCTGTTTTTAAATTGGTTCACAAAGTGCATCACGACAGCCACATTGCATCTCCGTTTACCGCTTTTTCTTTTCATCCGCTTGAAGGATTGTTACAGGCCATATTTTTACCTATTTTGCTTATCCTCATCCCTATACACTATTTTGTTCTTATTTTTCTCCTCGTTATCATGACTTTCAGTAGCGTAATCAACCATCTTGATATTGAAATTTATCCAAAAAATTCTTACAGGATATGGGGCAAATGGGTAATTGGCGCCACGCATCATTCTCTTCATCACAAATACTTTAAATACAATTATGGATTGTATTTTACCTTTTGGGATAGAATAAAAAAAACAGAAAGCCCGGGCTTTAAGAAAATACTTGCCGATGGAGAAAGTGTAAAAGTTAAATAATTACGATTACAGAACTAGAAAAGTGATTTGTATTTATAAACACTATCTTTGCAGTTAATTATTTTATAAACACAACAATACAATGGACAACAAAAACACAGGAACTGTTAAATTTTTCAATTCTGAAAAAGGATTCGGTTTTATCAAACACGATGATTCTTCAAAAGAAACATTTGTGCATGCAAGCGGACTAATTGATGAAGTTAAAGAAAACGACAAAGTGGAATTCGACTTGCAAAATGGCAAAAAAGGAATGAATGCCGTTAATGTGAAATTAATCGGCTAAAAATCGATATTTCAATGCAAAGGGCAGCTTTTTAAGTTGCCCTTTTTTTATGCCCTTTTTTTTCGTATTTTTTTAAACACAATAATGCGAATAAACCCGATAACTCCTATCGGGAGAAGATTATTTTTTTTCTGCCTATGCAGTAGTAAACAAACTTTTATTTGGAAATCTTATTTTGAAGAGAAAGATGAAAACTTAAAGATACTTCAAAGGATTGCGGCGTGAATTTTTAATATAATTTTTTACATTCATCCAGAAAGCTAAAATCAAATAAAAAATAACCGGAGATCCGAAAGTTAGAAAAGATAAATAAATAAAATAGCGGCGTATTTCTGAAGTAGCAATTCCCATTTTCTCACCAATAGCCGTACAAACACCGAAAACATGCCACTCAATAAAGTTTTTTATTTTATACATAGATCAAGATTTAAATAAAACAAATGAATTCAATTTTGGTCGCGCCTTATTATCGTATACTTACAACGTATCGTCTTTCTTAATATTTTATTCAATCAGCCGGGTAATGGTTGATAATCTTCATTAACAGCTATGTAATGGTCTTCTTCACTAGTATCAGGATCAAAGATAAATATAAAAAAGAAAAGTTTTTCTATTTAAAAAATTAAAAATATTGCTTACTTAATATTCGACCTTAAAAAATATTTAACCAGTTTGTAAAATAACATCCACCTATTTTAAGTAATTTTGGCCTCCTTATTTAAACAATAGGATAATTCCATTAACAATTTTTCAAACTAAAATTAATTACAAACATGGTTTTTGATCTGGACATGATAAAAAGATTTTATGAAGGTTATTCTGAAAAAGTAGAAGCGGCGCGTAAAGTGGTCAATCATCCCCTTACTCTTACTGAAAAGATTTTATACGCTCACCTCTGGAAAAAAAATGCGGAAAGGGCTTTTGAAAGAGGAAAAGATTATGTTGATTTTGCGCCAGACCGCGTTGCGATGCAGGATGCTACCGCTCAAATGGCTTTACTTCAATTTATGCAATCCGGAAGATCAAAAGTTGCCGTTCCGTCCACTGTACATTGTGATCATTTGATACAAGCCCAGGTTGGCGCAGTTGCAGATCTTACAAGGGCAAAATCTCAAAATAAAGAAGTGTATGATTTTCTTGCTTCTGTTTCCAATAAATATGGAATTGGTTTTTGGAAACCCGGTGCCGGAATTATTCACCAGGTAGTTTTAGAAAATTATGCTTTCCCCGGTGGAATGATGATAGGAACTGATTCGCATACGGTAAATGCCGGCGGCCTTGGAACCATTGCAATTGGAGTTGGAGGTGCAGATGCTTGTGATGTGATGGCCGGATTGCCATGGGAACTAAAATTTCCGAAACTAATTGGCGTGAAACTTACCGGCAAGCTTAGTGGCTGGACTTCAGCAAAAGATATTATTTTAAAAGTAGCCGGAATCTTAACCGTGAAAGGTGGAACCGGCGCTATTGTTGAATATTTTGGAGATGGAGCTACCTCAATTTCATGTACAGGAAAAGGAACCATTTGTAATATGGGGGCAGAGATCGGAGCAACCACTTCTGTTTTTGGCTACGATTTAAAAATGGCAGATTACCTTAAAGGAACAGGAAGAGCAGAAGTTGCTGAGGCAGCAGATAAAGTTTACAGTGATCTTACCGGTGATAAGGAAGTGTATGAAAATCCTGAAAAATATTTTGACCAGGTAATTGAAATTAATTTATCAGAATTGGAACCGCATATTAATGGTCCTTTTACTCCCGACCTTGCCTGGCCGATTTCAGAATTTGCAGAAGCAGTGAGGAAAAATAACTGGCCCGAAAAAATGGAGGTTGGTTTGATTGGCTCATGCACCAATTCTTCTTATGAAGATATTACACGTGCCGCTTCAGTTGCCAAACAGGCTACAGATAATGGTTTAAGTGTTAATTCAGAATTTATTATTACTCCCGGCTCTGAGCAGGTGAGATTTACCGTAGAAAGAGACGGTTATTTAAATACGTTTGAAGAAATGGGCGGCGTTGTTTTGGCAAATGCCTGTGGCCCATGTATTGGTCAATGGGCCCGCCACACCAATGATCCTGATAAGAAAAATTCTATTGTAACTTCTTACAACAGGAATTTTGCAAAAAGAAACGACGGCAATCCGAACACGCATGCTTTTGTTGCTTCTCCCGAACTTACAACAGCATTGGCCATCGCCGGAAGAATCACCTTTAATCCTCTTACAGATTATTTGGTTAATGATAAAGGGGAGAAAGTAAAACTGGAAGAACCCCAGGGAATTGAAATGCCTCAAAAAGGATTTGCGGTTGAAGATGCAGGATTCCAGGCGCCTGCAGAAGATGGAAGTAATATTGAGGTAGTCGTTTCTCCAGAATCAGACCGGCTTCAAATTTTAGAACCTTTTAATGCATGGAACGGCGAAGATTTTAAAGAATTGAAATTGTTGATCAAAGCAAAAGGCAAATGCACAACAGATCACATTTCTATGGCAGGCCCCTGGTTAAAATACCGCGGTCATCTTGATAATATCAGCAATAATTTGTTGATAGGCGCTGTCAATTTCTTTAACGAAAAAACGAATTCAGTAAAAAACCAAATTACCGGCGTTTATGGTTTTTTGCCTGAAACACAAAGAGAATATAAAGCCAGTGGAATTGGAACGGTAATAGTTGCTGATGAAAATTATGGAGAAGGATCTTCGCGCGAACATGCAGCTATGGAGCCACGACATTTGGGCGTAAAAGCGGTGATCGTAAAATCATTTGCCCGCATACATGAAACCAATTTAAAAAAGCAGGGAATGCTGGCAGTAACTTTTGAAAATAAAGAAGATTACGATAAAGTGCTGGAAGATGATTTAATTGATATAGTTGGCCTTACTAGTTTTGCAGTAGGCAAACCTTTATCGGTGATTTTGCATCACAAAGATGGAACTACGGATTCTTTCACCGTAAACCATACCTATAACGAACAACAAATAGAATGGTTCAAAGCCGGCGCAGCGTTGAATATCATCAGGAAAGAATTTGAAAGCAGAAATAAAACTGCGAACGCTACCGCATAACATTTTTTGTTTTTTTAAGCCATTCTATTCCCATAATCAATAATTGAGGTAGAATGGCTTTTATTTAACTTTAGAATCACGGGGAAAATTCCCAGCCGACCTTGAAAAATGAGAAAAATGAGAAGAATAGCAGGTATCCTGTTTTTTATATTTTATAGTCTTTACGCTTCAGCTCAAAATCAAAATGACCTGCAAAAGCTAAAAGTTTTTATTGATTGCAGTCGTGTCGGCTGCGATTGGGCTTACATCAGAACCCAAATAAAAATTGTTGATTTTTTATTTGACAGTGAAGCTTCTGATGTGCATATTTTAATTACCGCGCAAAGAGCAGGAAGTGGTGGAAAGCAATATGAGCTTCTCTTTTATGGCCAGCATAATTACGATTATTATAATGATACACTCTATTTTACCACTTCAGCTATTGCAACAGGCAACGAGGTAAGGAAACAAATGGTACACGCTATTATGACCGGCATAACACCTTTGGTAGCTCGAACTGCCTACGCATCTGCGATTTCAATTGATATGAAGGGAAATGATTCTACTAACCAAACCCTATCCAATGTGGTAACAAAAGATAAATGGAACTACTGGACGTTTAATGTGGGAGTTGACGGCCGCTTAAACGTAGATAAAAATTACAGAAGCAATCGTTTCAGTTCTGATTTTTCTGCCGACCGCACCACTGAGGATTTAAAAGTGGGCTTCAGAATTTACGGAAGCAAAAATCATTCGGTTTATCAATATCAAGATTCAAACGGAACTTCAAAATATACCGTAAACAACAGTAATTATGGTTTATTTAATAACCTGGTCAAATCGCTTGCACCTCACTGGAGTTATGGTTACCAGGTAAGTCTTTCAAACAATACTTATTCAAATTTTAAAAGCAAAATTTATTTCAGCCCCGCTATAGAATATAACTTTTATCCTTACTCTGAAGTGAACAATCGCTTCTTCGTTTTGAGGTATGGAGTAGATGTCGCAAAAAACAATTATTATGATACTACCATCTATAACAAACTGAAAGAAACTTTATACGGACACAAATTATCCGCTGCACTAATCCTGAATCAAAAATGGGGCTCCTTCTATAGTGGCATTTATTACCGCAACTATTTTTCTGACTGGAAGCTTAACAATATGGGTATTGATTTAAATGTAAACGTAAGAATTACCGGTGGCCTTTCTTTTTACGTGCACACCAGTGGAAGTATTGTTCATGACCAGATATATCTCGTGAAAGGTAATGTTTCGGAACAAGATCTCCTTATTAAAACCCGGCAACTGGGGTCCAGTTACAATTACAATTTATATTTTGGGGTGAATTACAGGTTTGGCAGCAAGCTCAATAATTTTGTAAATCCACGCTTCCAGGGATTTGAAGGTTTTTAGCAATTACCTGTCGAGATAATCCTGGTAAGAAAATTCCATGTAGGCTTTACCAAATTTTATTTGAGAAGAATCATAATCCGCGGCTGTATAAATTGGCCTTTGAGAAACATTATCCATCGTTTCCGTTCCTTTTGGTGTAACGAAACCAAATCCATTATTAAAAGAATAAAAGGCAAATGATTTCGCGGAAGAATCCAGCAAATCTTTGCCCCATTGGAATTTTTCTGTTGAAACGTGAAGTTGGTCCAAAATAGTAGTAGCAATATCCGTTTGAGAACCTATTGTATTGATCTTTCCTTTCATAGTTAATGCGCCTCCTGAAAAAATCAACGGAATATGAAATTTTTTAGGACTATCATTAGAATCGTGGCCCGGAAGCGGATGACCATGATCGGCAACAAAAACGACTAACGTATTATTCCACAAAGGATCTTTTTTTAATCTTCTCATAAAACTTCCAATAATACTATCGGTATAATACACTGAATTTTCAAAAAGTGTAGTTTGATCATTTCCTTTAAAATGCGCTTTCATCGGAACATCGTAAGGTTCATGGCTGCTAAGTGTAAATAATGTTGCAAAAAAAGGTTGCTTTTTTGTTTGAATGTCTGTAGAAAACTCATCAAAAACGTATTGGTCATGCACGCCCCACGAGGTAGTTCTTTCAGCAACAGGAAAGGAATATTTATCCGTTAGCTTGTCCATCTTAATATTGATAAGATAAGATTTGATATTGGCAAATTCCAACTCGCCGCCATACGTATAACTAGAATGGTAACCAATTTTTTCCAGCGACTGGTTTATCGAAGGAAGGTTTCTTGTTTTAGTTGGTGTTTTTATTATTGAAGTGATCGCCTGGTTTGGATAACCACTCAATACAGCTACCTGTCCTTTTTCACTCCTGTCTCCTGCAGCATAAATATTGGTAAACAACAATCCGTTTGCAGCGATGCTATCCAGATTCGGGGTTACATTTGGAACGCCACCCAGGCAACCAAGCCATTTAGCCGTAAAACTTTCCAAAATAATAATTATGATATTTGGTTTGTTTACTGATAGAATGGAAGGAATTCTTTTGGGCCCGGTAGCATATAAACTGTCCACCAGTTCTTTTGATTTTTCAGTTGAAAAATATTTAAACGGATTTTGAGTACTGTTTCTGTTTAAGATCGAAAACATAATGTTCCACGGCAAATTAATAGTGGCGTGATCTGCAAATATTTTTTCAGAAAAATACGCGTCGCTGACATTCATTGGTATCTTTTGAATGCCACCACGAATGGGAACAAAAAGAAATACAAGAAGAAAAGCTGAAATAAAAACATGGCCTATTTGAAGTTTTTTTTGATCAATGCCAATAAAAGGATCAAAATATCTTCTATAAATAAAAATAAAGAGGCCGGCAATAAAAATAAAAATCAATAGTAACAAAAGCACCGGTGCGGTAGATATCGTGGCACCCATTTCCTTAGGCGTTTTAAAATATTGCAATGGAGTAGCATCCATCCTGAAACCCCATGCGTTGTATAATCCAAGATCAGCAATAATTAAAAAAGAAATAACAGCAATCAAAAAGTAAGTATAGATCCTGATAATTTTCTTTACCCGAAAGTTGATGGCAATTGATCTTATTAAAAAAAGAAGAAAAGGGAAGATACAAATGTACCCCGTAAAAGACGCGTCCATCCTCAATCCATAAAGAAAAACTTTAATTATTTCCGAAACGGTTAAAGTTTGTGTGAGGTGAAGATGGTAAAGTAGAAAAGCGATTTTTGCCCCAATAAAAAATAATATCCAGTATAAAAAATAGTAAATGTAAGACAGGTATCTTTTCACTTCGCGAAAGTAATAATTATAATGTTCGGCTTTTATTCCAAAAAGTTAATAAAGAGGTTTTTACTTAAAAATCAAAATCTGCAATAATTGTTGGTTTACTGTAAATCAAAAAAGTCCTGCAATTTTTTGTTGCAGGACTTTTTAAAAATTTAAAAAGCGTTTACAATTCTTTTACGGTTGTTGATGAAGTTATTTTTGTTGACATTGGAAAATCCTGGCCCATCGCCGATACGGTTCCTGAGGCGTCGCCGGTAGAAGAACTTGATTGAATAACGCCGGTTTTTAAATCCACTTTTTCTTCTCCAACTACTTTTCCCTTGGTTTTTGTTTCAATTTCCATTCCCTGCTGCTCCATGGTTGCTACAATAGAATCTGTTCCGTTAAACGAAATGGTAGCAATATTTCCGTTAATCTCTTTTATGGTATAATGAGTTGTTCTTGACATTCCATCACTATTGGTGCTTTCTGTCCAGTCACTCCCCACTTTCGGATTTGCAGGTAAAGGAAGAAATGCCAATTGAGTTCCGTACCCTGTTTGTGCAAGATTTAATCTTTTAGCAATGCCGGTAGCGGAAGTATCTGTAGAATCCGCAGAAGTTATTTTTCCTGAATTATCGATCGTGATATCTTTCGGTTGGTTAATGTAATCTTTTAATGCACTTCCAAAGTCGCCATTCATATCACTTGTGCTGTCAGAATTAAAGGTCATATCCTGCCCCATCATGCTCATGCTCATATTGATGTGAGAAAGAGTATTGGTAAGATTATAATTATCGCCGGTTTTATTTTTTACCTGTATTTTGTAAGTAGAAATAATATTGGCTTTTGATTCCATAGTTTGCCCCTGCACATCTGTTGAACTGTTAGTTTCAAGTTTATTTTCTACCTGGTAGGTTTTTCCGTTAGGTAATTTTAATGTGGAACTTGTTTGTGCAATTGTAACCGTCGAAAAACAAATAATGGCAACAATTACGAGTTGTATTTTTTTCATAACGCGATTTTTTAATTTTAGTTTTTTAACCTGCAAATATAATACTACTATTATCGCTCCATAATATATTTTTTAAATACTTGAAAAGCATCTATTTTAATAATCATTACCAGAATTGCCTTTTTTAGGCATAACATTTTTTGGCTTTTTCGCTGGTTGATTTGAGGTGGAAGGTGCAGGCATATAATTTTTCGGACCTATTGTTTTTACCTCTTCTTTAGGCGAGGCTTTTGGTGGCGCAGGTTTAGTAAAATCTGATTCTACCGGAACATCGGTAGGCGCTGCATAATCATCGGCATTACCATTACCTTGCACATCAGCAGAATCAATACCCTGGCCTTCCTGTGAAAGTGCGGCAAAATTTTGATCCGCGTAGATTGGATTATTATTTAGCTCTACCGGCTTTTGAAAGGTAGCTTTTGGATCAATTCCCAAAGATTTATCAGCATATACTTTTTGCATAAAGTAAGCCCACTCAGGCATTGCCATGTCACTACCACCTCCCGTACCATACTTGGGCAAATGAAGGAATGGATCATCATTTCCCACCCAGACACCTGCCAGCAATTGAGGAGTATACCCCATAAACCATCCATCAGTATTATCATTGGTGGTTCCTGTTTTAGCACCAATAGGACTGTTTATACCGTATCTCCAGCGCATTGAACCGCCCGTGCCAAAATCCACAACACCCTGCATCATTTTCACCATCGTATAAGCATCCACTTCACTTATTACCTGTTTAACTTTTGGTTCAAATGTTTCCAATACGTTCCCGTTTTTATCTTCAATTTTTGTAAGGTAAATCGGCTCAGTATTAAATCCTCTATTGGGAAACATGGTGTATGCCTGCAGCATCTCAATCAGTTGAATATCTGCAGAACCTAATGCAATGGAAGGCACCTCCGGAATATTGCTTTTTATTCCGCATAAGTGCGCAAATTCTACCGTCTTTTTTGGACCAATCCGGCTCATGAGATCAAACGCTGCCACATTAATTGATTTGGCAAGACAATAGGCCATTGTTCCACCCGGTCCTGTAATGGTTTTATTAGCAAGTGTAATTGGTTTGCCACCTATGTAACTATCGGGCGTCATTCCTGCATCGGTAATAGCGAGTGTGTAAAGAATAGGCTTAAAAGTAGAGCCAACCTGCCTGTTAGCCGTTACGTGATCATATTTGAACCACTTAAAATCTATTCCTCCAACCCATGCTTTCACTTCCCCTGTTACTGGATCCATCGCACAAAAACCTGTCTGCATCATTTCCTTACAATATTTTATGGAGTCTAGCGGCGTCAATACTGTATCGGTTTCACGGTTCTTATTCCATGCAAAGATTTTCATACGTACAGGCTGATGAAATGATTTTTTGATTTCAGCATCCGAAGCGCCGTTTTCTTTCATATTTTTCCAACGCTCACTTTCCTTCATCGCATTATTCAAAATATAATCCTGCCCTTTCCATACATTTTTTGGAAGCTGCCTTTCAAACTTCTTTTGCATTGAGGTCATGTGTTTTACTACCGCTTCTTCTGCATAGAGTTGCATTTTAGGATCAATGGTTGTATAAATTTTCAATCCATCCCGGTAAAGATCATAGTTGTCACCTGTCGCAGGATCCTTATGAGTATTACACCAATCCTGCAGTCTTTTTAGAAGAACTGATCTGAAATACGGAGCAATTCCCTGGCTTTCGTTCACCAATTTGTATTTAACGCCCAGCGGCTTTTTCTTTAAAAATGCAGCGTCAGAAGCCGGAAGGTCATTGTTGGTTACCATTCGGTCTAAAACCAAATTCCTCCTGGCAAGCGCTGCTTTAGGATTATGCCGTGGATCATATTTTCCAGGGCCGCTAAGCATCCCTACCAATAACGCTGCTTCATCAGGAGTAAGTTTGGAAGGTTCTTTCTGAAAATAAACAAGCGAAGCATTCCTTATACCGTACACATTTAACCATGAAACCCTGTTAAGGTATAAGGCAATAATTTCCTGTTTGGTAAAATTGCGTTCCAGTTTTAGCGCTACAATCCATTCTTTAATTTTATCAATACCTCTCTTCAATGCAGAACCACGGCCCTGCCCCAAAATGTTTTTAGCAAGTTGCTGTGTAATTGTACTTGCACCACCCTGCCTTCCAAACCCTTTAATGGCGCGGCCCAGCGCGATAGGATCGATGCCGGAGTGTTCATAAAAACGAATGTCCTCTGTTGAGATCAAAGCATCAATTACACTTTTGGAAATATCTTTATAATCAACAGAAACCCGATTTTCGGTATAGATCTTTCCCATGAGGGTTTTACTATCGTTTGCATAAATTTCTGTAGCAAGATTTGCTTGCGGATTTTCCAGCTCCTGAAGTGAAGGTAATTTTCCAAAAACGCCAAAATAAGCGGAAGCGAGGACGACAATAAATAATGCTAATCCACCTGCCACCAATATCCACAATACTTTTACACTCGTCTTTATTTTAGTCTTTACGTTTACTTTTTTCTTGGGGGGATTTTGCATTTTCTATTCTTTAAAAACCGAAAAGTATTAAATTTCGCTGATAGGAAAGGTTTAAAATTTTCCAGGGTATTTATTATTCAAAAGTTCAATATAGTTCTGTAATTTTTTATTTTCTTTTAAAATTTCAAGATTACTATCTGAAATAATATAAAAAGCATATTTCTGGCCAGGCAACCATGAAACCTGGGTTGGCGCTTCCTGCTTAAGTTTGTCGCGGTATTTCATCGCTTCTGCTGCATCAGCAAATTGAGAAAACACCAATAAAGTTCGTTCACTGTCCAAAGTATCTTTAACAATCTGAATTTTATTGGTACTATAGCTTTGGCTGTTATACCTGTTGAAGGCATTCCTCGCTTCGCTGCTATAAACCGGGTCAACTTTTGTAAGAACCATAACTACATTCTGAGGCTCCATCGGATCAAATATAAAGCCGGATTTTTTTATCGGTGGAGGTAATTTTTTATCCGGATTTAATTCTGCCTTTCCTGCCACGACCTTTTCATTTTGCACAACTGGTTTTTCAGTTGTAACCACAGGCGCTTTCACATTATTTACAGGTTTAGAATCATCAAAGACAACCACCTGTGAATCTTCTTTTGCCCTAACCACATTTAAATTCGTAAGATAATGCTCAATACTGTCTCTCCTGCCCAAAACATCAAGCATGGTAGTTGCTTTTTCTTGTATAGGCGTATTTGGATAGTTATCAATTATCTGGTGCAGCACTTTCTTTGCAGCACTATCTTCGCGGTTTTTTATGTAATAAACCGATTGGATGTAGAGTAATTGAGGGTTCCAGTAACTTTGGCCATAAAGACTATCCGCAGCATTTTTCTCTTTGATGGCTTTGTCAAAATTGCCTTCAATAAATAAATTATAAATATTGTCATATCTTCTTTCCGCAGCAGTATCTTTTTTAGAAGGATTAAAAGCCTCCGGGTGCGAAACGATCATCGCGTACTTACTTCCATTAAAATTTTTCAACAACAGGTTTTTATAATAATCTGCCAATTGCTGGTTGCCGGTTTTCATGTAGCAATAAGACAAATTCATAAATAATTCACCGTTGTACAAACTATCAGGGAAACGTTTTAATGACTGTTGATAAGCGTCAATGGCAGCCAAATAATCTTCCAAAAGATTTTGATAATCTTTTCCAACCTGGAACAAAGAACGCGCTATTTTTGAATTACTCGTATCTAATTGAGGCGGTGTAAGCGGAAGATTGGCGCGCAACCCATCTTCTGAAATATCCTGCTGATAAGGAGTTTCAATGGCTTCTGCATTGTTGGATTGTGCTTGCGGAGCCATCGGGTCTCCATAATTTGCATTAGCCTGGTCGGGATTATTGGCTATAGAAGAATTTTGATTGGCTGAAGAAACTCTACGCCAGTTATCAACGTTTTGCCTTTTACCCCACACTCTTTTGAATTCATTATAACCCTGGGCCTTTACCGAATTATTATAAAAATACCATTCTCCTTTGCTGGTATTATTTCCAAAAATATCCTGCGGCTGATTCTGTTTATTAAAAAAGGCAGCGGAAGAATTGTAATTATTTTGATCATCCTTTATACCGCGCTCTTTCATCAATTTCTTCGATATTTTTTTTAAGAAATTATTCCTTTCAGTTTCGGGCATGGCGGCAATCGTTTGAAGACTGTCTTCCCTGTCTATCAAATTGAGATTCTTAACAACCTGGGCCAGGGCATTTTTTCTTAATTGTATCTCTGCAAAATTTTTCAATGTAGTATCACCTGCCTGCAGGCTATCATAAAAATTATAAGACTGCTTATAATTTTTTAACTGATAATTTATTTCAGCAAGATTGAGAAACGCTTTATTTTTTAAAGAAAGATTATTTTCATTATAAACCGTGCTTGCTTTATAAAATGAAAGAGCGGATAAAGTATCCGGTTTTTGCAAAGCTATTTCTGCGGCTGAATAATAAATAATATCACGATACGGCTGGAATTTATCTTTGTGCGCCATGTGCAATAATCGGGCAATGCTTTTGTCAATCTCAGCAGGATCATTACTTTTTAGCATTTTTGCCTGGTTAAGATTTGCATAAATATCCATTAAAGGATCGGTTGTGTGCCTTATCGCTTTATTATAATACTCAGAAGCGGTATCCTGGTTGTTATTCATTTCATAAAGCTGCCCAAGCAAATATTCGCGCCTTGCCTGGTCTTCCAGGTCCAAAGAATTTGGAATAGAATTTTGGATATACGAAATAGCGCTGTCATACATCTGTTGTTTAAAAAACCAATAACCTTGTACTTCCTGGAAGTAAGATTGCAAACGGTCAGGAAATTGAGGATCATCCCTTAAAGTGTTGATGAGCCCTGCCGCTTCAGGATAATCGCCAAGATCAGTGAGTGCACGAGCCTGCCAAACCAAGGCATCATTTCTGCTCGGTGGTCTCGAAAAGGCTTTATCCACTAAATTTCTGTCCTCCTTGCTGGAAATACTCATCGCATTGTTCGCCCTGTTTTCATTGGTGCCCACCACCAACTGATCCTCACTTTTCTTCTTTCTTGGAAAAAGATTGTAATTAATAAATTGAAAAGTCATTGATGCCGAATCAAAATCTTTCCGCAAGTAATACGCCTCTCCTATCAGTAAGTAAAAATTGTCAACCCAGTTAGTGCGCAGATCATGAAGCAATATGCCGGCAGTTGATTTAAGAATTACAGAATCGAGTTGTGCCTTTTGCGCAGCGGTATTATCCAAAGAATAGCTGTAATAAGGCAACAATTGCGAATAATCATCTTTTGATGCCATTCGTGCCAGTTCTATTACAGAATTTATTTTATTATTGGCATTAAAAAAATAATTGTAGTGACTTGTAGTATTTTGGACAAACCTGCCAACAAGGCGCAACTTTTTATCCTGCGGCTTTTCTGACCGAAGCGGTTTATCTTTAAATTTTTCCGGTTTGTCTTTTTGTAAATCAAAAGTAATTTTGCCCAATTGAGCATGAACATCCGGCAAGAAAAAAAAGAAGATCAATAAAAGAGATACTAACTTAATGACCCGGCTTTTCATTAATATTTTTAATTTTTTCGAAGTAAGAATCAGCAAAAAAAGTTTATTTACTGATAAGAACTCTTTTTCTGCAAAATTATTTTAAAAATACGGTTATTTTGGGCTAATATGCCAATATAAGTGGAGGCTAAGTTATTTTTAACAACCTTAAATGATATTGGAAAATTAACGGTTGCATCGAATATAAATTGAATTTTGAAATCAAGAAAAGAAACCAACAGCGAGTTAGTGAAATATGCCGGCATGGGAATGCAATTTTTGGTAAGCATTGCCCTGGGAATATTTATTGGATTAAAATCAGACAATTGGTTGAATTTTTCTTTTCCTTTGCTTGTGTGGCTGCTGCCACTATTGATTATAATCGGCCTTACCATTAAAATAATTAAAGACACTTCAAAAAAATGATTCAATCTCTTGTGAAAAAATTTATTCCCGTTGTAGGCCTGTTTCTCTTGATAAACATGGTGGTTTTTATTTTTAGTAATTCTTTAAAAGAATACGGGTTTAATATCAGCTTTTTATTAGTTGCCAACGTGATACTTTTTATGGTCACCTTTTTTGGTTTTTATATCCAGACAAAAGGCGTACGTTCCACTAATATCAATGCTTTTATAAGAGGTGTTTATTCTTCTCTCCTGCTCAAGATGTTTGTAATTGTGATAGCAATACTTATTTATATTTTGGTGATGGGCGGCGAAACTAATAAACCGGCTATTCTTGCTTCAATGGGAATTTATCTTGTTTATACTTCACTTGAAGTTATTCAATTAATGAAAATCGCGCGAAAGAAACCCGATGCCTAAAAAAGAATCTCCCTTACATCAACTCAATTCTTATTTGCCCGAAGGCTCTTTTGAAGATGTGTCTTTTTACCTGGTAGAATATAAAGTGCATCTAACGGTAACGCGTGAACGCCTCACGAAACTGGGTGATTATAGAAATAAACATCTGGATAAAAATCACCGCATCAGCGTAAACGGCAACCTCAATAAATATTCTTTCCTCATTACTCTTTTACATGAACTCGGCCATCTTGTTGCGTATGAAAAATATAGTAACAGGATACAGGCGCATGGCGCCGAGTGGAAGAACGAATTTGGGAAAATTCTGGCAAGTTTTATTTCAAAACAAATTTTCCCGGCAGATATAGAAAAAGAATTATTAAAAACATTACAAAATCCTGCAGCAAGTTCATGTGCAGAAGCGCCATTGACAAGAGTTTTAAAAAGATATGATCCGCATAAACCCGGCGTTTTTTTATTGGAAGAATTGCCGGATGAAAGTTTATTCAGGTTTAAAAACGGTCACATCTATAAAAAAGAAAAAAAAATAAGAACCCGTTTTTTATGTAAAGATGTTGGTACCAAAAAACAGTTTTTATTCAGCCCGATTACAGAAGTAGAATTAGTGAAGAAGGAAGGTGGTTTATAGTAGACAAACAAATTACACAGATTCTTATTTTTGCCAGACACAAAAAATTATGACTCCACAACGTTTCAATCGCCTTACCTCTGTTTTAAATCATCGCCAACCTGACATTACGGTGGTTTTAGAAAATGTGTTCGATCCGCATAACGTGTCAGCAGTAATGCGAACCTGTGATGCTGTTGGAATCCAGGATGTTTATATTTTGAATGACCGCATTCCGCCTCACAAAAAATGGGGTTATAAAAGTTCTTCCACAGCTACAGAGTGGCTTTCGGTTCACCAGTTTACCAACGCGGATGAATGTTTTAATGAAATCACAAAAAAGTATGAGAAAATATACACTTCTCATTTGGGAGAATCATCTGCAGATTTATATTCAATGGATCTCACCGAATCAATAGCGCTCGTTTTTGGAAATGAAACTTTTGGAGTGAGTGATGCTATCCGAAAATACGCTGACGGCGATTTTATTATTCCGCAGGTAGGAATTATTAAATCCTTAAATATATCTGTTGCCTGCGCTGTTACAATGTATGAAGCTTTTCGCCAGAAAAAAGAAAAAGGGCATTACGAAAAATCCCGCTTATCCGGGACAAAGATGTTAGAATTAAAGAAGCAATGGAAACTGCCGGATGAGCCAAAAAGTTAAACTTCTTTCAATTTAATGAGGCTTTATCAATCCAATTTAAAAATTGAATTGGGCTCAAATGAAATTTTGACGGGTATTTTTGCCGGTTAAACTGACATACAATTCAATTACCTGACAACTAAACTGATAAAATTCTTTGGTACAATTATTCGTGTACATTTGCAACCCAAATAATAAATTAAATAAATTTCAATTATGGCAAAACAAACTTTTGAGCTCTTTGATGACAGAGTTCTGGTTAAACAAAACGCGGCTGAAGAAAAAACCGCCGGTGGAATTATCATTCCGGACACAGCTAAAGAAAAACCACAAAAAGGCACTGTGATAGCTGTTGGGAAAGGAAAATACGCAGAGCAAACAGGAAGCCTTATCCCAATGCAGGTAAAAGAAGGTGATACAGTAATGTATGGCAAATACGGAGGAACTGAGATAAGCATCGAAGGTGAAGACTACCTTATCATGCGCTCATCCGACATCTTAATGAAAATTAGTTAATTCATTCTAAAAAAGAAAAACAAATATTATGGCTAAACAAATATTTTTTGACATAGAGGCCCGCAATAAAATGAAGAAGGGCGTCGATACTCTCGCCAATGCGGTGAAAGTAACTCTAGGACCAAAAGGCAGAAACGTAGTGATTGAAAAAAAGTTTGGAGCACCACAGGTTACAAAAGATGGTGTAACGGTCGCTAAAGAAATTGAATTAGAAGACCCCATTGAAAACATGGGCGCACAAATGGTGAAAGAAGTAGCTTCCAAAACTGCAGATATTGCAGGTGACGGTACTACAACTGCTACTGTTCTTGCGCAATCAATCATCAGCGAAGGTTTACGCAATGTGGCTGCCGGTGCAAATCCAATGGATTTGAAACGCGGTATTGACAAAGCGGTTATTGCTGTTGTTGAAAATCTTAAAAAACAATCTGTAACTGTAGGAAACGATAATGATAAAATCCAGCAGGTTGCTTCTATTTCTGCAAATAATGAAGAATCAATCGGAAAGCTGATTGCAGAAGCAATGAAAAAAGTGGGTAAGGAGGGTGTGATTACTGTTGAAGAAGCAAAAGGAACTGATACAACTGTGGAAGTAGTAGAAGGTATGCAATTCGACAGAGGATATGTTTCTCCATACTTCGTTACCAACAGCGAAAAAATGCAGGCAGAACTTGAAAATCCTTACATACTTATTTATGATAAGAAGATATCTGCAATGAAAGATATTCTTCATATTCTTGAAAAAGTGGCTCAAAGCGGTCGCCCGTTATTGATCATTTCTGAAGATCTTGAAGGTGAAGCATTGGCTACATTGGTAGTTAACAAATTACGTGGTACTTTGAAAGTAGCTGCAGTAAAAGCTCCAGGCTTTGGCGATCGTAGAAAAGAAATGTTACAGGATCTTGCGGTTCTTACCAAAGGAACTGTGATCAGTGAAGAACAGGGTTACAAGTTGGAAGGAGTTGATCTTACTTCTTTAGGTGAAGCGGCTTCAGTTACCATAGATAAAGACAACACAACCATTGTAGATGGTAAAGGCAATAAAAAAGACATCACTGCAAGAGTTAACCAGATCAAAGCACAAATCGAATCAACTACTTCAGATTATGATAAAGAAAAATTACAGGAGCGTCTTGCTAAATTAAGCGGAGGTGTTGCTGTTCTTTATGTAGGTGCTGCTTCAGAAGTAGAAATGAAAGAAAAGAAAGACAGAGTTGATGATGCGCTTCATGCAACAAGAGCTGCTGTGGAAGAAGGAATTGTTCCTGGTGGTGGTGTTGCTTACATCCGCGCTATTCAAAGCCTTGACAATCTTAAAGGTATAAATGCAGATGAAAATACCGGGATCCAGATCATTAAACGCGCGGTTGAAGAACCTCTTCGCCAGATAGTGGTTAACAGTGGAATTGAAGGAAGCATCGTAGTGCAGAAAATCAGGGAAGGAAAAGGAGATTACGGATTCAATGCACGCACAGAAGTTTATGAAAATCTACTGGCTGCAGGTGTTATTGATCC
>JBBQWJ010000001.1:0-46105 GCA_038210685.1 Chitinophagales bacterium | reverse complement strand
CAAAAGACGATTCATTTGTTTTCCACTGCCCACATCTTTCCTGATCTCTTTTAAAACTCTTTTTTGTGCGCCTGTTAATTCAAAAGGAAGATGATGGGTATAAAAGTCATTAAAAAGATTACCAACCTTTGAAAAAATATGTCCTTTAGAATATGTATTTCTTTTAAATCGCAATAAACCCATCCGCAGCTGCGAGATAAAAAGCTCTTCAAATTTTAATCTCTTAACGGCATTTTCATAATCATCTTTTGAGGTGGGAAAATGTATATTTTTTATTGCCTCAAACCGTTTTACCAATCGAAATTTTAAAAGCATTTCTGCCGGAATATTTTCAGGAATATCTTTTTCAGAAATTAATTGTAATAACCTGGCTGTAAGGTTTCCTATTTGCCTGCCTCCCATCCCTTTTGCTTTCAACTTTTCGGTAGCAGGATAAATGGGTTCCAGAAAATTTTTAGCTTCCTTGTTCGCCTCAGTCAGCAATTCCATTTCCGGGTGAGTAATTTGAGGCGTATTCATAAAAAATCCTGCTTTTCCAAAAACAATGTATGACGCTCCGATATGTAAACTTTTTTGTATCCAGTTTATTCCCTGGAACCAAACCAATTCAAGTTCGCCTGTTCCATCGTATAAAGTAGCTACCAATCTTCTTCCACGCTTTTCACCTAAAGATTCCACAGAAGTAAGTTTTCCCTTTACCTGCACATATTCAGTTTCAGCATTTATTTTAGATATAGGCGTTATTTGAGTGCGGTCAATATGACGAAATGGAAAATATTGAAGCAGATCGTTAAATATAAAGATTCCCGCTTCCTTCTTTAAAATATCCCCTCTTAGGGGACCAACACCCTTAAGGTATTCTATTGGATTATTTAATATAGAAGCTGTGTTTGAAATGGCAATTATCTTTTCTGTAGTTGAATATTACAAATATAACAAGATGAAGTAAGAGATAATAAAAAGAAAAAGTGGATTTCGAATAATGTTTGCACAATAAATTGTAAAAAAAATTGTTTAAAAAAAAGGCATTGAGAAAATTGTATTTTCATTCTGTTAAAGCAGTTGTAAAACGGCTGGAAATGCTTATAGCAGTAGCTTTTAATAGAAAAACATTTCGTAAATTTGCACTGTATTTAAAAAATCAATATCCATTTTTTAAATCAAATTGCCGGCTAACAAGCGACATAAATCCATGGAAACATTTTCAGAACTACTCAATGAGATCTAAATCCGTTTCTTTTTTATTCTTAAACTTAAAAACATATTAATGAAAAGACCTATGAAAAACCTGCTGCCGCTACGCCTGATTTTACTGTTTTTAATTCCTTTGACATTTACGTTTGCGAGCTTTAAACCTGCTGCGTCAATAGTAAGAACAACGATTGCAAAAACCTCTAATTCTTCGGATGAGAATAATAACAGCAAATTGATTGTATACGATAGTTTGCAATTGAATTCTCTTGGATTATCAAAACAAGCTTTTATTGAAGGTGTAAAAGGATATAAAATTTTACGCTCACAAGGAAAACTAAATAATGACAATATTTTATCAATTGTTGATTTCAGTCTACCATCTACTCAAAAACGTTTGTTTGTAATTGATCTTGAAAACTATAAATTACTTTTCAATACCTACGTAGCACACGGTCGCAACTCCGGAAAGGAATATGCCAATCACTTTTCCAACTCACCTGAAAGCCACATGAGCAGCCTCGGATTTTATGTAACTCTAAGTACTTATTATGGGGACAATGGCCTTTCATTGAGGCTTGAGGGCGAAGAAAAAGGAATAAATGACAATGCCGAAAGTCGTGCAATTGTTATTCATCCGGCTGATTATGTAAGCGAAAAAACTGTGAAATCATTGGGGTATTTGGGAAGAAGTTATGGTTGCCCGGCCTTACCAAAAAAAGTGGCTGCACCCATCATTAAAACTATTAAAGACGGATCCTGCTTTTTTGTTTACAGCGATAATCAAAAATACGTTTCGCGATCATCATTATTACAACCAGCTTCTTAAATATTTTATCCCGCTTTTTGCGGGATTTTTTTTTACACAAAATCTTACGGTTAATAGTAAAGCAATAAATAATGCAGATTTCTGTTTTGATATTTTTTTAAATCGCGTTTCAAGTATAAAAATTTAAGCGATTAAAAATTTTTATTTTCTGAAAAACGATTTTTGATTTTATTTTACGCGGGATTAGTATTATTCTAAATTTAAATTTATTTTATACGCTAAATTTGCCAATACATGAAGAAACCAAAGATCGCGTTTGTAACCGGTGGCTATTCAGGCGAAGCTGAAATTTCATACAAATCAGCAAAAACAATAGAAAAGAATATTGATCCGGAAAAGTTTGATTATTATAAAATTGATATCACACCCAAAGGCTGGTTTTATGAAACGAACGGTCAAAAAACGGAGGTGGATAAAAATGATTTCTCAATTATTGTTGACCAGCAAAAAATACATTTTGACGCGGTCTTAATCGGCATTCATGGTACGCCCGGAGAAGACGGAAAACTCCAGGGGTATTTTGATATACTTAACCTTCCTTACACTTCATGCGATTGCGCTATTTCTGCACTTACATTTAATAAAAGATATACCGTGGCAGTAGCTTCTTTCGCAGGAATTAAAGTGGCCAACTCTGTTCTGTTATTTAAGAAAACGTATGAAAGCCCTGATGAATTAGTGAAGAATTTAAAATTCCCGGTTTTTGTAAAGCCAAATAATGGAGGCTCAAGTATTGGAATGAGTAAAGTAAATGCTCCTTCTGAAGAATTAGGCACGGCAATTGAAAAAGCTTTTAAAGAAGACGGCCAGGTGCTGGTAGAAGAATTTATTAAAGGGAGAGAGCTTACTATTGGTCTTTTTAAATCAAAAGGAAAGATCATTGCGTTGCCCATCACCGAGATCATCACCAAAAAAGATTTTTTTGATTATGAAGCAAAATACCTGGGCGCAAGCCAGGAAATAACGCCTGCTGAAATAGAGAATGAAATTGCCATGCAAATAAAAGAGGAAGCAATAAAAATTTATCAAATTTTTAATTGCAGCGGTATTATAAGGATAGATTTTATTTACAATGAGGAAGAACATCAACCCTACATGCTGGAAATAAACACTGTACCCGGCCAAACTGAGGCCAGCCTTGTTCCCCAGCAGGTGAAAGTAATGGGGTGGACTTTAATGGATTTTTATACAGCGTTACTGCAGGAATGTTTACCTGCTTAAATTTATTAAATTGCAGCACTTTAATTTTTCACTCATATACGCACCGTGTTTAGATTTATTGCAAAACAAAGTTTTTTAGTCAACCTACTGGCAGCCATAGCTTTGGCCTTCTTGCTTGGGCTTTTATTTTTCCAGTCACTTGGCTGGCTTACTCACCATGGAGAATCTTTAAAAGTACCTTCTGTTACCGGAAAAAATGTCGACAGCGCAATTGATCTTTTAGAAAAAAAAGGCTTTGATGTAATTATTACTGACTCTTTGTACAATGACAGTCTGCCATTGAATACGGTGAAAAAACAATTACCTGATGCGGATGCGCTTGTAAAAGTGAACCGCACCGTTTTTTTAAATGTGAATCCAACTACTTTACCTATGATTGAAATGCCCAATCTTGAAGGATTGAGTTATCGGTTTGCAGTAGATAAACTCACTAAAAATCATTTGGAATTAGGCGACACTACGTATCGTCCAAATTTTATGAAAGGATCGGTTTTGGAACAGGATTACAAAGGCAAAAAAATCCTTTTTGGATCAAAAATCAGGTGGGGTTCTCAAATAGATCTTGTAATTGGTGGTGGTCTTGAAGCTGTAAAGATTTCTGTGCCGGATTTAACCGGTTTGACTGTACAGGGCGCAAGAGATATTCTACAAACCAAAGGCATTATGCTGGCAGCGATACTAAGCACAGCTGCTATTTCCGATACTTCCAGCGCCTTTATTTACAGGCAAAATCCTGGCGAGTATGATAGTTATGGCAATCCTAATTATATTCAGCCGGGCCAAACAATGGATATCTGGATTCAGACTGAACGGCCCGCGATAGATAGTATAAAAACCGATAGTTCTCAAATAATAAAACAATAAAGAATAGAATATGACGAACATTTCTGCGGAAGAAGTAAAAGCAAGATTGGACAAAGGTGAAAAATTACATCTTGTAGATGTAAGACAACCTGAAGAAACAGCCGAATACAACATTGGTGGTGTTGCACTTCCATTAGGAAACATTCAAAACATGCAAATAGAAGATATTGAAGATCTTAAAAATGATGAAGTAATCTTGTATTGCCGTAGTGGTGGCAGAAGCGGTGTGGCAGCAATGATATTGGACCAGATGGGGTTTTCCAATACAAAAAATCTAACGGGCGGGATGCTCGCCTGGCGCGAAAAGTTTGATAGATAAATAAGAAAAGTAAAAATTTCTTTGTTTACTGTCTGAGTTTATTTCTTTGGTCTATTCTTAAATAAAAATGAATGACGGTAATTTTATTCTCTCTCATTGTATTAGCAGGCTCTTTCCTGGCGGGCTTAGTTGGTTCACTTACGGGTTTAGGAGGTGGTGTAGTTATTATTCCAATGCTCACGCTTGTATTTGGCGTTGATATTCATTATGCAATCGGTGCTTCGCTCGTTTCTGTTATTGCCACTTCATCCGGCGCAGCCGCAGCTTATGTAAAAGAAGGAATTTCGAATATCCGTATTGGCATGTTTTTAGAAATTGCAACCACGCTTGGCGCCGTTGGAGGAGCTACGCTTGCTGCATTTGCACCTACTCATATTATTGCAGTCATTTTCGGTTTTGTTTTAATTTTTTCAGCCGCACTATCTTTAAAAAAGAAAAATGAAATGCTTGTTGAACCTGAAGGTGGCAAATTATCGCATGTTTTAAAACTCAACAGTTCGTATCCAACAGCACAAGGCGAAATCAAATATTCTGCTCAAAATATTCCCGGTGGTTTTTTTATGATGGTAATAGCAGGCTTAATTTCTGGTTTGCTGGGAATTGGATCCGGCGCTTTAAAAGTAATTGCAATGGACCATTTTATGAAACTCCCTTTTAAAGTTTCCACTACTACAAGCAACTTTATGATAGGCGTTACTGCTGCTGCAAGCGCGGGTATTTACATGCAAAGAGGTTATATCAATCCAGGGCTTTCAATGCCTGTGGTTTTGGGTGTAATTGCAGGAGCATTTTTGGGTTCAAAAATTTTGGTAAAATCAGAGACTCAATGGCTGCGGATTCTTTTCGCCATCATTATCACTTTCCTGGCATTACAAATGATCTATAACGGCATAACAGGCCAAATATGAAGAAAGAAATAAAAATATCGGATTATGATCTCGAAGCAGTGATGGGAAAATTACTGATTACTGGTGTTATTATTTCAGGCTCTATGATCCTTTTCGGCGGCGTTTATTATTTAATTCAACATGGATTTTCAATCCCTCATTTCAAAACCTTCAGAGGAGAACCTTCAAATCTTCGTTCTGTCGGCCAAATCTTTAAAGGTGTAATTCAATTCGATAGTTTGTCAATTATACAACTGGGAATTCTTTTATTGATCGCTACACCTATCTCACGTGTAATTTTTTCTGTAGTAGGATTTCTTTTTGAAAAGGATTATCTGTATGTAGTAATATCTTTAATTGTATTGGGGATAATTACTTACAGTATCTTCAGCGTGGCAGCAGGATAATTTCGGTAAATATTAATGCATTAACATGGAACAATTAGATAAAATATTTGAATTCAGGTACTCTCCGGCTATCAAAGAAAAGTTACTTCATTATGGAAGTGTAAAAGTCTTTTCTGAAGGAGAAACAGTACAGAATGAAAACGCTTACATTAAAGCCATACCGATTGTAATGAACGGAAGTGTTAGGGTAATGCGCACCGACGAAGAAGGCCGCGAAATTTTATTGTATTATATAAAGCCCGGCGAAAGTTGCATCATGTCTTTCCTCGGAGGCATGCATGAAGATACAAGCAAAGTAAAAGCAATTGCCGAAGAAGAAACTGAAATACTTTTTATTCCCATAGAAAAAGTAGGCGGGCTTATTAAAGAATTTCCTGAATGGCTCGATTACATTTTTCATTTGTATCATAAACGCTTTGAAGAATTGCTGGAAGTGGTAAATGCCGTTGCCTTTAAGAAGATGGATGAACGCCTCCTTCATTTTATTAAAAGGAAGTCTGAACTAACCAAAAGCCATACCCTGTATGTTACTCACGAGCAGCTAGCCAATGAGCTGGGAACTGCACGTGTAGTAGTTTCCCGCTTACTCAAACAAATGGAAGACGAAGGCCTTGTAGAGTTAGGCCGCAATAAAATAACACTTAAGTAACTTAAGTTACTTTTTACTGTTTTTTATTTGTTGATTTTTGAACATCAATAAAGGGTAATAATCATTACCCTATTTAATCTTTATTGCAGCGATGTATTTATTATAAACTCAACATATCAATAATTATGAAACAGTTTTGGAATGAACGGTTTTCAGCAGAAGAATATATTTATGGCAAAGAGCCTAACGAATTTTTTAAATCCCAGATCAGCAATTTGCAACCTGGAAAATTGCTTTTACCATGTGAAGGAGAAGGAAGAAATGCCGTATTTGCAGCAACGCTAAATTGGGTTGTGGATGCATTTGATCAAAGTGAAAAAGGAAAAGAAAAATGCTTAGCTCTCGCAGACCAGTATAATGTAACAGTAAATTATACAATTGCAGATGCGTTTACAATAGAATTGGAAGAAAATAAATACGATATGATCGCTTTGATCTATGCGCATTTTCCATCAACAATCAGAAGGCAAATCCACCAAAACTTTATCAAGGCACTTAAACCAGGAGCGTTACTTTTACTAGAGGCTTTTAATCCATTACAACTCAACAATGAAAGTGGAGGCCCTAAAGATGTAGACATGCTTTATACAGTAGCAAAGCTTGAATCCGATTTCGATAACGCAACAATCAATTACCTGGAAGAATTAAAAATAGATTTAGCAGAAGGCACACATCATTCAGGCAAAGGAGATGTTATTCGCCTGCTCGCTACCAAATAACACGTTCTTCAAAAAATTTCCAAAACATTTTCTTATGTAACTTTAATAACCGTGCATCAGAATTTATTAATAGAATTTTGCACAAATTAAATTAATCACAAATACTATTATTATGGATTTACAAAATCTTATTATCGTTGCACTCATCGGAATTGCAGCCGGTATTTTAAGTGGATTGCTTGGACTTGGCGGAGCAATAATTATCATTCCTGCATTGGTTTTATTTTTGGGCTATTCGCAACAAATGGCGCAGGGAACAGCTTTGGTAATGATGGTATTACCGGTAGGCGCTCTGGCCGCGTATCAATATTACCAGGACGGATTTGTGCAAATTAAACCTGCCTTATTAATGGCTGTATTCTTTTTTGTGGGCGGATACTTTGGCGCGAAATACGCTACCCATATTCCCCAAGGGCTTTTAAAGAAATTATTTGCAATAATGCTCCTTATGATTGCTGTAAAAATGTTGTTTTTTGAAAAAGCTTTAAAATAAATAACGAGTGTAACAAAAGTAGCTGTAGAGCGACTTTCAGCAATGTAACTTTGCATTCAAAATAATAATTACGTTATGGAAATAAAACAATTTCAAGATAAAAATTTAGCGCACTATTCTTATGCGATCGTAAGCAATGGAGAAGTAGCAGTAATTGATCCATCAAGAAACCCACAGCCGTATTACGATTTTGCTCATGAACATCATGCGAAAATTACTACAATAATAGAAACACATCCTCATGCTGATTTTGTAAGCAGCCACCTGGAAATTTATAACAAGACAGGTGCTACTATTTACGTAAGCAAATTGCTCGGTGCAGAATATCCACACGAACCTTTTGATGAGGATGACGCAATCATTTTAGGACACATTACTTTAAAAGCCTTGAACACGCCAGGACATTCGCCCGACAGTATCAGTATTCTATTGATAGATGAAAATGATAAAGAACGTGCTGTATTCTCAGGAGATACTCTTTTTATTGGAGATTGCGGGCGCCCGGATTTGAGGGAAGGTGCAGGCTCTATCAAGATGACAAGAAAAGATTTAGCGAAAAACATGTATCATTCCCTTCGTGATAAGTTTATTCCTTTGGCGGATGCTGTGTTGCTTTATCCGGCACATGGTGCAGGAAGCTTATGTGGAAAAGGTTTGAGCCAACTGAATTCAAGCACTATGGGTGCTGAAAAAATGAGTAACTGGAGTTTGCAGGAAATGAGTGAAGATGATTTCGTAGAGCAACTTTTAGCTGATCAACCATTTGTTCCGCGGTATTTTCCTTATGAAGTAGGATTGAATAAAAAGGGAGCTGAAAATTTTTCAGAAAGTATTTCAAAAGTGCAAAAGATAAAAGCAGAAAATGTAAATGCTCAAACCATAGATTCTTCCCTGGTTATAATTGATAGCAGGCCTCAACAACAATTTAAGAAAGGCCATTTTAAAAATGCCATCAACCTTATGAAGGACAATAGTTTTGAAACATGGCTGGGAAGTATTGTAAATCCCGGAGAAAAATTTTACCTGGTGGCAGAGAACGAAACAGAATTAAATGAACTGATCGCGCGTATTGCAAAGATTGGTTATGAAGGCCAAATTGAATTGGCAATTTCAGGCGATATAGGAAATGTGGTAACTGCCAACTTTGATAGCGAAGAGCTGAGAGAAAATGAGGAAGCGTTTACGATTGTTGACATTCGCAATCCATCAGAAATAAAAACAAAAAAAGTATTTGAACACACAATAGAAATTCCATTATACGAATTAAGAGAACGAACCAATGAAATCCCTTTAAATAAGCCAATCGTGGTGCATTGCGAAGCAGGCTTCAGAAGCGCTGCCGGCAGTAGCATCATCAAATCAAAAGTAAATGGCAGTGCACAGGTATTCGATTTAAGCGAAGCCGTAAAAACATTTTAGTCAATGAATTTTATCAGAAAAAACTGGCTCTCCATTGCAGGAATTATGGTGGGAGCCGTCGGAGGCTACCTCTATTATTATTTCATAGGTTGCAGTAGCGGTAGCTGTCCTATCACTTCAAAACCTTTGAACAGTAGTATTTACGGAGCGATAATGGGAGGTTTATTTTTCAGCATTTTTAAAAAAGAAAAAATTTATTCAGATCAAAATAAAAATTAAAAAAACTATGAACAACAAAAAAACAATTATTGATGTAAGAACCCGCGGAGAATTTATGGGAGGAAATGTAGCCGGCAGTATCAATATCCCATTAAATGAAATTCCACAACGGGTAAATGAAATTAAAGAAATGCCACAGCCCATCGTTCTTTGCTGCGCCAGCGGATCCAGGAGCGGACAAGCCACAGGTTTTTTGCAGAGCAATGGAATCAATTGCGAAAACGGTGGTAGCTGGTACAATGTAAACTTTGATTATCAAACTGCATAAAATTAGAAATGAATGTTAGAAGCAATTAAAAAAATATTTGGCATCGGCCCAAAAGTAAATTACAGTGAATTGGTTGCTGGCGGAGCAATTATTATTGATGTGCGCACGCGCGGAGAGTTTCAAAGCGGCCATATTAAAGGATCTATAAATATACCTTTGGATTCGCTTAGAAACAATTTTGCAAAAATAAAAAAGAACAAACCCGTTATCACCTGTTGCGCATCCGGGATGCGAAGCGCTTCGGCAAAGAGCCTTTTAAAGACGAGCGGTTATAGTGAAGTGTACAACGGAGGATCATGGTACAGCCTTCAAAATAAGATTAATTGATTGCTGTGGTGCCAGTAAACAAACTTTTATTGAGAATTTTTATTCTTTGAAAAACAGCCCGTAGAAATTCTAAACGAGGCAAAATGAATTCAATTTCCCCGGTCTATAACCGGGGTTCTTTTTTAAGTAGTTCTCCATCGCCTCCACCGCCCTTATGTCCAGATTTTGCCTGTTCTTCCCAAATTTTTCAGGTACTCCCTGCATGGTTACAAAAGCAGCTTTATAGAACTTGTCTTTCTGCAAATGATCGCCATTAAAATAAATTTGCTGGATGCGATGCCCCGCGGGATTTTCAACCCGCATTTTTACATAAAGCCCTAAACATCTCTTTACATAGCCACCCATCTGATTCATCGCATTGGCAGAAAATGTTTTTTCAAGATTAGCCTCCAATAATTCAATTATTTCTTCACCGCTAATTTCAACAGTAGAAATTACCGGATTCATAGGAATAATATTGTAAAGATTCCATGTACTAATTGGCCCTTCGGCGATAGGTATACCATACCGCCATCCATTGGAAAAAGCAATTTCCGCATCAGCCGCATCTTTTATCGCAGATAATAAAAAATCATCCATTGTAGATGCTAAGGTGCTGTAACGGTGCAGGATTCCTGATGTTTTTCCT
The DNA here is from genome assembly GCA_038210685.1 of Chitinophagales bacterium. Taxonomy (GTDB): domain Bacteria; phylum Bacteroidota; class Bacteroidia; order Chitinophagales; family Chitinophagaceae; genus Ginsengibacter. The sequence continues at coordinate 35,665 of JBBQWJ010000001.1, read as the reverse complement.
TTTTCATCTTTTTCAATTTCACGATAAGGTTGCATAATATCATGCACCATTTTTTCAATCTCACTATCAGGCTTAATTTCTGAATCAACGGTATTTAACTGATACGAAAAGCTTTTGATTTTTTTTTCTTCCAAGTGCAATTTTAAATTACCCACAAAAGAACCATGACATCCGCATTGTATAATAATACCATCGTTTACTTTTACCGCTTCGTACAAACGGTTATGCGTATGCGCAGATAAACATACATCAACGCCCTTCACTTTTTTAAGTAAAGAAACATCCTGTGGAAAGCCGTTGTGAGAAAGAAGGATCACTATATCAGCGCCTTGCTCCTTAACTTTTTCAATGTAGCGGGGAAGTTCTTCTGAACCATCGGTTAACTTTATCCCTTCACTAAAATGCTTTGGCATTGTTTTGTCGATGATATTGCAACAAATACCCAACACTGCTACTTTTAAATCTCCAACCGTTTTCATTATAAAAGGGGGCAAAAAAAGTTCATCATTTTCCTTATAAACATTCATTCCCAAAACAGGATAATTCAATTGTTGCGCAAGATTCTGTAATTGACCCGGACCATAAGCAAAATCCCAATGGCCTACCATCGCAGAAAATCTCATTTTGTTAAGTATCGGTACAAGGCACTCCCCGCGGGACTTCACGACCGGTAAGGTGCCATGAAAAGTATCGCCCCCGTCGAACAATAAAAAGTGCGGATTTTTTTCCCTGGCATCATTTACTAAGGAGGCTATCCTGGCGTAGCCTCCTGCTGTTTCAATATATTCTTCTCCGTCTTTATAAAATAATTCCGGATGTGGCTCCAGGTAACCATGTACATCATTGATGTAAGCTATATCTAAATTCATAAAATGATTTGATAACAAACAAAGCTTGAATTTTAAGATCCGAGCATTTGCAAATATGCAGGCGTATTATAATCTTCTGCACCCATGTTTGCTTTGATTAATTCGCCCATTTCATTAAAAATAAAGGTGGCAGGTATCCCTTCTGTATTAAACATGTCGGGCAAATTCCCTGCCGGATAATATACGGGCAAATTGATCTTGTTTGCTTTTGCGTATGCCTTTGCAAGGGCAAAACTTTGATCTAAAGAAAGCATAACATACGTAACATTTGGAGTTTTTTTGCTGAGCCTTTCAATTGAAGGAATTTCTGCCCTGCAGGGAGGACACCAGGTAGCCCAAAGATTTACAAAAACCTTTTTACCTTTTAAATCAGCAAGATTAATTGTTTTTCCATCCACCGAAGTTAACTGGAACGAAGGCAACATTTGCGGAGTTTTATCAGCCACATTTGCAGCAGGCGCATTTACTGTTGTGGTTAAAGAAGAATCCGTATCGGGATTTTTATCCCTTGAAGTATTTGAACAGGCGGCAAAAAGAATGGCTGTTATGCCTAAAAAAGTGATTGATTTAATATTCATATTTATTGTTTTTGATAGATTAAAATTCTTGTGTTTTTATTGAGCCATCAGCTTTTCAATTTATAAAAACAGAAAGCCCTTAGCTTTAAAATGAATCATGCTATTTTAAAAAATAGCAGAGAAAAATAGTATTATATAAGGAGACTTGAATGTCTTAAAAAAAGAGGTAGAGAGTGAGAAAAAGAACCAGCGTAAAGTGAATGCGTAAATGTTGCAGATAAAAAATAAGGACTGAAAGGACCTGCGGAAAGGAACAAATGATGTGTAACGGGTGTAATAGATTTTATTTCCTTTGCAACGTTAAATTTTAAAATTTGTGCGGGCTTCTTAACCAAGCAGGAATTGAGCGCAACCTCCTGTTCGTAATTATTGTTTGCTGGCTGATTAGTTTGGTTGGTGCGGATAGAAGAGGAATGAGTTGCCTCATTTATTAGCATTTTTTTTAAAGGACAGGAAAAAACAAGAAGCATCAAAGCAATTGATAACATTAAAACAGAGGATACCTTAGCTTTAAAACCTGAATTGCTATTTGTTGTCTTTAAACTCATTTTTACAAAAATAGAATTTGATTCCTCTAAAATTCCGATAAAATTGTTAATTAAAAAACGCAGACGGATTTATTTTAACTGATCAATTAGATGCTTGTAGTAAATCAACAAAAATGAAAGATTTTATTGGTTAATTTGGATTTCAAAATAATTACATGAAAAAATTATTAAGCCAGCAAAATTTTAAAAGGGCCATCATCTTAATTTTTATTATTCAGTTAGGCGGGCCAATTTATAGAAGGATTGATTAATGGCAGGAACTCTGCCGGCAAATAAAATAAAAAATCCCCTTATTTGTTTATTTACTGGAATATTGAGAGAATTTACACCACTACATTCACCATTTTATTCTTCACAAAAATTATCTTTTTCACAAGTTTTTACTAAGGCCTTTAAAAAAAGAATTTTTGGTCTCAACAAAATCAGTTCCTTACAAAGATTTTAAAACCCCGTACTACGGATTAGGTAAACAATTAAAGAAACACTTACTATAAATATAAACGCGGTAATAATACTAATAAGCAACGTTGATTGTTTATAAGTTCCTCCATTTATTTGTTTTTCAGATTGCCTGTATCTTAGATATGATAAAATGGAAGTAAGGGTGCCAACCGCCACTAAAAGAATACCCACAATGGCAGAGTAGCCTCGGTTTTGAATAATATTTTCTTTTCCTAAAATGAGAGATACCTGCTTTAAAAACAAAGAAAACTTTACCACAACAAAACCGAAAGCCATAATTCCGATACTGGTTCGCATCCACGCCAAAAATGTCCGTTCGTTGGCTAAGTGATCTGTCGTATTTCCTGACCTTTTTGCTTCCATTAATTTTTACTTTATTAGTTGTACAAATAAAAATAACTTTTTAAAAATTGAATTTAGGCGATGAGCAATTCAATACAAATTTCACTGTGGAAAACATTTTAAAGAACAGTAAACAAACAAAAAAAAAGAATCTTCTTTTATAAAATTACACTACCACATTCACCATCTTATTCTTCACAAAAATTATCTTTTTTATTGGTTTGCTTTCAATCCATTTTTGTACAATTTCATTTTCAAGAACCATTTCTTCAACTTCTTTTTGAGATGCTTCTAGAGAAATAATCATCGTTGTTCTTAATTTTCCATTGATAGAAATAGGATATTCCTTTTCAGATTCAACCAAATATTTATTTTCCAGTTTGGGATATTCAGCATTTAAAATTGAATCAGCATTTCCAAGAACATGGTACAACTCTTCAGCAATATGCGGTGCATAAGGGACAAGTAAAATCAACAGCGGTTCAAGGATTTCTTTTTTATGACATTTAAGATCTGTCAGTTCATTTACACAAACCATAAAAGCGCTTACTGCCGTGTTGAAAGAAAAACGTTCAGTATCTTCTTCAATTTTTTTAATGGTTTTATGAAGGGTTTTTAATTCAGCATCATTTGCTTTTTCTTCATTCCAAACTTTACCTTTTTGCTCATCGAAAAACAATCTCCATAATTTTTTTAGAAAACGATGAACACCTTCAATGCCTTTGGTATCCCACGGTTTGCTTTGTTCTACCGGACCGAGAAACATTTCATACATACGAAAAGTATCAGCACCATATTTATCAACCAAATCATTTGGATTTACCGTGTTGTATTTTGATTTGGACATTTTTTCTGTTTCTACTCCACAGATGTATTTTCCATCTTCTAAAATAAATTCAGCATTGGCATATTCCGGTTTTGACTTTTTGAAAGCTTCCATATCTAATTCAACTCCATCAACAATATTTACATTAACATGAATTGGAGTTACACTTGTTGAATAAGTATTCCCAATTTTGTTATTTTCTACACTTAAAAAACCGTCAATTATTTTTATTGCCTCCATTCTATTTTCAAAATTCTCAAAATCTCGCAACTTATTATAAAAGTCTAACGATAAGAAGAGCACTTGATTTTCTATATAATCAAGCGAATTTTCATTTTGAACTTGATATTTATCTAACCTGTACACAAACCTGCTACTTCCCTGTATCATCCCCTGGTTCACCAACTTTTTATATGGCTCATCAAAACTTATATAACCTAAATCGTACAAAACTTTTGTCCACAAACGGCTGTACAATAAATGTCCAACAGCGTGTTCGGTTCCACCTATATACACATCAACCTGGTTCCAGTAATCAGTGGCTTTTTTATCAGCAAAAGTTTGGTTGTTATGAGGATCCATATAACGAAGAAAATACCAGCTGCTGCCGGCATAACCGGGCATGGTAGAGGTTTCACGTTTGCCCTTTTTAACCTCACCCCTAACCCCTCTCCCGGGGAGAGGGGAACATTGAGTTAACTCTTCGCGGATTTTTGTAAGAACTCCCGGAATGTTTTTTTCAACTTCCTGGTTAGTAAATCTTAATTCCTTAAATCCTTGTTCATTCAAATATTCAGTTCTCGATTCATCATATTTCTTTTGCTCATCCTCTAAATGATATTCACCATCAATTTCAATTACCAGCATTTTTTCAAGACAAACAAAATCAACAATAAATCCTTCAATAGCATGTTGCCTCCTAAATTTACAATTACTGATATTTCTATTTCTTACATTTTCCCAAAGTAAATTTTCAGCTTCTGTAGGATTCTTTCTGTTTTCCCTGGCAAAGGGTTTTAATTTTTTCCAAGTTGAAGCTTCAGAAGTTATATATCCTGAAGCTTCTTCCCCCCTCTCCTTAGGAGAGGGGTCGGGGGTGAGGTTTAAATGTTGCGAAGCTTCATTGACCTCAACTGTCACCCAATCAATTAAATTAGACAATGGTCCTTCGCCCTCTTTTCCGGGGCCATATTTTTCTACGAAAGGCAATTCCAAAGGCAATTCTTTTTCATCAAGAGGAACAGCAACTCCGTCACTCCAGATAATCGGAAATGGCTCACCCCAATACCTTTGACGGCTGAAGCCAGCATCTCGCATCCTGTAATTTACTTTTCGCTTTCCTATTTTTAATTCTTCTATTTTATTGATCGCCACTCCTATCGCATCTTTCATCAACAGACCATCAAGAAACCCGGAATTTTGCAAAACTGCTTCCTTCGTCGGGTTCGCTTCTTTTCCGTTATAATGATCACCGATAATATTGGTGATTGGAATTTTAAAATAGGTAGCAAAATCAAAATCCCTTTGGTCGCCACAAGGAACTGCCATGATAGCGCCTGTGCCGTAACCCGCCAACACATATTCTGCAATCCAAATAGGAACTTTTCGGCCATCGAAAGGATTTATCGCGTATGCACCCGTAAAACAACCGGTAATTTGTTTCACCTCAGCCATTCTTTCCCTGTCGCTCCTGCTTTTTACGTAATTAAGATATTCGTCTATTGATGACCGTTGTACATCAGTAGTAATTTCATTTACCAGTTCATGTTCGGGGGCAAGAACCAAGAAATCTACTCCGAAAATGGTATCCGGGCGGGTGGTGTATACGTCAATTGTAAATGGTAAGTGGTCAATTGTGAATTTCATCTCCGCTCCCTCGCTCCTGCCAATCCAGTTGCGCTGCATTTCTTTCATCGCATCGCTAAAATCAACTGTTTCCAGTCCTTCAAGTAATCTGTCAGCATATTCTGTTATCCTTAAATACCATTGCCTCATTTTCTTTTTTTCTACAGGATAACCCCCACGTTCACTCACTCCGTTTACCACTTCATCATTTGCCAAAACGGTTCCTAACGCTTCACACCAGTTCACTTCGCCATAAGAAGAAAACGCAAGCCTGAAATCCATAAGAATTTCTTGCTTCTTTTTTTCATCAAAATTTTTCCACTCTTCAGCAATAAAAGAATGAGCAGTTTCAAACTCAGATGAACCGTTTGTTTCAAAAATATTTACCAGTGTTTCTATTGATTCCGCTTTATTGCTTTTAGGATTGAACCAGCTATTGAAAATTTGTAAAAAAATCCATTGTGTCCAGCGGTAATATTCAGGGTCGCTCGTTTTTATTTCACGGCTCCAGTCAAAGCAAAAACCGATCTTATCCAATTGATCTTTAAAAGTGGCAATATTTTTTTCGGTTGTTATTATGGGATGCTGGCCGGTTTCAATTGCGTACTGTTCAGCCGGCAAACCAAAACTGTCAAAACCCATTGGGTGCAACACATTAAAACCTTTCAATCTTTTATATCGGGCATAAATATCACTTGCAATGTATCCCAAAGGATGGCCCACATGTAATCCTGCACCACTTGGGTAAGGAAACATATCCAACACATAATATTTGGGTTTATCTGATGAGTTACTCACATGATAAATCCCTGTTTCCTTCCAGGCATCCTGCCATTTGGTCTCTATTTCTCTAAAATTATATTCCATTCTTTGTTATTAAAATCCAATCAATTTTTATTGTTTTATTGCAAATGAAACCTAAAATCCTTTACCAGGCAGGATCCGGGCAAGATCATTTTGCAATTTTTTGTGAAAGAAATGTTATTGATTTGTTTTCACTGTTTTCAATGGCTTATGTAAATTACATTAGCTATCAATTGCGAAGGCGCAAAAATACTAAACCTGTTTAAAATCATTTATTTTTGCCGCAGTAGAAAAAAGGTAAAAAATAAATTCATCCTTATCATTATGGCCCAATTCGGTAAAGCATCCACCAAACGCGGAAAACCATCCTATGTTTATGCAATCATAGGTGTTTCTTTGGTATTGTTTCTTTTTGGAATAGTAGCGTGGATTTTCCTGAACATCCAAAAAACCGGCGATTATTTTAAAGAAAATATCCAGCTTCATGCCTACATATACCGAACTGCCTCAGATGATCAGATCGATTCATTAAAAAATTATATCGATTCACTTCCATATGCTGTGAAAGTGGAATATATCACTCGAGAAAAAGCGATCGCAAAATACAACCAGGAAAATGACACACTTTGGAAAAAGCTGGCAATCAGTAATCCCCTGCCTGAGAGTATTGATTTTTATGTAAAAGCGAATTATGTTAACAAAGACAGCCTGGCGAATTTAGAAGATTCGCTGACTGCCAATTTCCCGCATACATTATCTGAATTTCAAACGCCTAAAGCAACGGTTGCAAGTGTTAGCCAGTTTGTAAAAACCACCACTATCGTTTTGCTTGTGGTCGCCATCCTCTTATCGATTTTGGTGATCGTTTCAATTGATAATACGATAAGGCTTGCGATGTACAGCAACCGATTCCTCATAAAAACGATGCAAATGGTGGGTGCTACAAGATGGTTTATAACACGTCCACTTGATGGCCGCGCTATTATAAACGGCATTATTGCTTCCGCCATCGCCATCGGCCTGATGTTCGGATTTATAACTATTTCAGAAAAATTTATTCCTTATTTACAGATATTGCACGATACAAAAAACATGCTGTTGATCTTTGGAGGCATTGTTATTCTTGGAATATGCATCACACTTTTAAGTACGCATAGATCGGCGCTCAAATACCTGAGAATGAAACTGGATGAGTTGTATTGATTTTGAAAAATCTATATTTTAATTACTTAACATTGCAAATAAAATTAAAAATATGAGTACTGCTAAAAAAGTTACTCCGTCCATTTCTAAAAAAGAAATTGCTCATCAACCTTCTCAAGAAAATGCATTGTTTTCAAAAGAAAATTATAAATGGATGGTAATAGGCCTTATTGTAATGACCATTGGATTTTTTTTAATGTCCGGTGGTAAAAGTTCAGATCCGAATGTTTTTAATGACAACCAGATCTATAGTTTCAGAAGAATAACTCTTGCCCCGATCTTGATAGTTGGCGGTTTAGTTATTGAAATATTTGCTATCATAAAAAAAAAGAAATAGTTTTTAATACCATTTAGGCGGTGAAATTTTCATCGCTTTTTTTATATTTAGAATTTTAATATTACCCACACCGCAAAAAATGGACGTCGTACAGTCAATAATAATAGGCATTGTAGAAGGAATTACAGAATTCATCCCTATATCTTCAACCGGGCACATGATCATTGCCGAAAAATTATTAGGCATTCCTTCAACTGAATTTACAGAAATGTTCACGGTAGCTATTCAACTCGGTGCTATTCTCGCTGTGGTTGTTTTGTATTGGAAAAAGTTTTTTGATTTCAAAAATCTGCATTTCTATTTTAAACTAATAATCGGCGTTATCCCTGCGATAATTTTAGGTTTGCTATTCTCCAAAAAAATTGATGAAATGATGCAAAGTACTACCGTGGTAGCTTTGGCAATATTGATTGGCGGTGTGGTACTGATATTTATAGATGACGTTTTCAAGCACCCGCGTATTAATTCGGAGAAACAGGTTTCGTATAAAAATTCATTTGCAATTGGTATCTGGCAATGCCTGGCAATGATTCCCGGCATGAGCCGAAGCGCTTCTTCTATTATCGGGGGCATGCAACAAAAGCTTACACGCAGTGCCGCAGCAGAATTTTCTTTTTTTCTTGCGGTTCCTACTATGATAGCTGCAACGGGCTACAAATTATTCAAACATTATAAAACCGCTGGCGGCTTTACCGCTCCTGAAATAAAACTGCTGTTGATTGGAAATGCTGTTGCGTTTGTGGTGGCTTTGTTAGCTATCAAATTTTTTATTGAGTTTTTAAAAAAACATGGCTTTAGAATTTGGGGAATTTACAGAACAATTGTTGGTGTTATCTTATTATTCCTAATTTATACGGGTTACATCCAAAAGTAATCCGGCTTCAGGCTACGCAGATGCAGTAAAGCAACAAATAATGCAGAATCTTATTTTATAAAAGAAACGTACTGTAAAATATTTTCATTATTTTGGATGCTTTATTTATTTTAAATGCAAACTGCTTCCAAAAAAGTAATTAACGGTTGGGCCATGTATGATTGGGCCAATTCTGTTTACAGTTTAGTAATTACTTCCACCATTTTTCCAGCTTATTATGAAAGTGTGACGAAAAATAACGTCAACAGTGAAGTAATATTTCTCGGTAGAAAATTTGTAAACTCAGCTCTGTATAATTATGCCCTCGGTGTTGGCTTTTTGATTGTAGCTATTATGTCGCCGATGTTATCTTCCATAGCCGATTACAAAGGAAATAAGAAAAATTTTCTTCGATTTTTTTGCTTTCTCGGAAGTTTATCCTGCGGTCTTCTTTTCTTTTTCAAAGGCACGGAAACACTGTGGATTGCAATTGTATGCTCTATTTTTGGTTGCATTGGTTTTTGGAGCAGCATTGTTTTTTATAATTCTTATTTGCCTGAAATTGCAGCCCCAAAAGACCGTGACAGAGTAAGCGCCAAAGGATTTTCAATGGGCTACATTGGCAGTGTAATTTTACAATTGATTTGCTTCATTTTCGTTTTTAAACCAGAATGGTTCGGCATGCAAAATGACGCAACACTTCCTGCGCGGTTTTCATTTTTGTTGGTTGGAATCTGGTGGTTTGGTTTTGCACAATTTACACTTACAAGAATGCCAAAAGGCATTCCTGCAGCGAATCGGCCGGAAAAAAGTTTATTGGTGAATGGTTTTATCGAACTGAAAAAAGTTTTCGGGCAAATAAAACATCTCCCTGTTTTAAAACGGTTTTTATTTTCATTTTTCTTTTACAATATGGGTGTTCAAACCATAATGTTGGTTGCAGCACTTTTTGGAAGCAAAGAATTAAAATTGCCAACAGAGAAATTAATAATTACCATTTTAATCATACAAATTGTTGCCATTTTGGGCGCTTACCTGATGGCAAAACTTTCAGAAAAATTTGGTAATTTTCAAACGTTGTTATCTGTAGTTGTTATCTGGATTTTAGTATGTATCGGTGCTTATCAAATTTCAATCCTTAGTGAACGGGGAATAAATGCAGAATTCTATTTTTATATTTTAGCAGCTGTTGTAGGATTGGTAATGGGTGGCATCCAGTCATTGAGCAGGTCAACCTATTCCAAGCTTATGCCTGTCACCAGAGACACCACTTCATTTTTTAGTTTCTATGATGTTACTGAAAAGATCGGGATCGTAATCGGCATGTTTAGTTTTGGCCTGATTGAAGAATTAACAGGAAGTATGAAAAACTCAGTATTGGTAGTAATGTGCTTTTTTATAATAGGATTTTTTCTTCTTTTTCTCACCCTAAAAAAAGAGAAGCACCTGGAAAAAACAGTAGCTGCGTAAATTCTCTCAAAACATCTCTATTATTATTTTGTAATTTTATTTTTTTTAAAAAAATAAAATTGAATGAAATTGTACTCAATCAACGCCGGCCATTTTAAACTTGACGGTGGCGCTATGTTTGGTGTGGTTCCCAAAAGCATGTGGCAAAAATTAAATCCGCCGGATGAAAATAATATGTGCAACTGGGCTATGCGTTGCCTTCTTGTTGAAGATGAAGGCCGTTTAATTCTTATTGACAATGGAATGGGCAACAAACAAAGTGAAAAGTTTTTTGGTTACTATTATTTAAACGGCGATGATACCCTCGATAAATCTTTAGCCAAATATGGTTTTACAAGAGATGATATTACTGATGTTTTTTTAACCCATCTTCATTTTGATCATTGCGGCGGCTCTATAGAAAAGGTTGATGACAAACTGGTGCCGGCATTTAAAAACGCTACCTATTGGAGCAATGAAAATCACTGGAAATGGGCTACCCAACCGAATGACAGGGAGAAAGCCAGTTTTTTAAAGGAAAACATTTTACCGATTCAGGAAAGTGGCAAACTGAGATTTATCGAACCAAAAGAAGGAATTCAATTCACTGAAAATATAAAACTGCGTTTTGTAAAAGGACATACAGAATCGATGATGTTGCCTGAAATAAAATACAAAGACAAAACGATTATTTATATGGCGGATCTATTACCTTCTGTAGCACACATTCCTATTCCTTATGTGATGGCTTATGATACAAGACCGCTTGAAACCTTGGTTGAAAAAAGATCCTTTCTTAATGAAGCCGTTGAAAAAGATTTTATTCTATTCTTTGAACATGATCCTGAAATTGAATGCTGCACCTTACAACTAACGGAAAAGGGTATACGCAGTAAAGAAACTTTTAAACTGGAGAGCATTTTATAAAATCATCAATTTGAAAAAGATTTCTTTTATTGTTCTTTTGCTAAGTATCGTAACCATCATTTACTTTTTTATAAAAGAGCAATTCAAAGGCGTTGTTTTATCGCATACGGAAAATATGCTTTTATCCGTTACTTATCTTCTTGTGGGAATATCACTTTTAATCCTTTTCAGGTTAAAACATATGGAGAATAAAAAGCAGGATAATCTAAAAAAATAAATTTTTTTTATCTTCTGATCAATGAGGTAAGCGGATAGCGAAGATTTTTGTAGCTCATCATATCAACTTTGATAGAACCTACTGATATCGGGCTTTCAGCACGTAATAATAAATGATTGGCATCATCACTTACCCACACATTCATATTTTCACCTCCCTGGAAAATAGTCCCTTTGATCAATAAAGGTTTAAACTTTATCGCCCGGAATTTTCCATATTTTGTTTTTACATCTTCTTTTCCTTCATAGCGCAGATAAAGATGATAAATTTCATCATCCAGGAACATATCAAAAGGAATTTTATCGCCCGGTTTATACTTATTAAAATCTATATTCCTTGCATAATAAACGGAACTGATCACATCCTGGATACATGAGGTTACTTTAAAAAGCCCGTGCGTACTTACTGCAGTGCCCGTTTCGTGATTGAAAGTTACATTGTTATAAATTTTTGTGCCACCTTCATCCACATTTCGTATAAATTTTACGGGAAGCATGGTTGCTGTATCAATATAGGTTTCGTAACGGTCACGAACCTTATAAAAGTTATCAAAGAAAGAATAAGTATTGCCCACTCCCACACAATGATAAGTAGGAACACCATTGTACTTTTCAATATTGGTAGTAAATTTCGCTTCCCCTGCACCAACATACAAACCGAGGGTGGTGTAATAAACCCTCATCGTAACTTCTTCACCGTCTTTAAAAGCAGTATTGTGTATGCCACAGAATGGTGGCTCCTGGCGGGTTGTAGTAAAAAGTAAAAGTAATAGTGAAATAATTGCTCTCAAATCTGTAACTATTTTTCTTTAAAAAATTTTATACCCAAAATCAATATGCTTCCTGCAACAGCCGGTATAAATAAATTGATGAACCAAATACCAAATGTAGTGCCTAATATACCAATCGTGTTCATGCTATACAGACTTAATAACCCGGTACTGAATTTTCCCCGAATTCCAAGATCAGCAATTGCAATGGATGGAACGATTGCCAGCACAAGAAAAAGGATACTTATTATCCAGAAACAATCGAACCAAAATATTTCTACCTGCAAAACCTGCAACAGCAAGATATATTGTAGGACGAAAACAAGGTAGCGAAAGAACGAAAGTGAAAGTAGCCTTAACAATAATTTAGCAGTAAACTCCTCTAAAACGTTAAAGTACTCTATAAATTTTAATGATCCTGGTATCTTTTCAATTAACCTGATCAACCATGAAAGCCTGAAGAAAAATAAAATTAGGATGGCAGTTGCCACCGATGAAATGAATAGCAAAACTTTTATCCAATAAACCGACAACCCCATAACAGAACCGGAAGGCAGTTTTTGAAAAAACAAAAGAAAAATCAAACCTCCGCATCCCAACAGTAAGGTGATAATGAGTTGGCTTATACTTCCGGCAATTGATAAAGAAATCGCTTTTAGCCGGCTTCCATCTTTTACATACAAAATTCTTCCACCATACTCACCCATCCTGTTTGGAGTATTTAATGATAAAGCCAAGCCACTTAACACCGAACGATAAGCTCTTAAATAACGAATTTTTTGTAAAGGTTTTAGTAACACCTGCCACTTGCGTGCCTCAATGCCCCAGTTTAAAAAGGCAAGTAATAAAACGACCCAGAATTTCCATGCATTGTCCCCAAAAGGAGCTTCTTTAATAAGCATCAAAGATTCATGAAGATGAGGCTGATGCTTTATTTGCTGATACAAAGAATAAAATAACCACGCGCCAAGAAGTGGGCCGATAAAGTATTTGACGATTATTTTGATTTTTTTATTACGAATCATGAAGCTTTAATACAGAAATTTTGCCTTATTTTACAATCATCTATTCAAATAGTGGTAAAAATAAACTTCAATTGAATACAAATTCAAAAATCATTTTAGGCATTGATCCAGGAACGTTGTTTATGGGTTTTGGAATCATTGAAATTTCTTCTTCAGGAATGACCTTGATCATTATGGATGTACTGAAAATTTCTCCTAAAAAAGATACTTACGAAAGATTGCAGATCATATACCAAAAAGTTTGTGAACTGCTCACTGAATTTTGCCCGCATGAATTTGCTATTGAAGCTCCTTTCTTTGGAAAGAACGTGCAAAGCATGCTAAAGCTGGGCCGCGCGCAGGGTGTAGCCATTGCAGCCGCAATGCAGGCCGGCATTCCCGTTACAGAATATTCACCACGAAAAGTTAAACAATCTATCACCGGAAATGGAAATGCTGATAAACAACAAGTATTGAAAATGCTGCAGCGGCTTATTGTTTTTGAAGAAGATCCAAAATCTTTTGATGCAACTGATGCACTTGCAGTGGCAGTGTGCCACCATTTCCAGGGAAATACCTTAATAAAGGATTCATCCAAAAAACTAAATGGATGGAAAGATTTCCTGGTGCAAAATCCTCAGCGAATAAAATAAAAATCCGTTTTATTTGTTTATTTGCTGGAAAGATTATTTCAACGCATTCAAAATTTTCTCTTGTGCATTCTTTAATTCTTCTTTTGTAGGAGTAAGCTTTTTCCTGGTAAAATTAATATCATCCATATTGTTCAGTGGAATCAAATGCAAATGCGCATGCGGCACTTCAAGGCCTATAACACTTAGCCCGCAGCGCTTGCAGGGAATTGCTTTTTCAATAGCGGCTGCAACCGGCTTTGCAAAAAGTAAAATCTCAGAAAGATAATCATCCGGCATCTCTAGAAATTTATCCACTTCCACTTTGGGAACTACCAACGTATGTCCTTCAACTAATGGATTTATATCCAGGAAAGCAAAAAACTTTTCGTTCTCTGCTATTTTATAAGAAGGAATTTCGCCGTTGATTATTTTACTGAATATCGTCATTGTTGCTGTTTAAGCAGTTATTTTATCAATCCTGAATTTTATCATTCCCGCAGGAACTTTTATTTCAGCTACTTCACCCACTGCTTTTCCAAGCAATCCATTTCCTATTGGAGAATTAGCAGAAATTTTTTGTTCTTTAAGATTGGCTTCTTTTTCAGAAACTATCTTGTAGGTAACCTGTTTTTTTGTAGCAACATTCGTGAGCGTTACTGTAGTAAGAATTGAAACTTTGCTGGTATCGATGGTACTTTCATCTACAATTTTTGCAGTAGCAATAATAGTTTCCAGCTGTTTTATTTTAGCCTCAAGCATTCCCTGTGCTTCTTTGGCAGCATCATATTCAGCATTTTCTTTAAGGTCTCCTTTTTCACGGGCCTCACCTATTGCCACTGAAGCTGCGGGCCTATCCACACCTTTCATGTGCTGCAATTCTGCCTGCATTTGCTCAAACGTGTCTTTTGTTACATAATTAACCTGGTTCATAACATCTGATTTAATTGTCAAAACTTTATGTAATGTTGAAAAAAAATACAACGTCCCAGTATTTACTAAGACGTTGTATGAATACAAATATAAGAAAGATTAAATTTTATTTCAAGCCTAATTTTTCCAAAAGCACTTTTGTCATTTTATAAAAGGCTTCATGCGAATATCCGGCTATATGAGGCGTCAAAATTACATTAGGTTGCGCTAACAACCAACTCAATCGTTGATTTTCTTCTTTTGAATACGTTTCAAATTTTTCATTTTCCAACACATCAAGTCCTGCGCCTGCAATTTTTTTACTTTTTAAAGCATTTATTAATGCCCCTGTATCTGTCACCTTTCCACGACAGGTAGAAATTAAAAAAGGAGATCTTTCGAGAGAATTAAAAAACTGTTCGTTTGCCATGTGCTGAGTTTCCTCTGTAAGTGGTACATGAATACTTAGCACATCAGCATACCGGCAAACCTGCTCAAAATTCGCTTCTTTAACATGATCCTTGCTGAACCCAAATTTATATTTATCATAAGCAAGAACTGTTACATCGAAACATCCCAGCAACTTTGCAAACGCAGAGCCTGTATTTCCATATCCGATAATTCCGATCGTTTTGCCTTCCAACTCAGTACCACGATTTGCATCTCTTATCCATTTTCTATCCTTGATCTCTTCATAACTTGAAGAAATTTTGTTGGTGAGATTCAGCAATAAACCGAGTGCATGTTCTGCTACTGCATTACGGTTTCCTTCGGGACTACTCACACATTTAATTCCTTTCGATTCTGCATATTCCACATCGATAAGTTCCATGCCGCTCCCGAGCCTTCCGATCCACTTTAAACGGCTTGCTTTATCCAAAATGGTTTTATCTATTGGCATCCTTGTTGTAACTACCAGCCCTTCCGCCTGGCCGATTATTGAACTCAATTCTTCGTAGGTAATCTTTTCTGAAATAAGAACAGAAAACCCCTTATGCTGAAGCGTTTCAGTTAAAAACTTATGGGCCTTTGATGTTATAATTACCTGCCTGTTCAAATTTTATTTTTTATAATTCTTTTGAAATTTTCGTTACCAAAATTCATCCCCATTTGTAAAAATAACTTTATTAAAAATATGTCGGTTTACTGTCAGTCTGCAAATGCAATCATGCTAATTTCCACGTTTACATCTTTAGGCAACGTTTTCACAGCAACTGTTTCTCTTGCCGGAAAATCTTTATCAAAATATTTACCATATTCTGCATTCACTTCTGTAAAAGAACTCATTTCTTTTAAGAAAATAGTGGTTTTTACCACATGGCTAAAATCTAATTCCGCTTCTTGCAGCACGGCTTTTAAATTCTCCATCACCTGCATCGTTTCATTGGTAATATTATCGGTACTTAATTGGGAAGTGCCTGGTATCAATGCTACCTGGCCTGATAAAAATAAAAATCCTCCTGCTTTTACTGCCTGGCTATACGGACCAATCGGCTCTGGTGCTTTTGTAGTTTTAACGATCGTTTTGCTCATATTTTATTTTTTTTGAAAAGAGTTTAAAGTTGCAAAACTTTCCCTCAACTAACAAACCTATTTTTGCAAAAAATACAGTATGAATATTTTTATTCTTGGTAAGGAAGAACAGAAGAAGGAAATAGTATCGATACCTGCTCCTGAGCATGTATCAGTAACTTTTGTTTCGGAAATTACTGATCTGGATGATTCAAAAGATTTTGACGCATTTTTTCTTCTTTCAGGTAATAAGGAAATCAATTTTGAAAGGTTTAAAGGAAAGCCCGTATATGTGAACCAGGTAATTGACACTTTATCCGAATCGGGTTTTCCCGAGAATGTAAGCAGGCTTAACGGATGGCCCGGTTTTTTGGAAAGGCCGCTATGGGAAGTAGCCACTAATAATCAGGAAAACCATGAACCCATTTTTGCTTCACTCAACCGAAAAGTAATTATTGTAAAAGATGAGCCGGGTTTTGTATCTGCAAGAGTGATCAGCATGATCGTAAATGAGGCTTTTTTTGCCTTTGGTGAAAAGATAAGTACCATAGAAGAAATTGATATGGCCATGAAACTCGGAACTAATTATCCTAATGGTCCATTTGAATGGGCGGAAAAAATCGGCATAGAAAACATCTATTGTTTATTGGAAAAATTAACTGAAAAAGAAGACCGCTATTTGCCCGCGCCGGCATTAAAAAAATTATATTTAGACATAATAGAAAGAGTTGATCAATGAATTATATCTTACATATTCACACCACAGCAGAAAAGGCAATTGTAAATATTTGTAATGAAGACCAGGTTTTAGACACTTCAATTAATACCGAACCGAAAGAACACGCTTCTTTTTTACATATAGCAATTAAAAAAATTTTACAGAATAATGACATTGCCATAAGCGATATTAAAGCGATTGGCGTATCCGGGGGGCCTGGTTCTTACACTGGGATAAGAGTAGGATTGGCTACCGCAAAAGGATTGTGTTTCTCTTTAAAAATCCCCATGATTATGTTTAACACCTTAGAACTAATGGCCTTTTCCGCGATTGAAAATTTTCCGGATTTTGATAGAAATGCGCTCTTTTGCCCAATGATAGATGCGCGAAGGATGGAAGTTTTTACTGCGGTTTATGACTATGAATTAAATGAAATAAATCCGCCAGCAGCAATAGTTTTAGAAGAAAATAGCTTTAAAGATCTGGTAGAAAAACATACTTTCTTTTACTTCGGAAGCGGTGCGGAAAAATTTAAAAAATTAGCAGTACCCCAATCTGGTAATCTGAATTATATTTTATCGGAGATATCTTCTACCTCCTTAGCAAAATTTGGCTGGAAAAAATTTCAAAACAAAGATTTTGAAAACCTAATAAGCGCTAAGCCTTTATACGTTAAAGAATTTTATACACCTGCAAAAATTGGCTAAAAGGATAATTATTTTAATATTTCGTTACAAACTATATCTATTTACAATACGTACCTTTGCTATTGAAAATTTGAATTCTTTTTGAAAAACATTAATTATCATTAAAACCTAATTAGAATGACACTCACAGCTCAAAGTCACGAAACAAGTCGACTGGAGCACACTAACGAAAGTGATGCTCTGAAAAACATGGATTTCCTAAAAATCAAAAAAGCCGCTCTTGTTTTAAGAGCCCTAAATCATAAACTAAGGCAACTAATTCTTAAAACAATTGACGAACACAAAAGAATTACTGTTACTGAACTTTATGTAAAATTACGCCTTGAGCAATCTGTGGCTTCACAACATCTCGCTATTTTACGTAAAGCTGAGATTGTAAATACAGTGCGCGAAGGAAAATTCATTTTTTATACTATCAATGAAGATCGTATCGCAGATATCAATAAGTTTGTTAAAGAACTTGTTGGATAAAAACCAATAATTTTCTGAAAGAGATTATTGAGTTTTTACAAGAAATTTCCGGCCATATTTATGAACTTTAAATAAATATGGCTATTTTATTTCTAAACCTGAACTTATGTACATAGAACAAATTTATACTGGCTGCCTGAGTGAAGCCTCTTATTTTGTTGAGAGCAATGGCGAAGCGGCAGTAATTGACCCGATAAGAGATACCGAATCTTATCTGCAAATAGCAAAAGAACACAATGCTTCCATTAAATATATTTTTGAAACGCATTTCCATGCTGATTTTATAAGCGGTCATTTAGATCTGGCCAAACAAACCGGTGCCACTATTATTTACGGGCCAAATACAAAAGCCAATTTTAAATTTCATCTTGCCAATGATGGCGAAGAGTTTAAAATTGGCAATCTTACTTTGCAAGCCATTCATACGCCCGGACACACTTTAGAATCTACCTGCTATCTTTTAAAAAACGAAACGGGAAAACCATATTCCCTTTTTACCGGCGATACTTTATTTGTAGGCGATGTTGGCCGTCCTGATCTGAGCAGCGGCAATCTTTCCAAAGAAGAGCTGGCTTCAATTATGTATGATTCTATTCAAAACAAACTAATGCCTTTGCCGGACGACCTTATCGTTTATCCGGCCCATGGACCCGGAAGCAGCTGTGGAAAAAATCTTGGTCCTGAAAAGCAAAGTACACTTGGAACTGAAAAGCAAACGAATTATGCCATGCTGCCCCAGACAAGAGAGGAATTTATTGAAGCCGTAACGAAAGACCTGGCTGATCCCCCACCGTATTTCCCGATCAATGCCAGAATCAATAAAGAAGGTTATTCGAACCTGAACGAAATAAAATCGAAAGGGCTGCATGAGCTTTCTATAAAAGAATTTAAAAATCAAATTCAAAACGATGCTGTCATTCTTGACACAAGAGAAGCTGAAGATTTTTCAAATGGCTTTATTCCGGGTTCTGTCTTTATAGGTCTTGACGGAAGGTTTGCGGAATGGGCGGGAAGTTTGTTGCCGTTTGATAAGCCTATTCTTTTTATCAGTGATAAAGGAAAAGAAGAAGAAGTTGTGGTAAGACTGGCGCGAGTTGGTTTTGAAAATATAGAAGGCTATTTAAGAGGCGGATTTGATACCTGGAAAAAGGCAGGAGAAAAAATTGATCTGATCATAAATGTGGAAGCTGATGAGCTGGCAATGGATATTCCTTTTGATGACCGTTTAGTTGTATTGGATGTTAGAAAGTTCAATGAATTTGCAGATGGCCACGTAAAAGGCGCAGTTAATATACCACTTGCTGACATGGCAGATGTTGCCCAGATCGCCCAACTTGAAGAAGATCAGAATATCTATATACAATGCGGCGCAGGCTACAGGAGCGTTATAGCTGCTTCACTTTTAAAAAGGCAAGGATACCACAACCTAAGGAATGTTATGGGTGGCTGGGATAAAATAAAAGAGCAAAAAAGTATAGAAACTGAAAAAGAAGCGAATGTGTTGAATTGATTTTTTATTGAAGTGGAGTAAACAAAGAAATAATGGGGATTTCTCTTTTTTGTTTAGCATAAACTTGAGCCAAACACAATCCTTTTATTATTTAAGCATTTCACAAAATAAAACAACCAAAATTTATCTTTCTTTGTGATCTAATAATTCATGGAAAGATCCCAGCAAATACGATATTTTCTTTTCAGCCAATATTTTTCTGATGGCGTTCGCATCACTTTAGAAATAATAATTCCGGCGGTGTTTTTTTCCTATTTAGGAGATCTGGAAACGGGTCTGGCGCTATCTTTAGGCGCATTATGCGTAAGCATTAGTGACGGGCCCGGGCCAGTAGTGCATAAAAGAAACGGGATGATTTTTTGTAATCTTTTCGTTTTTATCAGCGCTTTATTAACCGGGTTTCTCAATCAAAACCCCGTTACATTAGGTATTCTTATTCTATTAGCAGCATTCATCTTTACGATGTTTTCTGTATTTGGAAACCGCGCTACTTCCATAGGATTTGCAGCCTTGCTCATCATGATCCTTCAAATGACACAGGTGATCCCACCTGCGAAGGTCTTGACAGAAAGTTTACTAATCCTGAGCGGAGGTGTTTGGTATATGCTGCTTGCGTTGTTGTTTTTCCGGCTCACTCCTTATCGTCCTGTGCAACGTTCCATTGGAGAATGCCTGAGAGAGACTGCAAAATATTTATTGATAAAAGCCGAATTGTATGATATCAATTCAGACATTCAACAACAATATTACAAGTTGCTTGAACAACAGGTCGCCGTCAACACAAGCCAGGACGATGCCAGGGAATTGCTATTTAAAAACCGCGCTTTATTAAAAGAATCCACACGCACAGGACGCCTGTTGGTATTAACTTTCGTTGATACTGTAGACTTATTTGAACAGATAATGGCGACCGGTTATGATTATGAAGATCTGAGAAAAGAATATGCTGATACGGGAATTTTGCAGGAAGTTTCATTGATAATAAAAAATCTTGCTGCTGAATTAAATAATATTGGTGAAGCCATTCAGTCGAATAGTTCTTACAAAAAAGAGTATGATCTTGAAAACGAATTAAATTCATTAAAGAAAAAAATAGATGAGATTTCTAAAAGCAAAAATGCTTTCATGCTCCAAAAAGTACTGGCAAATCTTTGGAATCTCAGCAAAAAAATTGACGGCATTTTAGAATACTTCAACGAGGATATTTCTATAAAAAGAAAAATCAGAACGCGGAAAGAATATTCCCCGTTTGTTACGCAACAAAGTATCAGTTGGAAAGTTTTAAAAAATAACCTCACCTTCGAATCTTCAATTTTCAGGCATTCATTGCGGGTAATGATCACATGTGGCGTTGGGTTTATTATTTCCAAACTCTTCCTGCATGGCCACCACAGTTATTGGATTTTAATGACCATTATTATTATTTTAAAACCCGCCTTCAGCCTCACGAAACAAAAAAACAGAGACAGGCTTTTAGGAACGATTGGCGGTGGAATTCTCGGATTACTCTTGCTTTATTTTATTCACGATAAAGTGATTCTCTTCAGTCTTCTTGTGTTTTTTATGCTGGGCACATACACTTACAAAACCTTGAATTATATACTAATGGTAATCTTTCTTACGCCATACGTTTTGATTCTTTTCCATTTTTTGGGGCTTGGCGCTTTAAATGTTGCAGGAGAAAGACTGTTAGATACCGCGATTGGATCAGGGCTGGCGGCTTTGGCAAGTTATTTTTTATTCCCACTGTGGGAATCATCGCAATTGCAGACGTATATGGCCAATGTTTTAAAAGCCAATATTCATTACCTGGAGAAACTAAGAGACCTTTTTATGGGGAATAAAATATCGACATTAGATTATAAGGTGGTGCGTAAAGAATTATTTGTAAGTACGGCAAACCTTGCAGCCGCATTGCACCGTATGCAAAGCGAACCAAAAAGTAAACAAAAGCATAAAAATGAAATTTATGAGTTTGTGGTTTTGAACAACCTATTGTCCTCAAACGTGGCGAGCCTTACTTCTGAAATGATGCAACATCAAACGGTTACCTATAAACAATTAATGAATACAGTAGAATCTTCTATTTATTGTTTGCAACAAAGTCTGCAAAAACTGGACATCCATTATGCTACGGAAAAAAATCCGGCCAACTTAAATCTTCCGATTTCATTTGACAAAAATTCTGACAAACAATGGCTCATTCAGCTTGATTTTATTCAAAAATTAATTGCTGATATCGGTAAATTAACTAACCTCATTGCCGTGTGAAAAGGAATCTATAAATCAAATAAAAATCCAGCTATTTTGTTCGTTTACTGTTCAAATTTTCCAATCCTCCCTCCTGCCCCAGCGAAATAAACAGCACTTCCTTTTTTTGCCTTGCGACAAACATTAAAACTTTGATCGCTTATTTTTTTCCAATTCATTCCATTATCATTTGAAATATCAACGCCATTTAAACCACAGGTGATCCATTTATCTTTGGATAAATATTCAACACAACTTCTGTAGCCAGAAGGTGGCGTTTGTGGCTGCATCCAGCTATTCCCACCATCTACCGACAACGCACAATTCCCTTTTTTGGACTCTTTTTCTAAAAAATCTCCTCCTACAACGATTATCGTTTTACTGTTTTTTACAGCAATAGAATTGGCGCCGGTTGATTCTTTTCCCTGCAAAATAGGAAGCAATATTTTTTTATCACTTATAAAAATGTGGGAAGTTAAACCTCCTGAAATAATAACAGGTTCTGATTTATTTAGTTCTCTTACATTGGTGCCGCTTGCTGCAAAGCATGCTTCACCGCTATCTGTAATGGGTTTATTTTCTTCCGGAATATTCTGCCACGTTTTTCCGCCATCAAAAGTTCTTGCAATAAAAAAGCGCCCATTTACCGGATCGCCAACTACAATTCCGTTTTCCTTATCCCAAAAATCAATTGCATCTAAAAACATTCCTTTGCTATCGTTTTTATAGGCCACCTTCCAGGTATCACCGCCATCGGTTGTTCTTAAAATATAGGCCGGCTCATCTACGCCCATAATAACTGCCGTCTTTTCATCAAATGCTTCAATGTCCCTGAAATCGGTTTTTTCAAATCCCTTTACTTTCATCCATTTCCAATTCTTTCCTGAATCGGTACTTCTTCCGATAGTGCCATTACTTCCACTAACCCACAGCAGACTATTACTCACAACGCTTAGCCCACGGAAGGAAGATGGAATGCTGTCTGCACATATGCTGATTTGTTGACAAAAAATATTTTGATACAGAAGGCAAAGACAGACTGCGAGAAAGATTTTTTTCAAAATGATGTTTTTCAGAAAAAATAATTTTAAAAAGCTACGATTCTTTTTCAAGAATTCCCTGATAGCCTTCATACTTCCAGGTATGTGACATTTTTATCCAGGTATTATTTCAATTATTTCACAAAGATGTTTATAGTATCTGTTTCTCCCTCAAATTGAAGCTGAAACTCCATTTCCAGCTTACATGCGGTAAAATCTAAATACCATTTTTTTATATCTAGCCTTATCCATTAATGTCTTCTGCCATTGTGTTCAGAAGAATTAAAAGGTTGCCTGCATTACCACAGCATCATTTTCCATTTTTAGAAATAGTTTGCGGTGATTAATTGAAAAAGAAAGATAATGAAAATGAATAACAGTTTTGGTAGTAATCAGGAAGGATTAAATCAATTATTAGGAAGTCCTAAATGGATAATATCCGCCTGAAAAGATTTTTCTTTTTGGGATGGCCAGGGGAGTCTTCGTAGTCATTCTTAGCTACGAAATTGGTAATCCCGTATTGAACTGCTGTGCCAAGTGCTTTTTTTATAAACCCAGCTGATTTATTTACGAGGAGCTTACGTGAAAAATAGCCTGCTCCCAGTCCCAGAGCTACCTTTAATAAATTATGTTTTAGATCCGTGGATTCCTGGAATTCATGAATCGTATTTTTTAAAATATTTTTTGGTTTCAGGTCTTCTGTTAAAACATGAAATTTGTCTTTCAAATCTTCTTCCAACACCGCTTTTCTTCTTTCCAGTCTTTTGATAGCGGTAGCCAAATCAGTAGTATTTGCAATACTTTCCAGTTTTTCCTCAGCTGTTTCACCATTTTCCATTTTCCCTAAAATTTAATCAATTAATTCTTTGATGAACATGTTACTAATTGGTTCTTTCAGAATTTTCTTACGGCTTGCAAATAAAGCAAGTCCGATGATAATATAAAGTGCTGATATGATAAAAAATCCCCAATAAGCGTTTCCCAGCCATACTCCAATGAGTAGAGCAAAGCCTATACTAACACATATCAATATTAGGAATAAAAGGACTATTAAAATAATTGAAACAATTAAATTGGAAGTAAAACCTGAAACCTTATTGATGGCTTTTAATTTAAGCAGATCAACAGTAGTTTCTCCATATTCCTTCAATTTATAAAACAGTTCTTCTACCGCAGTAGGGTCGTTTTCCATATTCTTTATTTTATCACCGGACAGATTGCCCTTTAAAACCAATTAAAAATAAACGCTTTTAAGAGTTCATTGGGTTAGGATTTCTAACGTCATTCTTCATTGCGTTTGCTTTTTCTTTTGCCTGGTTCACCATGTCTTTTCCAAGGTCTTTACCTTCAGAAACAAGATCTGTTAACTTTTGCTTTGCTGTATCATACTTTTCTGAAACTGTATCAGAAATATCACTGTATGTGTCCTTAACTGAACCTGCAAAGTCAGATCCTTTTTCTGCTATTTTACGCCTTGTTTCTGTGCCCTTATCGGGTGCAAATAAAATTCCTAATACTGCACCGGCTGCGGCACCTGCTAAAACACTCGCGAATACTTTTCCTGCGCCCATGATTTGTAAGTTTAAATTTTAAAAAATATTGTTTGATCTATAAAGACAAAATATATTGCCAAGAAAAAACAGACAAAGGCTTTTCTTCTAAAACCCTTTTCAACATTGGGTTTTAGCGACTTCTTAAATCACGCCCTTTAAACGGTGTTTCTATCCCTGAGTAAATTTTTGCCCACACTGAGGAAGATTTCTTGATTTTTTAAAATCATTTTGTTTCTTAAAAACAACAACCCTCTTCATTTACTTTTTTTAAATCAGCCAAAAACAATAATTGGCATAATATTTTGAGCGATAATTATTTAAATATTACTCTGGTTTTTTTTATAAAATATAAAAATGTGAAGGGAAAAAAGGAATTTCAAACTCACGTGGCAAGCCGGAAAAGGCCAGGAAAAATTGAAAAGAAACAGGATGTTTCAGAATAACAAAAAATCAAAATCATAACACGAAACGCTATCAAAAAAATCTAAAACCAAAAAATTTATGAATAAGATGAACCGCCATTTTCTCCCAATTTTACTGCTTCTGGTTATCGCAGTAAGCAGTTGCGAAGCTATCGGCGCAATTTTTAAAGCAGGTATGTGGGTTGGAATCGTTATAGTTGTTATCGTACTGGTAATTATTTTCTGGCTAATCAGAAAATTTTCTAAATAAGCCGTAGCCTTTGTATATTTAGGCATCTCAAAGAAGCAATGGTCAAAAAAATTTTAAATAGGATTACTAAGCGACCACGAGTTGGTTTCTTTGCTGCCATCTTTCTCTTATTCATTTCTTATGCGCTTACTTTTATTTCAACCAGGAAAGTATCCATACAGGATTTTTGGATGGATCATACCAATGAAGTGATCCACAACCTTGATAATATTCTAGGTTTTATCAGCAATGGAGAATCCTCCTTTAGAGGTTACCTCATCACAAATGAAAAGATACCGCTTACGAAATATAAGGTGAGCAAAGAAAAAACTGACAGCATTTTTTCGAAACTAAAAGTACTTACAATCCGAAATGAAAGCCAGCAAGAAAATCTGGATACACTTCATGATCTCATCCAGGAAAGATACAATTGGATTGAAAATATCATATCCAAGCCGCCGTCAGGACAAAATATCACTTCGTTCAATTTGAACGGAAGTGAGCAAGGTATTGCTAATTCTATGGCAATTGATGCCATGATCTTTAAAATGAAGCAGGAAGAAATTCATTTAAGAACTGATTGGTCAGACAAAATTTCTCAATATTCAGGCCTTATACAAATACTTAATGTTCTTTCAATTGTAATTGCAGTTATGCTTACGATTTATTCGCTGGTGGTGTATAATAAAGAGAATAAAGAAAAAAACATCGCTTCTAAAAAAGCAGGGGAATACAAAGAAGAGTTGCAAGAAAGAGTAGACCAACTGGCTAAACTAAATGCAGAATTAATTGAACTAAGGCAGCTTGAAAAATATATGGTAACAGGACGGATTGCGCGTGTAATGGCGCATGAGGTAAGAAATCCGCTCACGAACATTAATCTGGCGTGTGAACAGTTACGCTCTGAAGTAGGGAATGAAGATTCTGATATATTTTTTGATATGATTAACCGCAATTCAGACCGGATTAACCAACTCGTATCTGATCTCCTGGCTACAACGAGAGCAGAGCTTAGTTTTTCGTTGGCTTCCATCAATGAAATTCTTGATGCAAGCCTGGAATTGGCTCTCGACAGAATTCAGTTGAACAAGATAAAAGTGATTAAAAATTATGATAAGAATGTGTGCTCATTACCTGTAGATATTGAAAAAATAAAAATTGCATTTTTAAATATCATTGTTAATGCATTAGAAGCTATGGGTGAGAATGGGATTTTAAAAATAACTACAGAATCCATGGAGGGAAAATGCGTGGTGAAGATAACAGACAATGGAAAGGGAATGAAAAAAAGGGAATTAGATCGCTTATTCGAACCTTATTTTACCACAAAAGAAAAAGGAACCGGCCTTGGCCTCGCAAATTCTCAAAATATTATCATTGGCCACAAAGGAAGCATCTCTGCTGAAAGTGAAGTGGGCAAAGGAACTTCATTTACTATCACCTTTAATAGTACTGAGGATAAATGATTTATTAATTTTATTGAAGCAAAAAAAACCTCAAACATAATGAATGAGGTTTTGTATTTTTTATCCCGGTAAACTTACAGGTCTTGAATCCAGTTGATCACTTCGTCTTTTGTTTTTCCAAGTTTTTGTTGTAGTCTTCCTAAAAATTCATCATCTTTACCTTCTTCCCGTTTCAAATCGTCTTCGGTAAGTTTCCCGTATTCCTGCTTCATTTTCCCTTTCAATTCGTTCCAGTTACCTTTTAATTTTAATTTCCAGTCTTCCATAATTTTGTTTTTAGATTTTTAATAATTAAGCAGATCTGATGACTCTTAAAAGAATTGCTATCACAGCAATTACTAATAAAATATGAATCAGGCCGCCTGTATAAAAGCCGCCTAAAAAGCTTATGGCCCAAATAATTATTAGAACCACAGCGATGACATACAATAAATTTCCCATTTTTTTTAATTTTTAGTTTTTAAATACATTTAAAGAAAAGTGCACAGCAAATAAATAAATAATTAAGATTCCTGTTTTCAATTTTTTAAAGAGAAATTATGCACGACGTATAACTCCCATAATGATTGCAATAATAGCTATGACTAATAAGATGTGGATTAAGCCTCCTGTAACATGGTATACCAAAAAAGAAAGCACCCAAATGATTACAAGAATTACTGCGATGACATATAAAAGACTACTCATTTTGTTTTGTTTTAAAATGTTGAAATTTTATTTACAGTAATCATAATATTCAAAAGTTTGCCAAAGACATTTTATTTGAAAAAATAAATCCTCTTTCCGTATAAACACCTATAAAATAAGGCATTTACAAATAACAGAACACACTTATGCTCGGGGAAATCCCTCCACGAAATGAGCATTTTTTCATATTTAACCGACTTTTATAAACGCACAATATATTTGAGTAAAAGCAAGCCGATCATTTTTAGTTTTTAATTAAAGGAAGCAAGCGTTTACTTGTTCCAAATTCTTTTGCAGTAACTTTAAATTTCCCTTTATAAAAAATTTTAGATGCCGTTGAAAAAAAACTTATCGTCATTCGTGTTGGTTATAAAAGAAGTTTCAAGGGAATTTTCTGCAGATAATCTACTTAAATACAGCGCTTCGCTTGCTTATTATACGGTATTTTCAATCGCTCCATTATTGGTGGTTCTCACTACTTTATTTGGATTTTTGTTCGGCAAAGAAGCAATGCAGGGAAGAGTTTATGTACAACTTAACAATCTTGTTGGAAGTAATGTTGCAATTGAGATACAGGATCTTATTAAGAATATTCATTTGAGTAAGAACAGTTTTTTTGCAACCGTTTTAAGTCTCATTATTTTATTGATAGCCGCCACCAGCATTTTTGGCGAAATACAGGATTCGATAAATAAAATATGGGGATTAAAGATCAAAAATCATAAAGTATGGTGGAAATTGATTCTTACCCGATTGTTGTCCTTCTCTTTAATACTAAGTATGGGATTGATAATGCTCGTGTCAATACTGCTTAACGCGCTGGTTGCAGCTTTTGGCAAACTGATAGGAAAGTTTATAGCCGGTTACAGTGTCTATTTCATCCAGGCATCTGAAGCCATACTTTCCTTCCTCGTGACTACCTTTTTATTTGCTTTTATTTTTAAAGTATTGCCAGATGCAAAAATCCGCTGGAAAGATGTACTTTTTGGCGGATTTATAACTGCCCTGTTTTTCACAATTGGAAAATTAGGAATTAATTTTTATATTCAAAATAGTAATTTAACTTCACTGTATGGTGCCGCAGGATCAATCATTATTTTGATGGTGTGGGTATATTATAGTTCTATTATTTTATATCTTGGTGCAGAATTTACAAAAGTCTTCACAAAACTGTACGGTAAAAATATTGCGCCTAATGATTATGCCGACTGGATTAAAATAGAAAAAAAAACTGTTTCTTCGCCTGAACTAAAAAACAAAGATTTAAGTTAACTTTGAAGCCCTTAATGCTTATTTTAAACTTATGAACAAAAAGATACTTATTATTGATGACGATTTCGACATGTGTACTCTCCTGAGCCGTTTCCTTGATAAAAAGGGCTATAGCACTGAAGTAGCGCACAATGCATCGAAAGGTCTGGCTAAATTCAATGAGTTTCACTTTGATATTGTGTTATGTGATTTTCGTCTTGGTGATAAAGACGGGAAAGAGGTATTAATGAAGATCAAGGAAGCAAAGCCGAAAACCATTGTAATTATCATTACCGGTTATTCGGATATTAAAATAGCGGTTGATGTAATTAAACTGGGCGCTTTCGATTATATTACAAAACCACTTATCCCGGATGAGGTGATCAATGTGATCGAAAAAGCGATTGCCGCACCAGTTGTTATCCAACAAGCAGCCCAACAGCAAAAGTCACCTTCCCAATCTGCAGGAAAGAAAAAAATATACGAGCTTTCGTCCAATAACGAATACCTGATTGGTCAGGATACAGAGACTGCAAAAATTTACCGGCAAATTGAAATGGTAGCACCTACCAATTATAGCGTTATTTTATATGGAGAAAGCGGAACAGGTAAAGAAGTGATCGCGAAAACCATTCACGAAGGTAGTAAGCGCAAAGGCAAACCTTTCATCGCGATGGATTGTGGCACATTGTCAAAAGAATTATCAGGAAGTGAACTTTTTGGCCACGTAAAGGGAGCTTTTACCGGTGCTGTTACAGATAAAGAGGGTCATTTTGAATTGGCCAACGGTGGCACTTTATTCCTCGACGAGGTTTCTAACCTTTCCAGAGATGTGCAAGCTTCGTTACTGCGCGTGATACAGGAAAGAAAATATAAAAGAGTGGGTGGAACCAAAGAAATGGATGTTGACGTGCGCATCATAGTTGCCTCTAATGAAAACCTACAGGAGGCTTACCAAAAAGGAAAATTCCGTGAAGATCTTTACCATAGGTTCAATGAATTTTCAATCAACCTGCCCTCGTTAAGAAAAAGAAAAGACGATATTCCGCTATTTGCCCAATTTTTTCTGGATAAAACAAATGAAGAATTACAAAAAAATATAGAAGGTTACGAAGAAGATGTAGAACAAATGTTTTTAAATTATGCGTGGCCAGGTAATCTTAGAGAGTTTAGAAACGTAGTGCGCCGTGCGGTTTTGCTTACGCCCTCTGGAAAGATAAATTCAAAAGTTCTTCCATGGGAGATTACCCAGTCACCAACGCGGCCGGAGACTCATACCAATGGTTCAGAAGATATTTCACTTGTTCAAAATGTTGGAGTAAAAGAAGTGGATTTAAAAGATGCTGCAGCAAAAGCTGAATATGAAACCATTATGAATGTGTTGAAAGACGTAAATTTCAACAAAACAAAAGCAGCAGAGATACTTAAGATTGACCGCAAAACTTTGTATAATAAAATTAAGATCTACGAATCATTGTAAACTGATTCATAAAAATATATTATCCCCAATAAAATCCCTTTATTGGGGATTTTTATTTTAAGCGCTTTTCGGTATGTAATTTGTCGTGTAGATAAAAACAATATTGACTAAACAAATTCTTTTTTATGATACATTCAAGCCAGGAGTTTAAAACCCACATGACGACGATGACAGGTGTATTGGAAAAATTGCGCCTGAAAAAAATTGATAATGAATTCAAAATGAATGAAGAAGGGTTTACTGCAGGGAAAGGTAAAACTTATCAACCTGAAGAGTTAAAGATCATCAGAACGTATCGTTTTGAAGGTGAGTCAGATCCTGAAGACAATTCAGCTATTTATTTAATAGAAGCAACCGATGGATTAATTGGTTACACCATAGATGTGTATGGAGCAAATAGTGATCATGATGGAGATTATGATGACTTCCTGCGAAAAATACCCGTTGCAGAAAAGGAAGAAGCGCAAATTTTTTAATTGCCATTCAGTAAATTAAAAAACAGGAATATTTGTTGGTTTACTGTCTAAACCGAATAAATGTTCCTGATCGCTTCTTTATTTTTTTCCATTATTACTTTGCGCCTTAAACTAAGTTTTGGTGTTAGTTCGCCATTTGCAGTAGACCATTCATTGGGAAGTAATTCGAATTTCTTTACCAGTTCTACATGACTGAAAAATTTATCATAACGCGCAATTTCCTTTTGAAAGAATTCTTTAACCTGCGGATTGTTAACTGCTTTATACTTATCAGTACAATCAATATCATTCGCACTACACCAGGTTTTTAAATTGGGAAATGAAGGAACTATCAAAGCGCTCACAAATTTTTCGCCTGCGCCCAGCACCATTATATTTTCTATAAATCTCGACTCCTTTAATTTATTTTCAATAGCTATCGGAGCTACATATTTTCCACCGCTGGTTTTAAAAATTTCTTTCTTACGATCAGTAATTTTTAAAAAATCGCCAATCATCACTCCTATGTCGCCGGTTTTAAACCATCCGTCCTGCATGCATTCAGCAGTCAATTCCGGATGTTTATAGTACCCCAACATCACATTAGGCCCCTTACATAAAATTTCTCCGTCTTCACCAAATTTTACTTCCACGTTTTCAATTAGAGGGCCAACGGTTCCCAGCATTCTTCCACTTTCTTCAAAGCGATTCACGCTTATCACCGGTGAAGTTTCAGTAAGGCCATAGCCTTCCATTATTGGAAGTTTAGCTGCCGTAAAAATCTTTAAAAGCCTCACCTGGCAGGCAGCACCGCCGCTGATGATGCATACAATATTATTCCCAAGCGCCTCGCGCCATTTATTAAAAATCAATTTATTAGCCAGCGCCAATTGAAGATTATAAAGAAATCCAAGATTTTTATTTACATCATATTTTAATCCAAGCCGATGCGCCCAAAAAAATAATCTTCTCTTTATCCCTTTTAATTCACTGCCTTTATCCATTATTTTCTCATACACTTTTTCTAATAATCTTGGAACTGTTGCAAATATATCAGGGCAAACCTCTTTCAGGTTCTGAGGAATGGTATCAATACTTTCTGCAAAAAAAATGCTTGTTCCTTTAAACAAATACAAAAAGCTGATCATTCGCTCAAATATGTGATTAAGAGGCAAAAAACTCAGCGCTTTCATATTTTCTCCCGGTGGGAAACAAGGCATACTATCCATAACATTACTTAAAATATTTCGGTGTGATAGCATTACTCCTTTTGGAGTTCCCGTGGTGCCTGAGGTATAAATTATTGTAGCAAGATCCTCCGATTTTATTTTATCTGAAATAATTTGAATTTCGCCAAGAATATTTTCTGTAAGAGGCAGCAACAGTTCTTTCCAATGTTTTACGTCGTCAATTTCTTCAAACGAAATAATTTCTTTAAGATTCGGAAGATTGCCTTTTATACGGTTGGCTTTTTCAAATAATTCGTAGTCGTTTACAAAAACTAATTTTACGTTGGCATCTTTTAAAATGAACTCCAGTTCAATATCACTGATGGTAGGATAAACCGGAACCAACACAGCACCTACCCGCTGAACCGCCAGGTCAAGCATCACCCATTCAGGCCGGTTTTTGGAAATAACAGCCACCTTATCCCTCCCTTCAATAGAAAAATCGCCCGGCGCAATGCCTGAATATAGTAAACCCGAACTCAGCTTATTTACAATTTCAGATACTTCTACAGTTGTATATTCTTTCCATTGTCCATTTTCTTTTCCAGCCAACATAGTGTGGTTCGGTGCATCTTTTAACTGCATCTCAATACAATCAAATAGTCGTGTGGGAGTCATTGTTTGCACTTTAAATTTATACTCAAAACCATTATTGGTATGGTTAGAGAAATTCTAAATTAAACAATTAAATATACAAAAAAGGGTTTGGCAACTTTAAAGTGGAATATTTTTTGAAAAATTATTGATAGTCTTGCCCTTTGGGGATTTTAAAAATGCTTGAGGCTTTGAATTTTTTAAAGTTTTCTGCTTCTTCCGGATGATTACTTGTCCAGTTTTGATAAGCAGTGAGGTTTTGTGAGGCACCAAAAATCCACTGGTTATAGGCGGAAAATAACCCGTTTTCGAGAAGTTGTTCCTGGAGATCAAAAAGTTTGAAAGGGAATTTTTGAGCGTAATTTCTGTTCCAATCAAGTATAAACCTCGTCCTGATCATGGTAAGCGTTTCAGGATTGATACCGCGTATCACTATATCATTCTGCTTATTCATAGAGGTTAAAAAAGCAATTTCAAAAGCGCTTTTATCCTTTGTATTTTTTAGCAGATCAGGATCAGCAAAAAGTCTTTTGTAGCCGTTCAGCAAAATATCTTTTATTTCTGCTGTGCGGGAAGTGAAAGATTCAAGATTGATAAAGGTTTCGCCATACAAAAGACTCCAGATATAATTTCTGTTATAATAATAGTATTTACTGGCGTTGTAATAATTATACCCAAAAGAGGGGTCCTCTTTAATTCCCTTTTCCCACATATTTATTGCTTCGGGATTGTGGTTTTTAAAAAGAAGCTCGCCATAATCATTATATAAACCACCACTATTAGGGAATTTTTTTAGCGCGTCTTTGTAATTTTTGTCAGCTTCTTTTTCCTGGCCCATCCTCCGGTAAATAGTTCCGGCTATCTGGTAAGCCTGGTCATCAGCATTATCGTTATCAATAAATGGTTTTATAACGTTTAATGCCTTTTGATCTTCTTTTTGTAAAAAATAACTCATTGAAAGATCTTTGGCTATTCCCAGGTTTTGCTTGTCCTGTTGCAGCGCCCGCGTTAATATCAAAGTTGCATTTCCATAATCACCCTGTTGCATAAACGCTTTTGCATTTTCATGAAGCTGGTCAACATCTTCCTGTTGCGCCATTACACTGGCAGTAAGCGTACAGAAAATTATGGCGAATAAGATCTTTTTCATCGGGTAAAGATAAAATACTTTAGAACCGGAAATCTTTATAAAAACAAAAAATTATAGAAACTGCTTAAAAAAAGAAATGCTCAACCGTAAAATATTATGAGGAGATAAGATGCGTTAAAAGCCCATCTCTTAACTTCGGTTCAAACCAGGTGCTTTTAGGCGGCATAATATTGTTGGTATCTGCAATATCAAATAATTGGTCGATAGTCACAGGATAGACGCTAAACGCCACCTTCCATTCTCCGCTGTTCACCCTCTCTTCCAATTCACCCATACCCCTTATTCCACCTACAAAATCAATACGTGTATCCGTACGCTGATCTTTTATTCCTAAAACTGGTTCCAGCAAATTATTTTGCAAAATAGTAATATCAAGAATCCCGATCGGATCTGTTGAATAAGTTCCTCCTAATGCTGCCAGCATGTACCACTGGCCATTCATATACATTCCAAATTCGTGGGGCTCGAGCGGAGCGAAGGCTTTTGAAACTTTAGAAACTGAAAAATTCTTGTTTAGATGATCTAAAAATACTTCTTCTGATAACCCGTTTAAATCTTTTACCACCCTGTTATAATCCATGATCTTTAGCTGTGAAGCAGGAAATAAAGTAGAAAGAAAATGTCCTGCTTCTTCATCATCAGCAAATATATATTTCACTTTTGCTGCTGAAGCTACGCGGTGATGCCCATCAGCAATGTATGTACTATTAACTTCCGTTTTAAAGATCTCCGTAATCCTGTCAATTATCTTCTCATCGCTTACAACCCAGATGCTGTGCTGAATTCCATCTTCAGCTGTAAAATTATAAACCGGGTTCTTGGTCGTTTTCCATTTTTCCATCAACTTATTCAATTCATCAATATCCCTGAAAGCAAGAAAAACATTACCTGTTTGAGCCCTGGTAGTTTTTATATGATTAATGCGGTCCTGTTCTTTTTCAGGCCTCGTTAATTCATGTTTTTTTATCAAACCTTCTTCATAATCTGATACAGAACTACAACAAACCAATCCGGTTTGTGTTTTGTCGTTCATCGTTAACTGGTATATGTAATAGCATGGTTTGCTTTCGCTAAAAAGGATTGGCCGGCTGAGAAATGCATCCAGGTTTTCCTTTGCTTTTTCATAGACTTCCTGGCTGTGAATATCAGTATTGGCAGGAAGATCGATCTCGCTTCTTGTAATGTGCAGAAAAGAATAGGGATTGCCTTCAGCTTCAACTTTTGCTTCTTTGGTGGTTAAAACATCATAAGGCCTTGAGGCAACTTGTTTGGCAAATTGAGGTTCAGGACGTAATGCTTTAAAAGGAGAAATAGATATCATGTTTTATTTTAACTTTTTGCCTGGAAAGACATTCAATTTTTGTAAGGGCTGCAAATATAATTCAATCGACTAATATTTTCCCATTTTCCAAAACGTACTTATTCAGATTAAATTCCCTTCTCAAACTCTTCCATTTTTTCAACCAGGAATTTTACACTGCTCAAAGGCAAAGCATTGTATAGTGATGCCCTGAAGCCACCCACTGAACGGTGACCTTTTATTCCGTAGATATTATTTTGTTTGGCAAAATCAAGAAAGCTTTTTTCTTTTTCTGCATCATCCATCACAAAACAAACGTTCATCTTACTACGATCTTCTTTAACCACAGTGCCTTTAAAAATTTTACTGTTATCGATCGCAGTATAAAGCAAAGCTGCTTTTTCATTATTTAATTTTTCCATAGCCTCCACTCCCCCGTTTTCCTTAAGCCAGCGAAGCGTAAGCATGGACACATATACTGCAAAAACCGGTGGCGTATTAAGCATACTTTCCGCCTTGATATGATTTCTGTAATCCATAATAGCAGGAATAGCACGTTTAACTTTTCCCAGAATTTGTTTGTTTACTACGACCAACGTCGCGCCTGCAGCTCCCATGTTTTTCTGAGCGCCGGCAAATATCAAATCAAAAGAATTAAAGTCGAGTTTTCTACTGAAAATATCGCTGGACATATCAGCAATTACAGGCATACTTACTTTCGGAATCTGCTGCCATTGAGTTCCGTAAATCGTATTGTTGGTTGTAATATGAAAATATTTTGATTCATTGGCCACAGCGAAATCCTTTGGAATAAAAGTATAATTGCTTTCCTTTGAACTGCATACCACATCTACGTTTCCAAATAGATTAGCTTCTTTTATCGCTTTGCTGCTCCACACACCTGTATCAGCATACGAAGCGGTTTCTTTTTCATTCAAAAGATTCATGGGCACCTGCATAAACTGAACAGTGGCGCCTCCATGCAAAAACAAAACTTCGTGGTCATCATCCAGTTGCATTAATTCCTTAACCAGCGAAATGGCTTCATTCATCACCGACTCAAAAAG